>DASZUY010000309.1:0-36737 GCA_035547495.1 Parafilimonas sp. | reverse complement strand
AGCAAATGCTTGCACAATTGTATTTGCGCTATGCTGATTTGATATATGGTGTTTGTATGAAATATTTTAAGCATGCAGAAACAGCGAAAGATACTGTGATGAATATTTACCAGGAACTTTTAACAAAGCTTCAGACACATGATGTGCAGAATTTTAAAAGTTGGTTATATGTTGTAGTAAAAAATCATTGCCTTATGCAGTTGCGAAAAGAAAAGAAAAATATAACAGTTGAATTTACGCCGGCGATTATGCAATCAGAAGACTTTACGCATCTTGACGACGTGCTGGAAAAAGAAAATGAATTAAAGAAACTTGAGTTTTGTATTGAACATTTGCCGGACGGGCAAAAACAGAGCATCAGGTTATTTTATCTGGAAAATAAATGCTATAACGAAATTGTGGATACAACCGGTTATGATTGGAATAAAGTGCGTAGTTTAATTCAAAACGGGAGAAGAAATTTAAAAATTTGTATGGAAAAAAATGGCTGAGCCATCAACACATATTAATTATTCTTTTGAAGACATTCAGCGTTACCTGCTGGGCAAAATGTCTGCAACAGAAATGCATGCACTAGAAAAGGCTGCGTTGCAGGATCCGTTTTTATCAGATGCGATTGAAGGTTTCCGCGAAGTTTCATCAAGCATAGCAGAACAGCATTTGAATGAAATAAATGCTTCGTTACAGCAAGAAAAACAAAATTCAAAAGTTGTACTAATAAAGAAAAGTAATCAGTGGTTGCGGATTGCTGCTATTTTTATTTTATTAGCCGGTGTTGCCGTAACAGGATATTATTTTTTAAGAACATCTCATCAGCAAAATGAAATTGCACAAACAAAAAATGAAAAAACAAACAAAGCCGGTATAGCAAACGATTCTGTTGCAATGCCCAAACCCGAAGCATTTTCTGCGGATAAAAATCAAGCGCCGGTTACAGCAGAAAATAAAAAAGAACATAGGATTTCTTCGCCTACAAAAGAGAAAGCAACAACACCTATCCTTAACGCTGATACAATTGCGGAAAATGAAACAAATTCCGTTGCTGCTTTATCTGCGCCTTCTCAGGCGCAGACAATGGATAGATCTTTTGCACCAATAAAATCATCAAAAAATGATTCAGTGCAAATGGCTTTGAACAGTGCCTTGAGTGGAATAAATCTTAATGAAAAAACATTTGCAGGTAAAGTAGTGGATGAAAATAACAAACCTGTTGCCGGTGCAGTTGTTGAAACAAATGATAAAAAGGCTGCTGTTTCAGATTTGAATGGAAATTTTGCTTTGCAGAGAAATGATTCTTTACTTAATGTAACAGCAACAACAGTTGGATATGAAAATAAAAATGCGGTACTGAAACCAAACGCAGAAAATTTGATTACGCTAAAAGAAAATCATAGCGAGTTAAGCGATGTTGTAGTAACAGGTTATGGTGTTAAAAGCAACAAATCAAAAAAGCAAACTGCAACACCCGTTGGTGGCTGGCAGAATTTTAATAATTATGTGACGACTAAGTTGAATGAAGATTCAACAGGAACTAACAATATGTCGCAGGATGATATTGTTGAACTTGAATTTTTAATTGATAACGATGGAAATCCTTATAATATTCATGTTACAAAATCGCTTGATGATAAACGAAACTCCAAAGCAATTGATATCTTAAAATCCGGTCCGAGATGGACGACCTCATCAAAAAATAAAAAAGGGAAAGTCGCTATTTCATTTTAAGTAGTCTGAAAGATAAAACTTGAACCAAAACTTGCAGCCAGCAATTACTTCAACAACTCGCAAGGTTTTAATCCGGTATGTTTTTTAAATGCGGCGGAGAAATGCGAGATGGATGAATAGCCCAACACATCGGAAACATCGGTTACGCTTAAGCCTTTTTCGTACAACAAGTATTTTGCGTGTTCCATCCGTTGCTGCTGGTAAAAATCGAATATAGTAGTACCGAAAATTTCTTTAAAGCCTTTCTTTAAATAGCATTCATTCATCGCAACCTTACGGCTGAGTGATTTAATGGTAATCGGGTTGCCGATATGTTGCAATAAAATTTCACGCGCTTTATAAATCCTGTCGCGACCTGCTTCATCATCCAAAAATTTGCAGGCAAAGCCTTCATCTTTTTCATCAATCAAACATTCAACACTGTACAATAAAAGCTCGTGCACTTTTGCGTTCATGTAAATATTTTCTGCTGCGCCGGCAAAATTGTTATTTAACAACGCATCAAGCAAAACGCGTTTGCGATTGCAAACCGGAAACAGTTTATGAAATGACGATGTGTATTTAAACGCGAGCACTTCATCCTTACGACTCGTGAGTTTTACATTATGTACAAACTGGTGTAAAAACAAAGAAGAAAAATGAAATGAAAAAACATCCAGTGATTCATGGCTCTTGCATTCCGTTTCATTTTCTTTACAAGCCATGCAATTTTTTTCTGAACAATATTTATTGCCGGTGATGCAGAAACGCAGCTCAAAAAAATTATCTTCTGTATTGTTTTTATCGAAGTGATAAACCAACATGCCGCTATCTTGCGCAGACCAAAATTCGGGTGCCTGGTAACGGCGAATAACATATCGTACAGAGCCGGGAACGAAATGCTCCTTCATTTCCAAAAGCGGAATGCGGGAATCAACTGTGTTCAAATGTGCTGATTGCAGTATGTCTAGTGTTTGCAACATAACGCGCAAATGTACTGCTTTTTGAAGGGCTGTTATTTAGACTAAGGCTCAGTTGTGTCAGAGTTATGTAATTATTTATTGTGACGTTGCTTTAAAACTTTTTCAATGTCACTTAAAGATTTGCCCTTTGCATTTAATAAAATAAGATAATGAAACAATAAATCAGCTGCTTCATTTATGAATAATTCTTCGTTATTATCTTTTGCTTCGATTACAAGTTCTACTGCTTCTTCACCAACTTTTTGTGCAATTTTATTAATGCCGCGTTCAAACAAACTATTTACATATGAGCCTTGTTGCTTTGTTTCTTTTCTTGATTCAATAATTTTTTCAAGCTGATGCAAAAAGCTGCCTTCATTTGTTTCATTAAAACATGTATCAGCGCCGGTGTGACAAACTGGTCCTGCAGGATTTGCTTTTATCAACAAACAATCATTATCGCAATCGTTTAAAATTTCTTTTACAAAAAGATAATTGCCGCTCGTTTCACCTTTTGTCCACAATCGTTTTTTACTGCGGCTGTAAAAAGTAATTTTTTGTTCGATGAGTGTTTGATTATATGCTTCATCATTCATATAACCCAACATTAAAACTTTATTGGTTGATGCATCCTGCACAATAACGGGAACGAGTTTATCTGTAAATTTTTCGAAGTCTGGTTTCATATTTATGGTTTGACCTCATCCCAACCCTTCTCCAAAGGAGAAGGGCAAGAAGCGAGCGTTTAAATTCTTACAGCAATATTTTTTTCTTTTAAAAATTTTTTCAAATCAGCAATTTCCATTTCTTTATAGTGAAACAAGCTCGCGGCTAAAGCTGCATCTGCACCCGCATTAAATACATCCGCGAAATGTTGCATGTTGCCCGCACCACCACTTGCAATTACAGGAACAGGTGAAAAGGATTCTACTTCATGAATTAATTCATTTGCAAAACCCTGCTTCGTTCCATCATGATTAATTGATGTTAAAAGAATTTCGCCTGCGCCTAAATCAATGGCGTGTTTTATCCATTCGATCGCGGAAATATCTGTCGCAACTCTACCGCCATTTAAATACACAAACCAATTATCATTTTCAATTTTTGCATCAACTGCAAGCACAATACATTGGCTGCCGAACTCATCTGACAATTGTTTTATTAATGCCGGATTTTTTACAGCCGCTGTGTTAATAGAAACTTTATCGGCGCCTGCATTTAAAACAGCTTTCACATCTTCAACAGAAGAAATGCCACCACCAACTGTAAACGGAATATTGATAGCCGCTGCAACTTTTGTTACAAGCTCGGTTAATATTTTTCTTTTTTCGTTGGTTGCAGTAATGTCGAGAAAAACTAATTCATCTGCGCCTTCTTTTGCATAATAAGCGCCAAGCTCAACAGCATCACCGGCATCACGAATATTTTCAAAGTTGATGCCTTTTACTGTGCGCCCGTTTTTAACATCGAGACAAGGAATAATTCTTTTTGTAAGCGCCATTAGGTTATAAATTTTTTCAGCTCGTTCAATTTAATTTTTCCTTCGTACAAAGCCTTTCCAATTATCACACCTGAACAACCAATCGCTTCTAATTCTTCTACATCTTTTATAGATGCAACGCCACCGCTTGCTGTTAAATGAATATTTGCAATTGACTGAATAATTTTTTTATACAACTCAATGGAAGTGCCTTGCAGCAAACCATCTTTTGAAACATCAGTACAGAAAATATTATTCATTTTTTTTGATGACCAGTCTTCCAAATAATCTAAGACATTTATTTTTGTCGATTGTTGCCAGCCATTAATCACAATCTTTTCACCCTTTACATCAGCGCCTAACAAAATTTTTTCTGCTCCAAATTTTTCTATCCATTCAACAACAATGTCTGGTTGTTTAATTGCAACACTTCCGATATTTATAATTGATGCACCTGCATTAAAAACTTTTTCTGCATCACTTGTTGTTTTAATACCACCACCAAAATCAATTTTTAAATTGGTTGATGAAGCAACATTTTCCAGCACACCAATATTTACAACGCTTCCTTTTTTTGCGCCATCCAAATCAACCATGTGCAATCGTTTTATTCCTGCTGCTTCAAATTCCTTTGCAACATCAACCGGCGATTCACTATAAATCTTTTGTGTTTGAAAATCGCCTTGCGAAAGCCGCACACATTTTCCATTCATAATGTCTATTGCCGGAATTATCTCAATCATAATTCAATAAAATTTTTTAAAATCTTCTCTCCTGCTGATGAAGATTTTTCCGGATGAAACTGCACCGCATAAAAATTATCTTTTTGCAAAGCCGTACTGTATTCGGTCATGTATGTTGTTTTTGCAATCGTGTATTCGCTCAATTCGACATAATAACTATGCACGAAATACATGTACGCATTTTCATCAACATCTTTAAACAGCGGCGACTTTAAATCATAAATATTATTCCAGCCCATTTGCGGAATTTTTTCTTTGCCTGCAAACTTTTTTACCTGCTGATTAAAAACGCCCAAACATTTTGTATTACCTTCTTCAGAATGATTGCACAGCAATTGCATGCCCAAACAAACTCCAAAAAAAGGTTGTTTAATATTTTTAATTAAAGCGTCAAGATTTTTTTCTTTTAAATAATTCATTGCAGGAGCCGCAGCACCAACACCTGGAAAAATAATTTTATCAGCGCTTAAAATCTCATCTGCATCATCGGTTAGTGTTGCAGAAATATTTAAACGCTGCAAAGCATAATTCACTGATTGCACATTACCCGCATTATACTTTATGATTACAACTTTCATAGTTTGATTCCCATCGTATTCGGCTGACACTTTTGAAGCGTCTGACCGTTTTATAGAATCCCCTTTGTTGTTGGCAAAACATCGCTATCATAATTCACTGCAATTGCCATCTTTATTGCTTTTGCAAATGCCTTGAATATCGATTCTATTTTATGATGTTCATTTTCGCCTTCTACTTTAATATTCAGATTGCATTTCGCGGCATCACAAAACGATTTGAAAAAATGATAGAACATTTCTGTGGGCACATCACCAATTTTTTCACGTTTAAATTCTGCGTTCCATACCAACCAGCTTCTTCCGCCAAAATCAATCGCCACTTGTGCAAGACAATCATCCATCGGCAGAACAAAACCATAGCGTTCCATTCCTTTTTTATTGCCCATTGCCAACGCCATTGCTTCACCTAACGCAATCGCTGTGTCTTCTATGGTGTGATGTTCATCAATATGCAAATCGCCTTTCACATCGATCATTAAATCCATATTGCTGTGTTTGGATAACTGCTCGAGCATGTGATTGAAAAAACCAAGCCCTGTTGAAATTTGATAAACACCATTCCCATCAGGATTTAACTCTATTTGAATTTTTGTTTCGTTTGTATTTCTTGTATGTGAAACTTTGCGCATTGAAGATTTCAGCTTTATATATATTTCATCCCAACTTGTAAAATTTGTTTTGCTGATGTAAAGATTATCATCAATATTTTTTTCAGGCTTGTTTTTTATTTCAAATTCAATGCTTTCATTTCTTAAAATATCTAATGCTTTTATACTAACCTGTGAAACCGCTTCTTCAGCAACAATTGTTATCGCATAATTTAGTTGCTTGTTGATGCGATATAAATTGTGAATTACATTTTTCTCAAGCAAAGCATTGTCGTCTTTTGTAGAAACTATTGTGTCAATATTTGCATACAAGTTTTTCATGCGGTGTACGATTTTAAAGCATTCAATAAAGAAACATTTTCTTCCGGTGTGCCGATGGTAATACGCAAAGAATTATCACACAGCGGCTGGTTACTTCTATTTCGAACAACAATATTTTTGCTCAATAAATATTTGTACAATCTTGTTGCGTCGTTCACTTTTAGCAATAAAAAATTGGTATCAGAAGGATAAATATTTTTTATAAAATCGAAAACTTTCAAGTCTTCAATCAGTTTTTCTTTTTCTCTTTTGATGATATCAATTTTCCGATAAGCTTTTTCTTCATCATTCAAAACCTGCAATGCTAACTTTTGTGTTGCAATGCTAATGTTGTACGGCGGTTTTATCTTGTTTAAAATTTGAATGATTTCTTTCGATGCGAAAGCCATTCCGATTCGCAAACCGGCAAGTGCCCATGCTTTTGAAAGTGTTTGCAGTAGAACAAGGTTTGGATATTGATTTAATTTTTTAAGCCATGATGCTTTATCAGAAAAATCAATGTATGCTTCATCAATGACTACAATACCATTAAAAACGTTCAGCAAATCTTCAATTTCAGTTTCTTTGAAAGAATTTCCAGTTGGATTATTAGGTGAGCAAACAAAAATGATTTTCGTTTTATCACTGATTGCTTTTCTAATCTCCGGAATGTTCAATTCAAAATTTTCTGTGAGTAAAACTTCTTTTATCTGCACATCATTAATAGCTGCAGAAACCTCATACATTCCATAAGTTGGAGGAAAGATTAAAATTTCATCTTTACCGGGATTACAAAAAGCGCGAATCAATAAATCAATGGCCTCATCACTTCCGTTCCCTATAAAAATATTTTCAGTGTTTATATTTTTTATTGAGCTGATTTTTTCTTTTAACTTTTTTTGAAGCGGGTCGGGGTAACGATGAAAATTTTCCTGCAGCATTGAACCTAGGCTATTTTCATTCGCATCTAAAAAAACCTGTGCATCGCCTTCATATTCTGAACGCGCCGAAGAATATGGAACCAGCTTTTTTATGTTTGCTCTTGTGATATTATCAAGATTGAATTCGCTCATGTTTATTTATTTCTTCTTATTGTTATTGCGTTGGCGTGTGCCTGTAAACCTTCAGCTTCTGCCATTAATTCAACTGTTTCAGCGATATTTTTCAAGCCATCTTTTGTCAATTGCTGAAATGTAATTTTTTTATAAAAGCTGTCGAGCGAAACACCGCTGTAAGCTTTTGCAAAACCGTTTGTTGGTAAAGTATGATTCGTTCCTGACGCATAATCACCGACTGCTTCAGGCGAGTAATTACCAATAAAAACAGAACCAGCATTTGTAATTTTTTGTGATAATTCAATCGCTTTATCACAAGCAATAATTAAATGTTCCGGAGCATATTCATTTATTAATTCGATTGCTTCATCTAATGTTTCAACCAAAATTGCTTTACTATTTTTTAAAGATTGTTCCGCGATTTCTTTTCTTGGCAAATTATTTAACTGTTTCTTCAACTGTTCATTTATCTCTTCAATAACTTTTTCGTTATTACTGATTAATACAACCTGCGAATCTTTTCCATGTTCGCATTGCGATAGTAAATCTGCTGCAACAAATTCTGCATTGCAAGTTTCATCAGCAATAATGGCAACTTCTGAAGGACCTGCAGGCATATCAATCGCAACACCTTCTGATGCAATCAGCATTTTTGCATAAGTAATAAAGCGGTTCCCCGGACCAAAAATTTTATACAGTTTAGAAATAGATTCTGTTCCATACGCCATTGCTGAAATCGCCTGCACGCCTCCAAGTTTATAAATTGTATTAATGCCAATTTCTTTTGCCACAAATAAAATCGCCGGATGAATAGTTCCATCTTTTTGCGGCGGTGTACAAACAATTATTTCTTTACAACCTGCAATTTTTGCCGGTACTGCAAGCATAATTAACGTTGAAAAAAGAGGCGCCGTTCCGCCGGGAATGTATAAGCCGACTTTTTCAATTGGGATAGATTTTCGCCAGCAGGTAATGCCCGGCATTGTTTCAATCTTTTTTACATCTTCTTTTTGTGACTGATGAAATGTGTTGACATTTTTTATTGCAGTTCTTATTGCTGCTTTTAGTTTTTCATCAATTGCTTCAGCGGCTTTCCATTCTTCATCTTGTACTTTAAAATCATTCAATTCAACTCCATCAAATTGCTTTGTATATTTTTTTAGAGCTTCATCGCCGGTTGCTTTTACATCATTAATTATTGACTGTACTTTTTCTTTTATATCGGCAAAATCCTGTTGCGGGCGCAGTAAAATTTCGCTCCAATTTTCTTTAGCCGGATATTTTATTAACTGCATCATTATAAAATCAGTTTTTCAATAGGAGCAATTAAAATTCCTTCTGCGCCATTCTCTTTTAAATTTTCAATCACATTCCAAAAATCATCTTCATGCACTACTGAATGTAATGAACTCCAACCTTCAACACCTAACGGTAAAATGGTTGGGCTTTTCATACCGGGAATAATTTTGCAAACAGTATCCAAATTTTTATTCGGCACGTTCAATAAAATGTATTTATACTTTTTCGATTTTTTTACTGCTTCAATTCTGAACATTAATTTTTCAAGAATGATTCTTTTTTCTTCTGAAATATTCTTATTCTCAATCAGCACCGCTTCAGAATTTAGAATTACTTCTGTTTCTTTTAAACCGTTTGAAAACAACGTGCTGCCTGAACTTACCAAATCACAAATCGCATCAGCCAAGCCAACACCAGTAGTTATTTCTACCGAGCCGCTTATCTCGTGTATTTCTGCAGTGATTTTATTTTCATCCAAAAACTTTTGCAACAAATACGGATAGCTGGTTGCAATTTTTTTATTCTGCAGAAAAGAAACATCGTTATAATTTTCATTGCGCGGAACAGCAATTGAGAGCCTGCATTTACCAAAACCCAGCTTGTCAACTATCTCCACGTTTTTATTGCTTTCAAAAACTACATTTTCACCAACGATTCCTATGTCAGCAACGGCATCCTGCACATACTGCGGAATATCATCATCACGCAAAAACAAAACCTGCAATGGAAAATTGATGGCTTCATTGAGCAATTTATTCATGCCGTTTTGAAATTCAATTCCGCATTCTTTTAATATCGAAATTGAATCTTCATATAACCGTCCGGATTTTTGTAATGCGATTTTTAGTTTCATATCATATTATTAAAACAAAAAAGGCTCACTGTTTAGTAAGCCTTTTGATGCGTTATTTATTACATACAATCACAGCTTACCCATGTAAGGATAAATGATGATGATGTGTATGTATGTTGTAAATCATTGAAGCGCAAAAATAGGAATGAAATTTATTTAAGCAAATTATTTTAATAGTTCATGGTTCATGGGTAATAGTTCATAGGTGTGAAATCCAAGCATTGTTTCCATGAACTATCAACTATAAACTATTTGCTATTTACTATCTTCGTTTTTATGGAAGAGCTATTACAGCAAGTTGAATTGTATAAAAAAGAAATAGAAAATTTTGTCGGTGAAAATGGTGATGCAGTCGAAACATTCCGCATAAAATTCCTGGGCACAAAAGGCATTGTTAAAAACCTGATGCAGGAAATGAAAAATGTGCCGAATGAAAAGAAAAAAGAAGCCGGACAATTATTGAACAGCTTAAAACAAACTGCAGAAGAAAAATATGAAACGCTGAAAGCTGAAAGCTCAAAGCCAAAAGCTGAAAGCGAAGATTTGATTGATTATAGTTTACCCGGTGATGAAATTAATATCGGCACAAGACATCCTTTAAGCCTTGTGCGTAATCGCATTGTTTCTATTTTTAGCCGCCTTGGTTTTACATTAGCTGAAGGACCTGAGATTGAAGATGACTGGCACAATTTCACTTCGATGAACATGCCTGAGAATCATCCGGCGCGCGATATGCAGGATACATTTTATGTGCACCAAAATCCTGACTGGTTATTGCGAACACATACAAGCAGCGTGCAGGCACGTGTGATGGAAAAACAAAAGCCGCCGATAAGAACCATTTGCCCGGGACGTGTTTATCGCAATGAAACAATTAGTGCAAGAGCGCATTGCTTTTTTCACCAGGTTGAAGGTTTATATGTTGATGAAAATGTAAGCTTCGCAGATTTAAAACAAACGTTGTATTTTTTTGTACAGGAAATGTTTGGTGAGAATGTGCGCATTCGTTTTCGCCCATCTTATTTTCCATTTACAGAACCAAGCGCTGAAATGGATATAAGTTGTTTGATTTGCGGCGGCAGCGGTTGTAATGTTTGTAAACATACAGGCTGGGTAGAAATTTTAGGCAGTGGCATGGTGCATCCAAACGTGTTAAAGAATTTTAATATTGACCCGGAAGTTTACACCGGCTTTGCATTTGGAATGGGCATCGAAAGAATTTGTCAATTGAAATACCGAGTAAATGATTTGCGTTTGTATTCTCAAAATGATGTGCGGTTTTTGAAACAGTTTGCAGGTGTTGTAATGTAAAACGCACCTAAATCCTCTCCAAAGGAGAGAAAACACACTGCTTTTATTTTACCTTTTTATGAATAAGATATTTTTCACTTTGTTCTTGATGGCTTGCTCAAACTATTTGTTTGCGCAAGACGATTCAAGTGCAATTAAGGATGTGATGAATAATCAAATTGAAGCATGGAATAATGGAGATATAGATACATTCATGCAAACATATTGGAAGAGTGATTCCTTGATGTTTGTGAGTTCGCCACCAACCTATGGATGGCAATCTACACTTGAGCGATATAAAAAAGCTTATCCTGATACTGCAACAATGGGCAAGCTTTCTTTTGATCTCATCAAACTAAAACAAATTTCTCCGGAGTATTATTTTGTGATTGGTGGATGGCATTTAAAGAGAACACAACAAAAAGATATTGGCGGATATTTTACTTTGCTTTTCAAAAAAATAAATGGCGAATGGGTAATTGTGGTTGATCACACAAGTTAAGCGGGCAAAAATTTTTCTTCTCCCGTATTTGTTGAGCATGCAAACATCATTCTTATGAAAACCTTATAGCCAATAAATATTCCAACAAAAGAAGCCAGTATATCAAGATAATCAAATGTGCGATGAAAAAGAGGAATTAATTGCAGGTACTCATTTATAACTACCAATAACAAACCTGAAGCACATGTAAGTTTTACTTCGAAATTATTTCGCATTAAAAAAAATTTTCTTAATAACCAATAACCACCGAACGGCAAAAGAAATGTGCCTATTAAATTAGGTGCAACTCCTATAAAGGGGCTAAGCCAGGCTGTATATAAATGAAAAGGGCGGATAAAAAATTTAATGATCCATATTAGCAAGGTTCCGCAAATAACAATAATGCGTGAATAGCTTTTTATTTGATACATATTTTACAATTATCAAACCATAAACATGATTTGTACAAAACATAACGGCTGAAAACAAAATTCGTTACACTAATCATTTAAATTTTCAATAGGCTTTTGCCAAATCTTTATGCAGATCCAAATTAACGTAACAAGGCTTATTAAAAACCAACAATAAAAAACAATATTATACCAGCGAACTTTATCTTCAATAAAAGCACAATCATATTTTATGCCTATTGTAAGGTTTATCATCATCCATAACACCAAAAGCGAAATTGTTGCAACCAATCTTCTAAAAAATTCTTTTATGCCAGGCTCCATATAATTGGCAAATTAGCATATTTGTGAATTAGCACATTAACCGCATTCATTTACTTTTGCGCTCTAATAAATCTTATGCTTAACAGAAAAATGCCGCCGGCTATTGTAGATGCAGTTGATTTTAATCTTCACTTAAAACCTTATAAATATTTTACGCTTGCTAATAACATTCCTGTATATGCTATTGATGCACCAGAACAGGAAGTAGTTTTGATTGAATGGTTATTTTATGCAGGTAATTGCTATGAAGAAAAAAACATTGTTGCCGCAGCTGCAAATTATTTATTGAAAAATGGAACACGCAGAAAAAGCGCTTTTGCTATAAACGCACATTTTGAATTTTATGGCTCATATCTTAATCGTCATGCGCATCATGAAACTGCTTCGCTTAGTTTACACAGCTTAAGTAAATATTTGCCCGAGCTATTGCCGGTTGTTACAGAATTACTGACTGATTCTATTTATCCTGAAGAAGAGCTCGCGATTTACAAACAAAATCAAAAGCAAGGGCTTGAGGTAAATTTGAAGAAGTGCGATTTTGTTGCCAACCGTTTAATTGATGAAAATTTATTTGGCTTCAATCATCCTTATGGCAGGTATAGTTCAATTGCAGATTTTGATAATTTGCTGCGCGATGATTTGATAAAATTTTATGATGATCATTACATCAATGGAAAGTGTGCTTTGTTTGTTGCAGGAAAACTGCCATCAAATATTGAAGAATTATTGAACAAAAATTTTGGTTCGCTATCATTGAACAAAAAAGAATTGCTGCCAATAAATTATACTTCTCATCCTTCCACAACAAAAAAACAAAATTTAATTAATGATGAAAATGGTGTGCAGTCTGCTATAAGAATTGCAAGACATTTTCCTAACAGGCATCATCCCGATTTTATAAAAGTGCAGGTATTAAATAATATTTTCGGCGGATATTTTGGCTCAAGATTAATGAGCAACATACGTGAAGACAAAGGTTATACGTATGGCATTCACAGTTATCTTGAAAATCATATTCATGAAAGTGCATGGATGATCTCAACAGAAGCAGGCAGAGATGTGGCAGAAGCAACAATTAAAGAAGTATACAATGAGATGAAGCGCTTGCGAGATGAACCCGTTGATGAACAAGAGCTGCATCTTGTGCGCAATTATATGATAGGAAGTATTCTTGGTGATATTGATGGCGCTTTTCAAATAATTGCAAGATGGAAAAATTATATATTGAATAATTTATCCCAAGATTATTTCAACAATAGTATATCAACCATAAAAAAAATTACAAGTAAAGAACTACAGGAGCTTGCGAATAAATATTTACAGCCTGACGATTTTTATGAATTAACGGTTATATAATTATTTTGTTGAATCTGCTTTATAATATGTAAGCGCTTCAGGCATCAACTCTTTTAATTTTTGTATGCGTGTTTCGTCGCTTGGGTGATCGCTTAAAAACGTTGGCGTTTGCCCTGTGGTTTTACTTAAATTCATCATTCGTGTCCAAAATGGAATTGCTTCTCTTGGATCGTAACCAGCCATTGCAGCGAATATCAAACCATAATGATCTGCTTCAAATTCCTGGTTGCGACTATTTGGTAACAACACACCAACTTGCGCTGTTGGTCCGTAAACATTATTAAAAATATTTACAGCTTTTGCATTTCCACTTAATGCAACACCACCAGCAACCTGAATGCCTTGTGCTAACAACTCCTGGCTCATTCTTTCTCGGCCATGTCCTGCAACTGCGTGCGTAATTTCATGACCTAATACAATTGCCAAAGCCGTTTCATTTTGCGTTACCGGTAATAAGCCTGTATAAACAACTACTTTACCGCCGGGCATACACCATGCATTTACTTCTTTGCTTTCAACCAGATTAAATTCCCACTTATAACCTGCAATTTCATTCGCAACACCTTTCTCCTGATAATATCTTGTGATGGCATTTGCAATGCGCTGACCAACACGCTTTACCATTTCTGCATCGGTTTGTGTTGCAGGCACAACTTTATTATCAGTAAGAAATTGTTTGTACTGCGTTAACGACAATTGTTCCATCTGCGATTCTGAAACAAGCGTTAACTGTTTTCTTCCCGTAATTGCATTTCTGCTGCATGAGCTAACAATTGCAAATAATACTATTGCTAAAAAAATTTTTTGCATAACGTGTGAATGATAAAAATTATACCAACTTATCTTCTTTTTCTTAATCTTCTGCGCTTATCTCTGTGTTTAAGAATCGGCACTTTGCTTTCGGTTCCGTTTAATAAACGGTTGATGTTTTTTTGGTGAGTTAGAATAACCATTAATGCAACAGCAACAGAAAAAATTCTATACAGTGTTACATCATCATTAAAAATAAAAAGAATAAAAACAGCGAATGCTATGCTTGAAAGAATTGAACTTAAAGAAACAAATCTTGTGAGATATAAAACGAGTAAGAAAACGCCAACACAACAAACAGCAACAATTGGCTGGATGGCGAGTATCATTCCAAATAAAGTTGCTACACCTTTGCCTCCGCGAAAGCCTGCCCAAATGGGAAAAATATGACCCGCAACTGCAGAAAGTCCAAGCCAGATCATAAAATTTGTTCTGTCCCAATCGGCACTATTGGTTAAATAGTATGGAATTAAAATGTAAAGCGATGTTGCAACAACACCTTTTACCATATCGACAATCATAACAAAAGTTCCCCAACGTGAACCCAACACCCGATAAGTGTTTGTAGCGCCGGCATTACCACTTCCGTAATCGCGTATGTCAATACCAAAGAAATATCTGCTAACCCAAACAGCAGTAGGAATTGAACCAATGAGATATGCGACGATTATTAATAATACTTCATTCATTGGAAGTCAAACAAGGTTAAGACTAAGAATGGCAAATATAAGTTTCCTTCATTAAAAAACATTTTAAAAATGCATTTTCTGCAACCGTAAGTAGTTTAAAACCAAAGAATATGCCCTTTTTGATTTATCTTCCAAGCGGATAATCAATTAGTTTTTTCTTATAGATTATCAGTTCTGAACCGGCTCCATTTTTAAAGTGTGCTTCATAAATTTTTCAATTGATTGCTGCACATCTAAAAGGTCTTTTGATTTTATGTAACTACCCATAACGTGATTGCAAACATAAGGCATAGCTAATTCTACTTTTTCGTTGGCAGGCGTACCCAATTCTTTAAACATGTTGAGCATTGCAGGTACACTTACCACTGAATCCTGGTGCACATCGTCTTTATAATAATACATCATCAAAACAGGTTGTTTAACTTTTTCAAAAGTTTGTTTTGTCATACTTGTTTCAATTAATTCCTGTAATTGTACAGTTGATTCCAAAGGGTAATGCCAATACCAGTATTGTTTATAGATTGCTCGCGTATCGCTTGCAGTAATATAATGGCTGCCTGTTACAGCGCGTGCAATTTGTAAACCCCATGGATTATTGAGCAAGTAAGCCTTATCATTATTGATGGCAATATTTGGCGACATCATTATTAAAGCGTAGATATCGTTTGGATAATCTGCTGCGAGTTTTAACGCAAGTGTTCCGCCGGTTGATGTTGACATCAGGATTACTTTATTGCCAATTTGTTTTCCAATTTGTAATGCTTGCTTAGCACTCTCCCACAATTCATCAGCAGTTAAATTTATCATTGGGTCTGTTGTATCAATTCCATGCTCAGCCAAACGGCTTAAATATAAATTGCATCCAAATTCCTTTGCAATATTTATATGAATTGGTCGACCTTCTTCCTGGCTTGCAGAAAATCCATGCAGGTAAACAATTGAATATTGCGTTTTTGTTTTTGATGAATCAAACCAAACAATTCTAGCTTCGTTGTTCGGCTTCAATTTATGTTGTGCTTCGCTTTGAGCGATATAATTTTCAAGCGAATCTGCGTTTGAAGGTACTCGTGGCAAAGCTGTTGAATAAACGGGCGCTTTCGGATGCGGACCTAATAAATAAAAAACAATCAGTATAAAAAAAATAATCAGTAAAACGGTTAACCATTTTTTGCGAGGCATAAGCAATTGCAATTTTGTATAACAAAGTAAATTTATAATTCAATATTTATTTATGAATTCTCAAACCGGTAAATGGATTATTGTAGCAGGCATTTTAATTGTTATAGTTGGAATCATCATTTATTTTTTTCATGATAAGCTAAACTAGCTTGGTAAACTGCCCGGCGATATTAGGTTTGAAAAGGAAAATTTCCGGTTCTATTTTCCGATTACCACCATGATAATTTTAAGTATTTTATTAACGCTACTTATAAACATTCTGAAAAAATTCTTCTGATACTTTGTTCAATCAAACTTCTATCTTTAGAAATTCAAAATACTGCTAATGCAATCAAAAACTTCTGAACGATTTCTTGCACTCGATGTATTTCGCGGAATGACAATTTGTTTAATGATAATTGTGAACACTGCTGGTAATGATGACACAACGTTTGCACCATTGAAACATGCGCACTGGAATGGTTTTACACCAACAGATCTTGTTTTCCCTTCTTTTATGTTTGCGGTTGGTAATGCCATGAGTTTTGTAATGCGCCGATGGAGTGAAATGAATACTGGGCAAGTGCTTGCAAAAATTTTTAAGCGCACATTAATTATTTTTCTGCTTGGTTATTTAATGTATTGGTTCCCTTTTTTTCAGTATAACGATCAGCATCATCTCGTTTTATCTCCAATTGAAAACACACGCATTTTTGGCGTGTTGCAGCGTATAGCATTAGGTTATTGTTTTGCCTCGCTAATGTTGTATTTTTTAGGAACAAGAACTACAGTAATCATTACAGTGCTAATTCTTATTTTATACTGGCCGGTGATGCTGTATTTTGGAACAGGACCTGATCCGCTCGATATACATACCAACGCAGTACTACGTTTAGACACCTGGCTCATCGGTACAAAACATTTATATATGGGCGAAGGATTTCCATTTGATCCTGAAGGATTTTTAAGTACACTACCTGCCATTGGAAATGTAGTAGGTGGTTATTTAGTTGGAAAATATGTACAGAAAAATGGAAAAACTTTTGAAGGACTTGCAAAATTATTTATGGCAGGTTTTATTCTTTTTGTAATTGCATTTTGGTGGAATTACGGTTTTCCTATCAACAAAAAAATATGGACAAGCAGTTTTGTCTTGCATACTGTTGGTTTAGATTGTATGATACTTGCTTGTATAATGTATTATGTAGATTTTTTAAATCGGCGTACAGGCGTTTGGTTTTTCGAAGTGTTTGGAAAAAACCCTTTGTTTATTTATCTCGTTTCTGAATTGAGTGTTATCATCCTTTACATGATAAATATCAATGGAACGCCTTTGTTCACCTGGCTATACCAAAATATATTTCGCCTGGGTGGTACTGATGGTTCTATTATTATGTACATAGGCTCGCTCTTATTTTCAATTTGCTATATGCTCTATTGTTGGCTGGTTGGTTATTTCCTGGACAGAAATAAAATCTATGTCAGGGTGTAAGGAAATTAAAAGCATTTTGAGAGGCTTCTCCATCCTGTTTAAAATTGAATATCCTTTTCCCCTTTGACTTTCAGGCGAAAAGCGACGAAAAAATAGATTAAAAAAAATTTTATTTATTAAATAAATGTATATTATCTTTACCCTGTTTTTTAAGGGTTTAGGGTTGAAAAACCCCGCTTAGTCTTAGGCGGGGTTTTTATTTTATCCATCTACTTTCAACATCAAATTGTTTTAGTTTTCTATTGCAATTTTTTCAACCGGCTTACTACCTTCAGCAAAAACTTTACATGGATAAAATTCCTGAAGATTTTCAAACAGTAACGGTTTATCTCGTTGTAAATAATGCAACATCATTCCTGAAGTTTGTGCAAGATGTGTTTAATGCAGTACTTGTAAATAAGCACATGCGCGATGAAAACATTATTATGCATGCAGAAATAAAAATTGGTAATAGTATAATAATGTTTGCTGATAGTACTGATGAATATGCACCTATGAATGCCGGCATATTTATTTATGTTGAAGATGCAGATGTTACTTATAAAAAAGCATTGAATAACGGAGCTTCTGCTGTTACGCAATTAGCTAATCAATCTTATGGAAGGAGCGGCGGTGTAAAAGATGCTTTCGGAAATACATGGTGGATTACTTCCGTGATTTAGTTTTGCTTTAATGAAAGATGCTCTTGTACGTTTACACACGGCTGTATTTTTATGGGGTTTCACCGGTGTGCTCGGTCGCGCCATAAGTTTAAATGAAGGATGGCTGGTTTGGTGGCGCATGTTTATTACGGCAGTAAGCTTATGGATATTATTTTATTTCCTGAAACGCATTCGCAAAATTTCATTAAAAGATTTTTTAAAGATCGCAGCTATCGGCACAGTACTTTCTTTACACTGGCTTTGTTTTTATGGGAGTATTAAATATGCAAACGTTTCAATCGCATTAACCTGTTTAAGTACTTCAGGATTGTTAAGCGCAATTATTGAACCCATATTCTTTCGTCGTCGCATAGATGCTTCTGAAATTATCTTAGGCATGTTTGCATTAGGCGGTATCGCATTAATATATGCAACTAATCTTTCCTATTCTATTGGTATTTATGTTGGCCTTCTTGCAGCGTTTTTAACAGTGCTTGTATCTGTAATGAATAAAAAATTAATACACGGCTTCCCTGCTGAAACAATAACATTATACCAGCTAACCGGTGGTTTTGTAGGCTTAAGTATATTACTGCCTTTATATAATTACGTATTTCCTTCAATACATAATATACCTCAACATTTGGATTGGCTCTGGTTATTAATTTTAAGCTGGCTCTGTACTATTCTTACGTTTATGCTCTATATAAATTCATTAAAAAAAGTAAGTGCATTTACTGTAAATCTTACGCTTACGCTCGAACCTGTTTACGGAATTATTCTTGCCTTTCTTATCTATCACGAAAATAAAACCTTAAGTAAATATTTCTTTCTTGGTTTTGGTTTAATATTTATTGCTGTTATTCTGCAAATGTTTCGGCTGGTTAAGCAGCAGATAAAGTTGCCCGTTGATGCATTATGAGTGTATAAATACCGGGTTTTAAATATAGGTCTATAGTACTATATTTTGTAATTATAGGTCTATAGCACTATATTCTATAATTATAGGTCTTTAATACTATATTTGTAAAATGGCTGCAGTTGTTAAAAATATTAATGCTGTTATCATTACGGGTGACATGATTGCTTCTTCTAAATTTACACCCGTAAAAAGAAAAAAGCTGCAAAGCAGGTTAAATAGTTTCATCAAAAAAATTGGCAGTAACTACACTGATTTTGAAGCAGAACAATTTCGTGGAGATAGCTTGCAGTCTATACTTACAAAAAATAAAACTGCCGGATTACGCATTGCACTTTCGCTGTATTGTTTCCTGGCGGCAGAAGGTTTTAAAATACGACAGTCTGTTGGCGTGGGAGAGATAAGTTTTAAAAGCAATAATGTAGTTACTTCAGACGGCACTGCCTTCAGGCTTTCCGGCGAAAATATTGATAAGCTAAAAAAAAGAAATGAGCTTATTAGTGTAGCATCTGAAAACAGTTCGTTTAATGAGGAGTGGATTGTGCATAGTGCTACATTAAATTATTTAATGGAGCGGTTAAGCAATGCGCAGGCAGAAGCGCTGTATCTGCAAATGCAAAATGCAAAACAGGAAGAAATTGCAAAGGCACTGCACATTTCACAGCCTTCAGTACATCAGCGGCTGCAAACAGCAGGCTGGACTGTAATAAATAAAATTCTGCAGCGATTTGAAGTTATGGTCGCTACGCTTTAATTATATTTAACCTATGCTTGTTCTACTCTTACAATGGTTAGCCGCACATTTTTTTGCAGACTTTATATTGCAAACAAAAAAACTTATTCAAAATAAAAGAGAGCACAAAGCAGCTTCGTGGTTTTTGTATGTGCATTGTTTATTACATGCAGGTTTAATTTATTTATTTCTGCCAGATAAATCGCTTTGGCAAATTCCGGTAATTATTTTCATAACACATTACATAATTGACCTTTGGAAATTATATCAAAAAGAAAATGCGCTTTCATTTTTTATTGATCAATTCCTGCACATAATTGTTATAGTAATTATATGGATGATTTGGTATCAGCCGGTAAACTGGATGAATACGCATGTATCAGAATTTTTGAATAATTATAATTTCTGGCTGGTAACAACTGCTTACCTCATAACAATCTTTCCAATGGCATTTATATTAGGTTATTTAACGCAACGATGGAGAAAAGATTTGGAACAAGGCACTTCTCGTTCTGCTACCAGTTTAAGTGAAGCCGGTAAATGGATTGGAATATTTGAAAGAATTTTAGTGCTCACATTTGTTTTAAATAATCATTTTGAAGGAATAGGATTTCTTATCACTGCAAAATCTATTTTACGCTTTAACGATATTAAAGGCGATAATATGCGTAAAGAAGCTGAGTATGTTTTAATAGGCACATTAATGAGTTTTGCTTTATCTATTGGTATCGGTATTATCGTTCGTCTTCTTGTGAAATAACATTATTACAAGTACATCACCCAACTTCTTAACATCAACCTTAATAAAAAAATATTTATACTGAGTTTATGTAGAATATTTTTGTTTGTGTATTAAATGAAATATCCGCGCAAACAATTTAAGGTTATACTCAATTTTGTAATTGGTCCGTTATTATTTTTCATACTCATCTTTATTATCTACTCAAAAATTAGAAATCAACCTGATCTTCATCAAAAATTAAATACGGTAAAAGGTATTTTCAACAAACAAAATATTCCGCAACTTGTTTTATTGTTTGTGTTGTTATGTGCTAACTGGGGAATAGAAAGTCGTAAATGGCAATTACTAATGCGACCTATACAAAAAGTAAGTTTTTTAACATCTGTTAAAGCAATTCTTTCAGGGCTTGCATTGTCTTTATTTTTGCCAAATGGTTTTGGAGAATATCCTGCACGTGCCTTATACATGCACGAAGGAAACCGGTTGCGTTCGGTAGCGCTTAATGTTGCCGGTAGCATGGCGCAATTAATAATTACCCTTATTGCAGGCATAGCATCTTTAATTTATTTACGCAATTACACATGGCATTCAGAACCTCAGTTACAAGGTTTATCTATGCTTTGGCTGAATGGAATTATTTCGATGATCATAACAGGAACAGCATTACTAATCTTAATTTATTTCAGGCTTTCGTGGCTTACGAAATTGTTCGAAAAAATTCCGTTTGTTTATAAATACAGGTTCTTTATTCAAAGTCTTGAAACATTTCATTGGAAAGAATTAACAAGAATATTAAACTTATCTATTTTACGTTTTGTAGTTTTCGTCGTTCAATATATAATCGTGTTGCAATTATTGCATGTAAATATTCGTTTGTCAGATGCTATTGGCACAACATGTGTTTTATTTCTTGTGCTGGCAATATTGCCAACGATTCCTTTTGCAGATGTAGGTATAAGAAGCGAAGCGGGTACACAATTATTTGGTTTAATTACGCCAGACGTTTTTGGAATAGTTGCAACTACATCTTTAATATGGTTTATTAATTTAATTATTCCGTCAATAGCAGGAAGTATATTTTTATTAAACGTAAAAATTTTTAGAAAGAATAATAATTAAAGTGAGAAGATTTGTACTGATCATACTAAGCACATTTACCTTTTTTAAACTTTCTGCGGGTGATGATTTTTGCGGCATTCGCAACACGGCATTTTCTTCAAACGAAATTCTTGTTTATAATGTTTTTTATTCTGTGATTGGTTTGTATGTGAATGCAGGAACTGCCACTTTTAGTATGCATCTTGAAAGGATGAACAATAAACCGGTTTATCATGTTATTGGTGCAGGCAACTCAAATTCAAGTTACGATTGGATATTTAAAGTAAGAGACAGGTACGAAAGTTATTTTGATACTACTTACCTGCAGCCAATACGATTTATAAGAGATGTAAATGAAGGCGGATATCAAAAACATGAAGATGTAAATTTTAATCAGCAAAATAATACAGCAACAACAACCAGCGGCGTGTTTAAAGTTCCCAATTGCGTGCAGGATGTTTTAAGCTCTATTTATTACGCACGAAATATCGATTTCAATAAATATAAAATAGATGACAAAATTCCTTTCAGTATGTTTCTTGATAACCAGGTTTATAATCTTTACATACGATATTTAGGAAAGGAAACAGTAAAAACACGCTATGGAAAATTTCGCGCAATAAAATTTAAACCACTGCTTGTTAAAGGAACCATTTTTGAAGGTGGTGAAAAAATGACTGTATGGGTAAGTGACGATCCAAATCATATTCCGCTGCGCATTGAAAGTCCGATTGCTGTTGGCAGTGTTAAAGTAGACATGATGCAATACAGAAACCTGCGTTACCCACTTACTTCAACAATGAATGTAAGATGAGATTAAGCTTCTAACTATATCAACTTTTTTTCCAAAAGATATTCTGCAATTTGAATGGCATTTGTTGCTGCGCCTTTACGTAAATTATCACTTACTATCCAAAGATTTAATGTGTTTGGCTTTGTTTCATCTCTGCGTATTCTTCCTACAAACACTTCATCTTTTTCATGTGCCCATAAAGGCATTGGATAAATTTGCTGAGAAATATCATCCTGCACAATAACACCCGGTGCATTTTTTAAAATTTCAATTACATCTTTTACATCAAACGCATTTGCAAATTCAATGTTCACGCTTTCACTGTGACCGCCAACAACGGGAATACGAACTGTAGTTGCGGTAACAAGAATGTTTTCATCACGCATAATTTTTTTTGTTTCATTCACCATTTTCATTTCCTCTTTTGTGTAGCCGTTTTCCAAAAACACATCAATCTGCGGAATTACATTTAAGTCTATTTGATATTTATAAGCCATCGGTCCGTCTTTCACACCATTGCGTTCATTATATAATTGATCAACCGCTTTCTTGCCGGTTCCTGTAACGCTTTGATAAGTGCTTACAACAATCCTGTTGATTTTATATTTTTTATGTAAAGGATTTAATGCAACCACCATCTGAATGGTTGAGCAATTAGGGTTTGCAATAATTTTATCTTCTGCAGTTAATGCATCAGCATTAATTTCTGGAACAACCAATTTTTTTGTTGGATCCATGCGCCATGCACTAGAATTATCAATTACAGTAATGCCAGCTTCCGCAAACTTCGGCGCTAATTCTAACGACGTGCTTCCGCCGGCGGAAAATAAAGCCAATGAAGGTTTTGCCGCAATAGCATCTTGTGCAGATATAACTTTATATTTTTTCCCTTTGAACTCTACTTCTTTACCGACTGATTTTTCGCTTGCCACCGGTAATAATTCAGTAACAGGAAAATTTCTTTCTACTAAAACCTGTAACATTTTTGAGCCAACCAAACCTGTTGCGCCCACTACTGCAACTTTCATAATTTGTTTTATATTTTTTATTGATTAACGTGCCGATAAAATTTGCTCATAAAAAAAGCCTTCCGTTTTTGGAAGGCTTTCAGTTATGTTTGAACATACAATTATACACCTTCCCTGTTAAAGAATTTCTTTGTGCATTTTGTATGTTTACAAATTTTCATCATTGCTGCGCGAAAATAATATTGCATTGCTTATAAAAAAAATTATTACCAGATTTTTATTCGCTTGTCTGCGGGTATATACATCTTATCTCCCGGTTGCACATTAAATGCTTTATAAAAAGGCTCGAAGTTTGAAAGCGGCCCAAGCACTCTGTACTTGGCAGGTGAATGCGGATCAACGTTTGCATAAAACCGCATTGTTTCAGGCTTTAATTTCTCACGCCATATTTGTGCGAGAGAAAGAAAGAAACGTTGATCTGGCGTGAAGCCATCAATCCTTGTTGTATCCTCACTTTCCTTTGTCATTTTAAAAGCATCATAGGCAATTGCGAGGCCACCCATATCTGCAATGTTTTCGCCGTTTGTAAGTGCGCCATTTATATGAATGCTATCGATGATAATATATTTGCTATAAAAATCAATTACCTGCTTTGATTTTGCTACAAACTTTGCACTGTCATCTTTGCTCCACCAATTTTTTAAGTTACCATTTTTATCATATTGCGCTCCCTGGTCATCAAATCCATGCGTCATCTCATGACCAATCACCATTCCAATTCCGCCATAATTAACTGCATCATCAGCATTCGGATCGAAGAAAGGATATTGTAAAATGCCCGCAGGAAATACAATCGCATTTAAGTTAGGATAATAGCCTGCATTTATTGTTGGCGGTGTCATATCCCATTCCATGCGATCAACTTTTTTTCCAATTTTATTTATTTGATATTGATATTCATTTTTCGCACATGAAACAAGATTCTCATAATACTTACCGCGATCAACGGTAACGTTGCTATAATCTCTCCATTTATCTGGATATCCGATCTTCTTTAAAAATGCATTCAGCTTATCTTTTGCAATCGCTTTGGTACTGTCACTCATCCAATCGAGATTATCAATTCTTTTAGAGAATGCTGTTTGAAGATTATTCACCAAATCAAGCATTCTTTTCTTTGCATCTTCTGTAAAATATTTTTTCACATACAACTGACCGAGATCATCACCAAGATTGTTATCCGTATTTTGAATCATTCTTTGCCAGCGTGGCTTTATTTCTTGCTGGCCATTCAGCGCTTTTCCAACATATTCAAAACGCGCATTTACAAAGTCGCTGCTAAGTGAAGATGCTGCATCATTTAAAATATTAAAACGCAAATAAAGTTTCCATGTATCAACCGGAATTGAAGTGAGCAATTCATTCAGCTTTATATAATAAGCCGGTTGACTAACATTGATTGAATCTGCTTTTACACCAATTGTATCAAGCGTTTTTTTCCATTCAAGTGCCGGCATTTGTTTATCGAGATCAGCTACAGACATTTTATGATAATTGCTTTGCGGATCACGTAACTCCACCTGTGTTTTATGACTTGAAGCTAATTGTTTTTCCAACTCATATACTTCAGCTACTTCCATTGCCGCTTTAGAGGAATCATCACCTGTAAGCATGAATAATTTCTTCATGTAGGTTTTATAAGCATCAACTATTTTAAGTGTTGCTGAGTCTGTATTAAAATAGTAATCGCGATCGGGAAGACCTATGCCAGTTTGATAATACACCGCAATATTTACTGAACTGTTTTTATCGTCGGGTGCAACGCCAAGACTAAATATTGGATTGTCATTTTGAAGTTGAAGTTCGTTTACTTACTTTAAAATGTCATCAGCAGTTTTTATAGAATCAATTTTTTGAAGATATGGTTTTACAGGATCATAGCCGCGATTTTCAATCGTTGCAGAATCCATTCCTGATGCATAAAAATCACCAACTTTTTGTTCAATACTTCCCGATGATTGATTGCCTTTAGAAACTGAATCTAATATTTCATGCAAACGATCTCTTGTTCTGTAGAACAAATCATATGCAGCTCCAATACCCGATTCAGTTGGAGGTATTTTTGCAGTATCAAGCCATTTGCCATTTACAAAATCATAAAAATCATCGCCTGGTTTAATAGATGAATCGAAATACCTTGTTTCAATAAATTTTTGAGTTGTTTGTTGGTTTGTATTACAGGAAATAACAACTATTAAAAAAATGAAAGACACATAAAGCAGTTTTGATCTCATATAGAAAATTTAAAGCGTGTAAAGTAAGATTTTTGAAAACATGCGAATTAGATATTTGATAAATACCCTTAATTTGTGTTATATACTATTGAGAAAAGTTACAGCAACAATACCTGCAGTTTCAGATCTTAATCTTGTATTGCCAAGACTAACGGGAATAAAATTTTGTTGAAGCGCCGTTTCAATTTCTGAGAAAGAAAAATCACCTTCAGGACCAATTAAAATAAGTTTATTAATTGTTTTGTCTGCAAAATCTTTAAGCGTTTGCTTCTTTTCTTCAGCGCAATGTGCAATTAATTTTAAGCCGCTAAAATTTTCCGTTATAAATGCATCGAATTTTTTTGGTTGATGTAATTGCGGCAACCAGGTTTGTTTGCTTTGCAACATTGCTGAAATAAGGATGTTATTCATTCTGTCGAAACGAAAATTTTCTTTTTCAGTATGTGCACATATTAATGGTTGAATTTCTTTTACACCAATCTCTGTAGCTTTTTCCATAAACCATTCAAGCCTTGTTGGGTTTTTTAATAATGATATAGCTATAGAAACGCTGCCTGCCGGTTGTTGCTTGTTGCCGGCGATTAAATGGCTAACACTTGAATCTTGAAACTTGTAACCTGCATCTTCAATTTTTACTTCACAATTTTTTTTATGCGCTTTTAAAATTGTAGCCGTAAACAAATTGCCTTTACCATCTGTGAGCTGCAATTGCTCACCTTCTTTCATTCTTAAAACCTGCACACAATGCTTACTTGTTTCCTCACTTAAAATAAAATGTGGAAGTGTAATTGAAGGCTCATAAAAATAAGGAAGGTTCATGCTTAAAAGTAATTAAACAATTAAACATGAACCTGCATTGTATAATAAAGATTATTGTTTTGCTTTTGCGTGAAATAAAACTGCTAAACCAGCCACCGATGCAGCAACTACGAAAGCCGCCCAAACACCATGACTAAAAATTCCAGCTATCGCTGAACAACCTGCAACTGAAACAAGCAAACAGGCTAAAAGAAATTCGAAAAGCGGCTTCATAATTTTTTAACTGCTGTAATAAAAAAATTATGCCGATGTTAAACCTTATGCAGCTTGTTAGTAAATAAATTTACTGAGGATAAAATTTCTCAATAAAATTATAAGAGTGCTTTCGCTTTTGCTACAACATTCTCTACTGAAAATCCATAAGCCTTCATCACCTGCTCGCCGGGCGCAGATTCACCAAATTTTTCTATTCCCACAACACCACCTTCATCGGTAACATATTTATGCCAGCCCATTGGTGAAGCAGCTTCAATTGCCAGGCGCTTTTTTAAATTTTTCGGAAGCACTTTTTCTTTATAGGATTGATCTTGCTTTTCAAACAATTCCCACGATGGCATACTTACAACTTTTGCAGAAATATTTTCTTCTTTTAATTTTTTCTGAGCATTTAAAGCAAGACTTACTTCACTGCCCGTTGCAATCAAAATAATTTTTGCATCTTCTGCATCAGATAAAATATAAGCACCTTTTTCAAGCTCAGATGCTTTTGCAAATTTTGATTGATCAAGAATTGGTAATTTTTGTCTTGATAATATCAATGCAATCGGACCTCCGGTATATTCTAATGCAACTCTCCATGCCTGTACAGTTTCATTTGCATCAGCCGGGCGAATAACGGTTAGATTTGGAATTGATCTTAGTGAAGCCAATTGCTCAACAGGCTGATGCGTTGTTCCATCTTCACCTAAGCCAATACTATCATGGGTATAAACATAGATCGGTTTTAATTTCATGATCGCAGCCAAACGAATTGGCGGACGCATATATTCACTAAAAATTAAAAATGTTGCTCCATAAGGAATGAATCCTTTTGTAACTGCAATGCCATTTAAAACAGAACCCATTGCGTGTTCGCGAATACCGAAATGAAAATTTCTTCCACCGTGATTATTGCCTTCAAAAGATTCATACTTTTTTAATAAAGTATTTGTTGAAGGAGCGAGATCTGCAGCACCACCAATCAGTAAAGGAAAATAATCAGCAATTGCATTTAATGTTTTACCGGATGCTGTACGTGTTGCTTCTTTTTCATCACCACTAAACGTTGGTAATTTTTCTTTCCAACCTTCAGGCAATCCACCGTTGCTGAACAATTCATATTCTTTAGCTAAATCAGCATACTTTTCTTTGTACGAAGCAAATAGCTCGTTCCATTTTTTTTCAATGTTGGCGCCTTTACTGCCTTCTTTTCTGTAATAATTTAACACTTCATCAGGTACGTAAAAAAATTCATCAGTATCAAAACCCAAATTCTTTTTTGTTGCAGCAACTTCTTTTTCACCTAACGGTGCACCATGAGATTCTGCCGTATCAACTGCATCCGGAGCACCATAAGCAATATGCGTTCTTACTAAAATCAACGAAGGTTTACCGGTTTCATTTTTTGCGTTTTCAATTGCTTTTGCAATCGCATCAACATCATTTCCATCATCAATAGATTGTGTGTGCCAGCCATAAGCTTGAAAACGTTTTGCTACATCTTCATCAAATGCTAAAGAAGTGTCGCCTTCGATAGAGATGTGGTTATTATCATACAAATAAATAATGTTACCCAACTTTAAATGACCAGCCATTGATGCAGCTTCTGCGCTTACACCTTCCATCAAATCACCATCGCTGCAAATAGCATAAATTTTATAATCGAATAAATTAAACCCATCTTTATTATACCGTGAAGCAAGATATTGTTGCGCAATCGCCATTCCTACACCATTTGCAAAACCTTGCCCTAATGGACCGGTTGTTATCTCAATTCCATCTAATAAACCATATTCAGGATGCCCCGCAGTTTTACTACCCAATTGCCTGAAATTTTTTATATCGTCTAACGAAATATCGTAGCCCGTTAAGTATAAATATGCATATTGCAACATACATGCATGTCCTGCGGATAAAACAAAACGATCGCGGTTTGCCCAATGCGGGTTTTTAGGATTATAGTTCATTGCTTTTGTCCACAATACATGACCCATTGGTGCAGTGCCCATTGGCGTACCCGGATGACCACTATTTGCTTTTTGCACAGCATCTGCTGCTAAAACACGAACAGTATTAATACACAACTGAGATAAATCGTTATTCATTATTTAAATTTTGCGGCAATTTATACTAAGCTTATTTTTCTGCAAAAACCAATCCTGCTTTTTACTGTTATGGATTTGTTTTATAAACGCCATCAATTCCGAAATTTTGTATACATTTACTCTACTCCTGTTATGAAGAACCTTACACTCATACTGCTGTTATTCTCCTGGTTTAGTTCTTTTTCTCAACAAAAAATTGTTTCTGATTGCACAATAAAATACAACGTAACTAATTCTAATGAGGGTTCAAAAGATAATTTTGAAAACGCTTCAAAAACAGTTTATATAAAAGGAAAAGAAAGCAGGGTTGATCTTAACAGCAACACATTTAATCAAACTATATTTTACGACGATAATACCGGTGAAGCTACAGTTTTAAAAAGCATTGGTGCATCAAAATATATTTCATCTTACAATGCAAATGAGTGGCAAAAAGAAAATGCAGTTTATAATGGAATTAAAATTTCGATTACAAATAGTGTAAAAAGAATTTTGAATTATGACTGCCAAGAAGCTTTATTGCAATTAACAAACGGAAATGTTTACACGGTGTATTATTTGCCCGGAGTTTTACCATCTGTAACTGAAAATAATTTTGAATTTAAAATTGTTCCGGGACTGGTACTACAATATGAAACGAGCTTGCACAATCAAAAAATAATATATACAGCAAGTTATTTGAACTTTGATCCGGTACCCGCATTTAAATTTGAAATCCCCAAATCAGGATATAAAATCCTTCATTAATAAATTAATGATTATTGGATGGTGATGGCGTTTTGAAAAACGGAACTTTTACTTTGTACTTGTAAGGATAAATGTAAGTAGTATTACCATGCTGAAGGCGAATCATTGACTGACCTTCAATTGAATTGGTGGAATTTATCTGGTAAATATTTTGCGAGCCTGAATATTGGAAATTTGACAATCTGAAAGATGGATAAGCATTAATCTTGTAATTATTGCGATTAAAATTCTTTAAACTTATTTTTTTATCTCTATTATCATCATTTTTATCACCGATATAAGCTGCAAAACCTCTTACACTTGCTACAAAGCAAAGCAACAGGAAAATTTTTCTTAATGTGAACAGCTTTTTCATAATGCAAAAATACAAATTTTAACAAGATTTACAAAATATTAAACGATAAACGATAAAGAAATGTTACAAAAATTGGAAAAATAAAATTGGCAAGCTATATTACGGCAACCTTTAGCATATGCAGGAGCACTCTTTTAGCCGGAATGCCAATAATATTAAAGAATTACTTAAACAATATGAAGACCTGCGAACCGGGAAAAGAAAAATATTTTTAGAAGAAGAATGCTTTGAATTAATAATCGAATACTTTGACGAAAAAGATGATTTTTTTAAAGCACTCGAAGTGGCAGAAACGGGTCTCGAATACTTCCCCTACTCTTCTATTTTATTAATAAAAAAAGCGGATCTTCTTATAGCTACTCGCCAGTATGCCGAGGCATTAAAAGTTTTAGAGCAAGCAGAATTTTATGATGCGCATGATATTGACATATATATTTTAAAAACGGATGCTTACCTCGCTCTTGATCTGCAACAAAAAGCAGTTGATCTTTTAGAAGAAGTTTTATTGCTTTTTGAAGACGACGAAAAAATAGACCTATTATTTGAGCTTGCAGATGTGTACGACGATTATGAAGAATTTGATAAGGTTTTTGAATGCCTTTGTCATATACTTGAGCTTGAGCCTGCAAACGAAGAAGCTTTATACAAGATTTGTTTTTGGACGGATTTTACAGGACGTAATGAAGAAAGCATTCGCCTTCATCAAAAACTAATTGACCAGCAACCTTACTCCGAACTTGCGTGGTTTAATTTAGGTTCTGCTTACCAGGGATTGAAGTTATATGAGAAAGCAATCGATGCTTATCAATTTGCGGTTGTAATAAATGAAAAATTTGATTACGCTTACCGCAACATTGGAGATGCTTATATAAGAATGCACAAGTATAAAGAAGCAATTGAAGTGTTGGAAAAAGTTTGCGAAATAACAAGACCTGAAGAAGTTATTTATGAAGCGATCGGTCATTGCTATCACAGGCTGGGAAATTTTTCACAGGCGAGATTTAATTACAGGAAAGCTTCGCACATGAATCCTAGTGATAGCAAGCTTTATTATAAAATCGCATTAACTTATATTAACGAAGAGCAATGGCAAAGTGCAATAAAACAGCTAGATAATGCGCTGCGTATAAACCGCAGTTCACCAGAATATCTTCTTGCATTAGGGCAGTGTTCGATGCAATTAAAAAATTACAAAGAAGCAGTTCAATATTTTAGCCTGGTTGTAAGAGCGCGACCAAAAAATATTCGCGGATGGGAAGCACTTATCAAATGCTTACTCGAATCAAAACATTATGATGAAGCAATTGAGCAATGCATTTCTGCTTTAAAAAATACAGAAGGCAAACCGGTTTTTAATTTTTTGTACAGCTCAGTTTTATTCGCATCAAAAAAAACAAAAGAAGCATTGGCACAATTAGAAACAGGATTAAAGCAATCGCCACAATACATAAAAAAGTTTGTTGACTTAAATCCGTCTATATTACAAAATCAGCAAGTGGTAGATATGATTGCACGTTATAAAAAACCAAAAAGAAAACGCTAATATTATTATTGCCTTAATACATAGTTTCGTTCCCTTATTTTTGTTCGATTTATAAAAGCACATCAATGAATTTTGGATTAACACAATTACCCGAACGTACGCAAAAACCACGCGTACACGGCTTAACAATGGTAATGGATAAGGGTTTGAGTATTGAAGAAGCAAAAAATCTAATGAGCGTTGCCTATCCGCATATTGATATTTTAAAACTTGGTTTTGGAACTTCTTTTGTTACGCCAAACCTGAAAGAGAAAATTGAAGTATATCAATCTTACGATATACCGGTTTATTTTGGAGGAACATTATTTGAAGCTTTTCTTATACGCAACCAGTTTGATGATTATATCACGCTCTGCAAAAATTATGAAATTAGCTGGATGGAAGTAAGCGATGGTTCTATAACAATTCCGCATGCAGAAAAATGTGGTTATATAGAGAAGCTTACAAAGCACGGAACAGTTTTGAGTGAAGTTGGTTCAAAAGATGAAGCAAACATTTTTCCGCCGTACAAATGGATTGAATTAATGAAAGCAGAATTAAATGCAGGTTCCACTTATGTTATTGCAGAAGCGCGTGAAGCGGGCAACGTTGGCTTGTATCGCGGAACTGGCGAAGTGCGGCAGGGTTTGGTGCAGGAAATACTTACACAAATTCCGGAAGAAAAAATTATTTGGGAAGCGCCGCAAAAATCTCAGCAATTATATTTTTTAGAGTTGCTTGGCTGCAATGCAAATTTTGGAAATATTGCGCCTGCAGAAGTTATCCCGCTCGAAGCAATGCGTATTGGTTTAAGAGGCGATACGTTTAATTTATTCCTTACAAAATAATTTAAAATGCGGCAGTATGGCTTGATCGGTTACCCGCTTTCTCATTCTTTCTCAAAAAAATATTTCGACGAAAAATTTATTACAGAAAATATTACAGATGCTGAGTTCTTTAATTTTCAGCTAAAAGAAATTTCGGAGATTAAAAAAATTTTTGAAGAACATCAGCAACTGCTAGGTTTAGCTATCACCATTCCGCATAAAAAAAATATTATTCAATACACAACAAGCTTTTCAGATGTTGTGAGAGACACAGGCGCATGTAACTGCCTTAAAATAACATCAACAGAAAAAATTGGTTTTAATACAGACGTTGTGGGATTTGAAAAATCATTTAAAAAAAAATTATTGCCTCATCATAACAAAGCGTTGATATTAGGAACCGGCGGCGCCGCGGTTGCAGTAGAATATGTTCTAAGAAAACTTGGTATTCAATATTCATTCGTTTCAAGAAATGAACATGCAAACGCATTTAGCTGGCAGGAACTAAATAGAGAAATTATAGAAGAACACAGTGTAATTATAAATTGTACACCGCTTGGTACCTTTCCTAAAGTTGATGAATTTCCTGATCTGCCTTATGAATATTTAACCGATAAACATTATCTTTTCGATCTTGTATATAATCCGTCACGCACACAATTTTTATTAAAAGGCCAGCAAAGAAATTCTACCATTAAAAATGGCTATGAAATGCTTGTAATACAGGCTGAGGAAAACTGGAGAATCTGGAATGAATAAGCAAATCGTTGTATTACAGAAACAAATTATTTCTTCTTTAAAAAAATTTTTGTGGTGATAATAATTTAATATTATTGCAAACTCACAAACAGGGAAACCTAATGGCAAAAAAACAATTATTCACGTTAGAATACCCGGTAAGATGTTCACCATCCATCTTATACGGATTTCTTTCAACACCGGCAGGATTAGGAGAATGGTTTGCCGATAAGGTTGATGAGAGAGATAATGTATTTATTTTTTCTTGGAATGGTTCTATTGAGAAAGCGGAAGTTGTAGATTCTGAGCTTGATAAATTCATTCGCTTCCATTGGCTCACAAGTGCTAAAGAAGAATATTTCGAATTTGAAATTTCAAAAACAGAAATAACAAACCAAACAATTTTAGTAATTAAAGATTTCGCAGAAAAAGGCGATATAAAAGACCAATCACAGCTTTGGGAATACCAGGTGAAAGAACTCTTTCATCGTTTAGGCAATTAATTTCTGCATAACATTTCTATCAGTTTTTTGTAGTGCTGCAAGTAAAATTCCTCAACAATTTCCCATTTTTCCAATGGTAATTTAGAAGCGATTTTTATAAACTGTCTTTGTTTAAAATCTGCAACGGTTATATTTTTTATTTCATTAAAAAGCATGTAATTACTTTCTTCGAAGTGATGTTCCCATGCATGCTCATTCACACCAAAAAACCAATCAGCATTTTGTTCATTATTTAAAAAATTAAAAACATGCTGTGCATATGTTTTCAAATATTTACCGGAGAGTTGCAGCGTAATACTGAAATAATTCCCCCACCAAAAAAAACTGCGAACGGCAAATACATCTGTTTTAGAAAAACATCGCGGATAATCAAGCAAAACATACGGAAGATTTTTATATTGCTCACCTTTATAAATTTTTGGAGCTATCTTAAAAATTTCATTTGGCAAACACGCAACATTTTCATTCAAAACATTTTTATATTTTTCACTCAACATACCATACAACGAATACATTTTTTCAATGATTCTATTCTTTGTTAAAATAAAATCACTGTTAGTAATAAGCTCGTATTCCTTTTTTGAAAACTCTAAATTTGCATTCATTTATCTATATATTAAAGCTGCAGCAAAGTGGTAAAAAAACTCGATACACTTATTATAAAAGCTTTTATCGGGCCATTTATTGCAACCTTTCTTATCTCGCTTTTTGTTTTGGTGATGCAGTTTTTTTGGTTGTATATCGATGATCTTGTTGGTAAAGGTCTCGACGTGCTTACCATTTTTCGTTTAATTGGATATGTTGCTGCAACTGCAGTTCCGCTTGCACTGCCTTTAGCTTTACTCCTTTCATCTATTATGACGTTTGGAAATCTTGGCGAAAGTTTTCAGCTTGTAGCAATTAAATCTGCAGGCATTCCGCTTATTCGTTTTATGATGCCGCTGCTCATCACTTCAGTGTTAATCAGCGGCGTGGCATTTTTATTTGCGAACAATATTATTCCGGTTGCAAATCTTAAACTAAATGCTTTAAAATACGACATTATTGTTACCAAGCCTGCACTCGATATTAAAGAAGGAGTGTTTTATGATAAGATTGAAGGCTATGTAATAAAGATCGGCAAAAAAGAAAAAGACGACAGCACCATTCGCAATGTAATCTTATACCAAAAAAGAACCGGCGTACAGGATGATTTTTTAGTGGCGAATAGTGGTACAATGAAAGTTACACCCGATAAACGTTTTCTTGAATTTACTTTAAGAAACGGATGGAATTACCAGGAAAATGGGAATCGTTTTTCCGGGAATTCAGAATTTATCAGGCTTGGCTTTGCTGAATATAAAAAAGATTTGGACCTGAGTAGTTTTCAGATGACACGTACTGAAGACAGCTTGTTTAAATGGGATCCAAAAATGCTTACGGTACATCAACTAAATCTTTCAATTGATTCAGTACAGAAATTGAATAGTGGTATAAACGACAGGGTGGAATCACAATTAAAACCGCTGCTTACATTTTATAAATACATTGATAGCACATGGAAATTTCCCGATTCGCTTAAAAAGAAATCTATCAAAAGCATGAGTGATATCATTCCCGATTCTCTTATGGCGAGGGTTTATGATGGTGCGCTTTCGCATGTTGGAACCGCACAAAGTTTCGCCCAACTATCCGGTACCGATTACGCAGCAAATGAAGGTTTGCTAAGAAGTAACCGCGTAGAGTGGAATCGCAAATTCACTTTATCTATTGCCTGTCTTGTTTTGTTTATGATTGGTGCTCCGCTTGGTTCAATTATCCGCAAAGGAGGGCTTGGTTCTCCATTAGTGTTTTCGGTTATTTTCTTTGTAGTATTTCACTTGCTTGATACGTTTGGAGAAAAATTTGCGAAGCAGGGCGTAACCACTGCCTTTACCGGAATGTGGCTTTCAACATTCGTACTTATACCAATAGGTATTTTTTTAACGTTGAAAGCAATGCGCGATTCGCAACTATTCAATAAAGAATTTTATTTCAGATTTTTTAAAAACTTAAAAACATTCTTGTCTTCAAAGAAATCAGTATAAGCTAAGCATTAAATTGAGTTTATTACTTTTAATATCAAGCGAAAAAGTTGCAAACGGAACAGAAAAATTATAAAGTTCAACAATGGATAACAGTGCTGTCTGTTGTTCTTTTTGCTGCAAAAATCACAGCTTACTATTACACAAATTCACTTGCAATACTTTCTGATGCATTAGAGAGTATTGTAAATGTTCTTGCAGGTTTTATTGGTTTGTACAGTTTGTATGTTGCTGCAAAACCCAGGGATGTTGATCATCCTTATGGTCATGGTAAGGCCGAATTTATTTCTGCTGCTGCAGAAGGAGGATTAATTATAGCATCAGGTTTACTTATTATTTATGAGGCAGTAATAAACTTTATTCAAAACAAGCCATTACAACAGTTAGACACAGGCATGTGGCTTGTTGCAGCTACAGCAATTCTTAATTGGGTTGCCGGTTTTATTTGCGAACGTATCGGCAAAAAAAATAATTCACTCGCGTTACAATCCAGTGGCAAGCATTTGAAAATTGATACTTATTCTACGCTTGCAATTATTGCTGCCCTTGTTATTATATTACTTACGAACTTCTTATTGCTTGATAAAATCGTTGCGTGCATACTTGCCATTTTCATTATTTATAATGGCTATTCAATTTTACGAAAATCACTTGCCGGCATAATGGATGAGGCAGATATGGATCTATTAAAAAAGCTTGTGAGCACTTTAAATGAAAAAAGAAGAAGTAACTGGATTGATATACATAACCTGCGCATTCAAAAATATGGAAACGTGTTGCATATAGATTGCCACCTTACGGTGCCGTGGTATTTAAACGTTTTAGAAGCGCATGACGAAGTGGATGCGTTACAGCAACTAATTAAATCTGAATTTGGAAATGCGATAGAATTTTTTGTTCATACAGATGGAACTTATCCTGTAAGTTGCCACGTAAGCTTTAATGAAGATGGAACAACCATCTCTACTCCTATCACAGAAAAAAAATATTGGACGCTGGAAAATATTTTAAAGAATGAAAGATATGGTCTTGCTGAAATAAACTAACATTACCATCAATGAAAAATATATTTTTTGTTTT
>DASZUY010000308.1:0-16696 GCA_035547495.1 Parafilimonas sp. | reverse complement strand
TAAGGCTGTATTGAAAGGGTTTTAATAAATGCATGTTAGATTTACTTCACCGGCACGCCATCATTTAAATTATAATTCAGTTGATGAATATCACTGTCGTTTATTCAAATGTGCCAATAAAAGTTGTATAATCATCTACATGAAATTTTTGTTTTGGTAAATAAGATAGGAACTTATTGATGAAAAAATTAATTGTTGCTTTTGTACTGATGCTAACCGTTTGTGATGTTTCTGCACAAGACAGTACAACAAAATTTGAAATATTAAAACTCTATCCTGTATTGTGGCAGCAAACCGCTGCTGAATACCGGGCACTTTGTTACCAGGCTTTTAATGCAGCAAAAATGCGTTTAGATGCCATTCCGAAAAAAAAGTTCAAGAAGGAAAGACTTGCTATCATAACAGATTTGGATGAAACGATTCTTGATAACAGTTACCTGCCTGCACAATTAATAAAAACAAATAGATCATCCGGCATGCTTAGCTGGTTAGACTGGACAACTCAATCAGCCGCCACTGCAGTACCCGGCGCTGTGGATTTTTTAACATATGCGCATAAAAAGGGTGTAACCATTTTTTATATCAGCAATCGTTTTGTAAGCGAAGTACAGCCAACACTTATCAATTTACAAAAGCTTCATTTGCCAGATGCAGATTCAAGCCACCTGTTGTTTCGAGGCAGGTATTCATCGAAAGAAAGCCGCCGGCAAAATGTAATGCAGTTTTATAATGTTGTGATGTTGTTAGGTGATAATCTGAATGATTTCATGGACGTGTTTGAACACAAGTCTATAAGCGAACGATTGAAAGAAACCGATGATCATAGAGATGATTGGGGCAATAAATTTATTGTATTGCCTAATGCTACTTATGGTGAATGGGAAAATGCTTTGTTCAATTATGATACTAAACTAACACCAGTTCAAAAACTTGCTGTTTTAAAAGCTTTGTTGAAAGGCTTTTCTGATGGATTGAACTAAATATCATCAAAGTTTGTCAAATTATTTTCGCAACAATGCTGCAATTTATATATTTGCTGCAATTCATTTTTTTGAAACTGTTGCTTCAATATAAAAAATTAACAGCTGTTGTGTTACTGCTGCTGCAGGTGTTTATCAGCACGCCTGTTCAGTTTTATCATCACCATAATTACTCAACACAAAATATTGGAAGTAACAACGCAAAGAACTATTTACCCTTACATCTTTCTTCAAAATTTAAAAACAATAGTGCAAGCCAAACAATTGTTACAGAAATATGCCCGATATGTAATCATCAATATACGGCTTATTACAATGATTATTTTTTTGCAGATGTTCTATTCTTCAATCAACCAATAACAGCACATTATGTAAATTATATTGATCAATACACTTCAACGTTTGCTGAAAATCCTTCCAATAAAAGTCCCCCTTTGTTTATTTAGTACAGTATTCCGGTAATATGTTCTTCAACATTGTTGCTGTTGACACAAGTTTCGTTCAGAATTAATTTATTCTATCGCTGAAAGGCTCATATCAGTATAACGCAAGTTTAAGTTGTATGAAAAAAGAAAATGATGCTGCTACTCAAATTTTAAAAGAGTTTTCAATGTTTAATACCAAGCCAAGATTGCTTGTGTTAAATACTTTTTTAAAAGCAAATGCTGCGCTGGATTATAGTACACTGAATAAACATATCGGTAATACCATTGACAGGGGAACTATTTACAGAACGCTGTATTTATTTTTAGAAAAAGGCTTGCTGCATACAGTTCCTTCTGCAGACGGAATAATACATTATGTGTTACGGTTAAATAAAGATGAATCAAAAACTCACATGCATTTTGTTTGTAATAACTGTAATAAGCTTATTTTTTTAACTGATATTCCAATGCCTGAAATTAAAGTTTCAAAGAAGCTGAGAGTGAAAAATATTGATGTGGTGCTGAATGGAATTTGTGATGACTGTGATAAAAAAAATTTATGAATGCTGGTGAAATCTTTTCCTGAAAAGCAACAATATTATTCCTGTTATAATAAACGGAATGCTTAATAGCTGACCCATATTAATCATCATACTGCTTTCAAAACTCTCCTGGTTTTCTTTTATAAATTCAAGCAGGAAGCGGCAGGAAAAAACTAAAATGAGAAACCAGCCAAATAATAAGCCGCTTGTTGATTTATATTTTTTATACAACCACATCAACACAAAAAATATAATCAGGTAACATGCACTTTCATATAATTGTGCAGGATGCCTGGGAACATTATCTACCCGCTCAAAAATAATTGCCCACGGCAGTGTTGATGGCTTACCAATAATCTCTGAATTGAAAAAATTACCTATTCGTATAAATGTACCGGCTAATGCAACAGCAATTACAAGCCTGTCAACAATAAACAAAAATGATTGTTTATAAACTTTACAATAAATAAAAACGGCGATCAAAATTCCGATAGCGCCACCATGGCTTGCCAAACCTGTATAGCCGGTTATCTGAAATTTTCCATTGGCATAAGTGAATGGTAATATAATTTCTGCAATATGATTTTTATAATAACCCCAGTCGTAAAAAAAACAATCGCCAAGTCTTGCGCCAAGCAAGGTGCCAACAAACACATACAGAAACAACCTATCTAAAAGTTTCAGATCAATATGTTCGGTAATAAATATTTTCTTTAAAACAAGGTAAGCGCCAATAAAAGCCAATGCGAAAAGCAAAGAATAATAACGCAGGCTTATCCATTCCGTGGCAAAAATCTGCGGATTCAAATTCCAGTGTATAAACAGCATAAAGGCACAAAGTAAAATATTTTTTGCAACTTAGTTGCATATTTATATTTTTGCTGTGTTATGGACAAAGTTCACAAGCCCTTGCTGGATAAAATAGGTATTGGCGCTTCGCTTGCCTGCGCCATTCATTGCATTGCCTTGCCTTTAATATTTTCAACACTTCCTTTGTTTGGAATTGAAATTATAGAGAACTGGAAAATTGAAGTCGCGATGATTGGCACCGCGTTTATAACAGGAAGCTGGGCTTTATATCACGGTTATAAAAAACATCATCATCATTTTTGGTTATTGCCGGTATTTGCTGTTGGTTTATCACTGGTTGTTACCGGCAACCTTGTCGCGCATCAATGGTTAGATATGACACTGAAATTTTTCGGTGCAGGTTTAATTGTAACAGCGCACATCTTTAACCTGAAATACAACAAACAGTGCACTGTTCATTCTTCAGCGAAAAATCCTCAAATAAAAAAGATGTATCCTGATTTAAAACAAACATCTTAACGATGATTGGCGTTACTTCTTCTTGCAGTTACCGCATTGCCCGTTCAATATAAAATCACGTTGTTTAACGGTAAAGTTTTTAGGCACTTGTATTCTTGGTATTACAACGTCTTCCAGGCAAAAAGTTTGACCGCAATCTTCACAAACAAAATGCGCATGATTATCTAAATGCTGGTGTTCGTAACATTCATCTTTACACAAAGCATATAAAATATTATTGCTTGCAGTAGGTATATTATGTATTAGTCCTTTTTCAAGAAATGCCTGCAAGGTTCGGTATATTGTAACACGGTCGAGTTCTTTACCAACGCTTTTTTCAATATCAGCATGAGATAATGCAGCTTTATTTTTTAAAAAAAGTTTCAGGATAGTCAATCTTGTGTCTGTTACACTTAAATGGCTTTTTCTTAATATTTCCTGCAGTTCTTCATTCATACTTATACAAAATTAAGAAAGTTACATGGTAATAATTCAACTTTGCAACAATGTGGCAAATTAATTTTTTTATCAGCCTGCTTTTAAACATTGTCACATTTAGGGGAAACGCTAAATGCAAACTTCGATTTTAGTAATCTTTCGATTAAAAATCCAAATTAATAAACTTTTATACATTTTTTGACACATGGTTGCATTTAAAATCTATATTTGCCGAATGCAATGTGGTTGCATTTTTAAAAAATTTAAATATTTATTTTAATTACAGTGATAAGAGCGATACTGGCAATTTTAGTCATTAACCTGTTTGTATATTCTGCATTAAAAGCACAAAACAATAATTACCGGCTGTCGCTTATTATTAAAGACAAAACATCCGGGCAATTATTATCCGCAACTACGGTAAATGTTGGCAGTGAAAATTTTATTGCAAATGACAGTGGACAAATTACCATACAAAGAAACTCTTTGAAAAACTTTCATGCTGTTTTCTCTCACGTTGGATATGATAATCTTGATGTACATTTTTTTCCGAAAAATGCTGTTGAAACAGATACTGTTTATCTCACTACCGGAAATGGCAATTTGCAAAATGTAACTGTTACCGGGTATGTTGTTACAAATGGTGTAAACGCCATTGCACCTGCAATAACATTAAATCAAAGAGACTTAGATAAAACCCGTGGTGAAAGCCTGGGAAAAATATTACAGGCTGTTCCCGGCGTAAACATGCTGCAAACAGGTAACACCATTTCCAAACCGATAGTAGATGGATTATATGGTAACCGTGTATTAGTGATTAATAATGGCGTTCGGTTGGAAGGGCAGCAGTGGGGCATCGAACACGCACCTGAAGTGGACCCGAACATTGCACGTGATATTACTGTTGTGAAAGGTGCTGATGCAGTACGTTACGGCGCAGAAGCATTGGGTGGTGTTATTTTATTAGACCCGGCACCGCTTCCTTTTAATGATCCAGCGTTGCATGGCGAAGTAAATTTAAACGGCGCAACGAACGGTCGCGGTGGTGGTGGCTCTGCAATGCTTAACAGCAGCTTTAACAAATTGCCACAGCTTGCATGGCGCCTACAGGGTTCTTATAACAAGCTTGGCGATTATGAAACAAAAAATTATTTTCTTGAAAATACCGGCACCGAACAAAAAGATTTTTCGGGAACATTAGGTTACCAGGGAAAAAAATTTGGCGGACAGGTTTTCTTCAGTCAATACCAAACAAGCCTTGGTATTTTTATTGGTTCTGATATCGGCAGCGTTGCTGATTTGCTTGCACGCATACATTCAACAGGACCTTTTGATAAAGGTTCATTTTCTTATAATTATTCACCGCCTTACCAAACAGTAACCCACCGTTTGCTGAAAGGAAGATTGTATTACGATACAAATGACAGCAGTCATTTTGAAGTGAGCTATAATTTGCAAACAGATCATCGGAGAGAATATGACATCCGCCGTGCCACGCGAAGCACCATTCCTATCAACGACTGGATATTGCACACGAATACATTAGAAGGCAAGTGGCAGAAAACATTTGCGCAAAAATGGAACACAACAGCGGGCATCAACCTGCGTGGGCAAAGTAATTACAATGATACTGTTACGCTATCAAATCCATTCATTCCTAATTACAGTATTAATTCAGTTGGTGTATATGGAATTGAAAAAGTGACTTTAAATGATAAGATCGAATTGGAAGCCGGCGCCAGGTATGATTATCAGAAATTCAATGCTGCGGGGCAACGTTATTTGTACCAATATTATGACAGCTTAGGTAATGTAGTTCCCAATGAAAAAGTTCCTTATTATCCCGGGCGCTTAACGCTGCATGGCGGTTATCATCAGTATGGTGGCGACAGAACGTTTGAAAGTTTTTCTTTTATCACGGGCGCATTGTGGAAGATAAATGAGTTTTGGAATGTTCGTTCCAATCTTGGCTTAGCATTTCGTGCACCCAATCCTGAAGAACTATATAGTTATGGTTTAGACCAGGGCTCAAGCGCCTTTGAATATGGTGATAGTACTTTGAAAAGCGAACACGGTTACAAATGGATTACAACTGTTACCAAAACCGGACATCACTTAGCCTTTTATGCGAATATCTATTTTCAATACATTCAAAACTATATCTACCGCAATCCAACAGATTCTTTTTCACAAACTATTACCGGCACTTATCCTGTATTTCGGTTTCTGCAAACCAATTCTTTTTTGAAAGGATTAGATTTTGATGGAAAATATAATTTTGGAAACGACGGCACACTATTTCAATATGAACTAAAAGCTTCACTTGTTCGTGCCTACGATTTAACGAAAGATGCTTACCTGCCTTCAATTCCGGCAGACAGATATACCAACAGTTTGCAGTGGAATATTCCCGCATCAAACAAATTAAAGAGCAACTATTTACAGGTAAATTATATGTATGTGTTGCGACAAACCCGTTACGAACCTAACAGCGATTTTGTTGCACCGCCCGATCCTTATGGTTTATGGGGATTGAGTGCCGGAACAAAAGTTTCATTCGGCGATAAATCTTTAACAGTTGACTTAGCAGTTGATAATCTCTTTAATGTGGCGTATCGGGATTACCTGAATCGCTTTCGCTATTATGCTGATGACATTGGTCGTAATATTCAACTGCATTGCATATTCAGATTTTGACAATCACATTCTTATTAAAATAAAAACAAAAAAATGAAAACAAAGAATCTTTTATTATCTGCTGCAATTGTACTCTCAGGCGCAATGCTGTTTAGCTCCTGCTCAAAAACGGGTAGTACAACCGGCGAAAAAATTGCTCCGCAGGAATTTATTTCTTCAACAGAAATTGTTGTAACGCCCGGGCATACATCAGGCACCGGCTTGAGCACTGTATTCACTGCAGATGGTGCTGCGCAAACGTTTTATGTAGATGGCGCATCGGGGCAATATTTCGCTATCAATAACGGCGATACCGTTAAAGCATCAACACCTACGCTTACAATGGATGCTTCTCATCAATATCGTCTTCAGATCCTGTTTCGTGGTGAAGATGGACAGATCAGCAATGATGAATACACAGATCTGAGCGATCCCGAAGGCGGTGCTTTTATACACCAGTTCTTTTTTGTACCGGTTGCCACAGGTACTGCCGATACTGTAGGGCAGGTAGATGATGATGGTAATGGACTTGTGGGGTATGTTAATCTTACCGGTTTGTCTGACCACGGTGGTTTGAATTATGAATATGTAGATAGCAGCGCTGATGGAACTGAAAATCTTAGTATTGGATTAAACGGTTATTTCAGCGTGGCAACTCCAGGCAAAAGCTTTGATATAGTAATAGATTTAAGACATGGTATTAAAAATAAATTTACGGGAACCGATTTCCAATCGGCTTTAACCTATCCATGGTATGATGATGCTTTTTCCAAAGCAACAAATGATGTAAATGCACCTTTTGGCGCTACGGATTTTGCAACGCTGGTGCATGTAAAAACAACTAATTAATTAAGCATGCTTTTTTGTAAGTAAAGATAAGCCCGGGTAAAAATCCGGGCTTTATACTTTGCCACCTATAATCTAAAGGCATCACGTTTTAGTTGCTGCATTCCGCACCATAAACTATTATTTGTTTAAATAATCCAATATTTCATCGCGTAATGGCGGAACATGTAAAATAAATGGTGCTGAAGAAAGCATTGTCGCGTTGCGGAATGCCATTAATAGAGCTGGATTAAATGAAGAAGTTCATACCACCAAAACATTATGTAACGGGCGTTGTAAAGATGGTTCGATTGTAATTACGATGCCTGAAGGAATCTGGTTTAAACAAATGTCTGCCGAATTAGCGGAAGCATTTGTGCATAATTATCTTGTTCATGATAATGCACCCGCTGAAAATATTTTGTTTCAATATGGAAGTGAAAATATTTTTCCTGCAGAAATTGTAACAGTTGAATATTCAAAGTGAAATTGATGAAAACATCATGAGAAAAATATGCATCGATGATGGTAATGTTTTTAATGATGCATTGCACATTAACTGCACACTTATTAAAGTTTCCGTATTCGATTCGCTTACAAAAGATTTGAATTTGCAACATGTAAAATCTGCACAGGATTCTTCACGAGCAACTTGGATCAATTTGTTCTGGTGTTCGTTCTGAGCGGGATAAAATTTAGCAAAACTCAATAGCAAGGCACAAAATAGATTGAGATTTTGTAGGAAATCTAAACTGTTTAATAGCGGCAAGCATCCAAGAAAAGATGATTATCTGTCAAAAGAGATCAATGCCTTTTTCTTTATTCAATCAATCATCATCCTTCACTTGTAATGTCATTTGCTTTGGATAAGGTTTTTTACCCATGGTGCTGTACCATATAATTCTATTGAGTAAATTATCATCACCGCCGTCAATATGATCGTATTGCGGTTGCATGGAAGCCGCAGCATACTGTTTTGCTTTGCCGTTCAATTCAGATACAGATCTATTCATTTCATCCAAAGGAATTTTGTTGGCAATTACATTGTAAGAAGTACTTTGTTTGTTGTTAGTGAAACAATCAAACATGGGCAATGCAGTCGCATCAATTATGTTCATTGGCGGAATACCTAAGATCTGCTCGATCGTTCTTACCATACAGGTTTGGTTATAATTTGTATGGATTGTTTTGTTCATCACAGAATAAGCGCTGAAAACAAAACCGGTAGTTCTGTAAGCCGATACATGATCCCATCCATTCTGCGAATCATCTTCCGTTACAAAAATCACGGTGGAATCCCAGAACCTGCTGCTGGAAACTGCTTGCACAATTTTTCCTAAAGCAAGATCATTATCAGCAACCATTGCACGTGGTGTTGGAAAGTTTGGGCTCATGCCGGCGGTATGATCTGCAGGCAGTGCGATCACCATTAATGCAGGCAACTGATCACCCGGTAATTTTTCATATTTATGTAGATCATCAATAAAGGCTTTTGCCCGCAACTGGTCTGCAATAGCATGACCATCATAACCAGGATATGTATCAGACAAAATTGGGCGCACACGCGAAATAGTGGTTACATTTTTAAAATTGAAAGGCTTGTCATCTTTGTACAACTGGTAAATATCTTTCCATAAAAGACTTTTGTCAAACACAGGAATACATGCCTCACCATAAATGCGCACCGATTTGCCATGGTCTAATGCATCATTCCATATAAAACCATTTTTATCGTATACTAATGCATCTGTTTGAACATGCGGATAACTTCTGAACCATGCGCGTACATTTTTTTCAACGTAGTCTGTGGTAATAGCAGCGTCTGCCCATTGATGTCCTTCGGCAGAAGATTTTCCTGATACATAGTAATTATCAAGTAATAAAAACTGCCGCGCCAACGCATGTTGATTCGGTGTTACGCTGTCACCAAAATTGCATAAGGAAGCCATTCCGTTGCCTTCTTTCATATCGCCCAAAATCTGGTCATAGGTTCTGTTTTCTTTAATGATATATAACACATGCTTAAACACAGAAGGTTCACCAATGCGCTGCGGCACAGGCACCGGTTGCATATTAGGTCTTGGCAACAATTCCGAAATTTTTGTTCTGAATAACATGTTTGATTGCTGAACATCTTTTGTATAACTATCAAGCAATGTTTGACCAGGAATCGGAATGATGGAAACAGTTGCAAGCTGATGATGTACATTATAAGCTTTGTTTTGTTCAACACCTGAACCTTCTCCTTCAAGATTGGCAACAAACAATAAACTATCATGAAAAATAACAATGCCGGATGGATAAGCTTCAGTTGGAATAAAGCCCTGTATAAATGTTTTGCCATTACCTGTTGCAGAAATGTTTTCGCCCAAATGAATTACGGCAAGCGCATTATCCATTCCGTTGGCAACATATAAAGTATTGCCTGAACTATCCAATGCAAGCGCATTGGGAGAATCTCCGATCAACATATTGCTGCCCGGGTTTAGTTTCACAGAAACTGAATCTGTAACAACATTGTCAACACAATTTATAACGCTGATGTTATCGCTGTTTCCATTAGACACATACAAAAATTTCTTTTGTTGGTCAACGATAATTGCGTTGGGATGCAGCCCTGTCTGTATTTCTTTGATCACGTTGCCGGTCTTCGTATCGATCACAGAAACGCTGCCCAGCGCAGTGGCACCGGTTACAGGATCGATATAAACTTTTCCATAAGGAATACCGGCGGTTTCAAGCGTTGTATCTGTTGGTTTTGGACCACCCCAATTTGTTACATACGCTTTATCATCAACCAATGCAATACCGAATGGAGCCATGCCTGTTTGTGTTGTCCAGATTATTTTTTTATCACTTAATCTTATTTTTTCAAGCAGGTTGTTTCCATTCAAAACAACATACATCTCGTATTCACCATTTTCATTTCTTATTGAAATATCATTAGGCAATGCCAGCGTTGAAGGCGGAATAGCAGGAAAAGAAAACGTGTCTGTTATCATGGCGCTTTTACCATTCCACTCAGCCTGTATAATGTACGACTTACCAATATCAAGATTAGCAGCGCCCCAGAAAATATATTTTTTATCATTGATGATAACCGCTTTTAAACCTGAGTAAGTACTCATTAATTCGTCTTCGGTTAACCTGCTCTTGTATGTTAAATGATACAGCACTTTTTTATCCGGAACATTAATGAAGGTTAATCCAAAACGGTCTTCGGTTGCTATTACATTTTCGCCGGGAATGGTAACGCAATCAAGACTATGATTTTCTAAATCTCCATCACCAAACTTTATTACCGTGCCGGCAGGTTTTAAAAAACGATTGTAAGGAAGCAGCACAGGATTATGTGATGCTGATAAAACATCATCATCATAAAAACTATGATAGCCGCTTGATGATTGTGGGGTTGACGTAATAGAATGTGAAGCGGTGCAGGACGCTAATAACATGATCAGCGCAAAAATTTCATGGCGAATATTACGATGCATATTGTAATGATAACTTAGTTAAATGAACAAAAATTGCCGCAGAAGTTAAGCTCGCCGATTTTTATAGATCATCAAGCGTGATTATAAACTTTTATCACAGGTTCGCGAACAACAGAAGCTTCATCAGTGCAATGCCAGTAAATCACATCAGCAATTGCTTCTGGCTTTACCCAATTATTAAAATTTGCATCGGGCATTGCTTTGCGATTTTGCGGCGTATCAATCGTGCTTGGTACGATAACACTTGTTACAACATTTTTACCTTTTGCTTCATCATTCATCAATTCAGCCAAACGAAAAATTAAAGACTTTGCCAAACCATACGCCACCATTCCTTTTCCATTCCTTGCATCAAGCCCGGGCTTTGAACCAACGATAAAAATTCTACCATTGTTTTGATTTATCATTTGCACAAATGTTGGTCGTGCAATGTTGTAAGCTGTTTCAAAATTTAATTTGTATTGCTTCATGATGTCAGCCGTTTTTGTGTCTGCAATTTTTCCCATCGCAAATCCGCCAACAGTAAGAACGGCTACATCAATGCTTGCATGCTTGCTAATAACGCCGTCAATAAATTTTTGCGCATCATCTTCATTCATTAAATCCACTACTATCTTTTTAAATTTATCTGCAGGAAAATTTATTTCCACAGAATCGTTTGGAATAATTGTTCCAACAACAAAATATCCTTCATTAATAAATTTTTTTACAACTGCTTGTCCTAAGTTTCCTGAAGCACCTGTAACAATTGCTGTTTTCATATTTAAATTTTATTAAGATTCAGTTTAGTGTGCAATAATTTTTATGGTTTCAATTTACAATGCTTAAAATTAAAGTTTAAAAAGCGTTCTTTATCCATATTAACGGTGCACACACAACAAGTGCAGAAAAAATAAAAAGTTTTATTGCGATGCTTGATACATTACAAGCAGGAAAAACTTACTTATTTGTTGATCATCCTGCTATTAATTCTCCTGAGTTGCAGGCAATTCATGATATCGGTTATGAAAATATTGCAGAGGACCGGCAAGGCGTTGTTGATTTGTTTACAAGCGATGAAGTAAAAAAAGTTATTCAGCAAAAAGGAATTCAACTAATAAGTTATAAAGATCTGAAGCAATAACTTCAATACAACTGTTCTTTCTTTTCATATTGCGGATGATGTTGCGAAATGAATGTACTTAATCCTTCGTTCGCTTTAGCATGTTTTTTCATTTCTTCAATTACTTTCTTACCGGCACTTGCATAGCTATAGGTATACAGCCAGTCGGCAAACTGTACTTCAATAAAATCTTTTCCTGTTTTATAACTTATAACACCAGATTGTTTTTCGCCACGACTTTTATATAAGGGCATGTTCAATCAAAACAAAAAAAATGCCGTATAAAATATTATGGTGTTGAATAATTTTTTGAAGCATCATCAATTACTAACACCCAATCTTGTCCATAACCACTTGATGGTGGAGTAAATTTTTTCGTATCGCTGTTTGAAAATTTTCCGATCTCTGTCGTCTTTCCATTACGCGGGTCATACCAATAAGCATGCAATGTGTTCCCTGAAATTTTATTCAATAATACAGTAAACTGCTTTCCTTCTGATGTATAAATGAAAGCATAATCGTTACCGCGTGTTGCCTGTATACGTTCTGATGGCGGCGTATTATTTTCTTCAACGATGGATTGGTCTGGAACACGCTTTAACATTGGATGCGATTCAATCAACCTTCTTACATATTTCATTTGATTTGCGCCGGGTAAATCCATTGCTTGCTGCCAGTATACATGCGGACCGTTAATCGCTTCGTGTTTCGTTGAATAAAATTGCCAGATATCATGACAGCCATAGGTATTACCAAAAGCACCCGCAAACACATCGAGGTACGCATATTTTCTTACATCATATGCGCTGCTCGTTCCCAAATCTTTTACATTGAAACAAACGGGATGATCTTCATACAAAGACTCGCCGTCAATCACAGGTTTTGTTGGTTGCATGTTGTATGCAAGTTGAATTTTATCATACACATTCATATCTCTGCAATGCCCGTTTTGAAACATGTTGAATGCAAGCCAGGCTTCATGATGAAACCATGATGCCGAACCTGAATCACAAGGCTGCGGATGAAAAGTGATGATCGCTTTATTATTTGTTCCCTGCATAATTCCTTCACCCATTGCATTCCAGATGGCAACATCATTTGCATTGCGCGGATTTCTGTCACCGCCTAAAACCCAAATAATATTTGTTTTGTTTTTATAACGATTACCAATCCATTCGCCATAAATTTTCGCATTTGTTGTATTAAAAATTTCAGGACCAGCGCCCCACCTGTCTTTAAAAATTTTATCACCCCAAGTTGGCAACATCGCGATGTTTAAATTGTAATCGTTCGCCATGTCAACCACTTCATCAACAAACTTAAAATAAGCCTCGTCCGGTTTTGTCGGGTCATCATTTATCAATGGTCTGTCGCCATTTGCATTCGGCGAATCAAGTCCATTTATTTCAGACAAAACAACCGCTTGTATAACGGTAAAACCTTGTTCAGAACGCTTCTTAAAATATTCTCTTACTTCATCTTTATTTAAACGATGAAACAATTCCCAGCCTGTATCGCCAAGCCAATAAAATGGCTTTCCATTTTTCAATAAGTAACGATGATTTTCGCTGACAGTAAATTGCGAAAAGCTTTGTTGTGCGAGAATGATGAAGATGAAAAGCAATATTTTTTTCATGCTGTAAATTGATGATGTTATTACTTCAATTAGTTATTCTTGTATGATGATATTATATTTTTCTAACAGTCCGCGAATACCTGCTAAAGAAAATATTGCCTTTTTTATTTTATTCAATTCCGGGTTGATTGAATAATTATATGCTGTTCTGAAATCTGATTTTTCGAGAATCGTGTTTTCAAATTTTGCATTTAATAAATCGCAGTTATTAAATACAGCGCCGGCTAAATCGCTGGCTGTAAAATCTACATCCTGTAGTGTACAATTATCAAATATCGTTTTGGCAATTTTTGTTTGATAGAAGGATGAATGATTTAGCGTGCAGTTATCAAACTTAAATGACAAACCAAACTTGCTGCAATCATGAAATATTAATCCAAGCATTTTGCATCCTGAAAATTTTACGTCGTGAAATGTTGTTGAAGTAAGCTTTACCAAACTAATGTTGCAGTTGTTAAAAGAGCATTCAACAAATGATGAATTGGAAAAATCAGCATTTGTAAAATCACATTCATTAAATGTGCAATTTTCAAATTCGCTTTGCTGAAAAATTATTTCTGCAATATCTGCCGGTTCAAATATTTTATCTTCAGTATACATTAATTTGTTTTAGCAATTTATCTATAAGCCAACAGATTAATTTTTTGCATTGCTATCCTAAGCTATAGTAATTTATAAATTGAAAAATAAAATTAATAAGTTCTGTGAGTGGAAGTAATTTCTGAAGCTTTTGCTTTATTTATCTTCCCCCAAACAAACCTGGTAATTGCCATGTATCGTTTAATCCTACTCGGCTTTTTCAATTTTAATTTTAATGTACTCACATTTTAATGTCTCCACTTTTGTTTGCGGTTTCGCACTTCACCAATTATTCCTTCAAACAGATTGATTAACGGTATATATTTTTTGATGAAAGGATTTTAAATGAGTTCAAAAAAAGCAATTTTCGCCATAGAAATTTTGTAAAGCAAAATTAATCTTGTGCGAAAGATTAAATCGCAAAAGCATTGAATTCAGTATATGAAAAATCCTGTTCTTCTTTTTTGGCTTTTAGCCTGGATGCCCGTTAATACCTGTACAAACAATACGCATTTAACCACAATTTTTTCTTACCTGAACGCTTGCGATACTGCTGAAAAATCGAAGCTTATGGCGGCAGATTTTCATTCATTTTTTATAAGCAAAGAACGAAGCGGGAAGAATAAAGCAGAGACTTTACAATCCTTTCAAAATTGGGATGGCCCGATGCATCCTGATATAAATATTATTACCTATTCTTCGCATGATAGTATTTGGAAAGTAACATTTAATGAGCAAAACGATTTTACAAAACCAATTGGTTTTCCCGGATGGAAAGGCACAACAACATTTGTTTTTAATAAGCAGGGTTTAATAGAAGAAACAATTTATACTCCCGATTCAACCAATATTTCTTATAAACCTTTTTTGCAACCTGCAATAAACTGGCTTCAAAAAAATAAACCCGGCGAGCTAAACGAGGTTTATCAAAATGGTAAACTTATTCAAACAGAAATGGCGGCAAATAAATTGCGCGCTTTATTGCAGCAATGGAAATCGCAAAAAGCAGATCTGTCAAATCGATAAAAAATTTTTAAAATACAAAAACTGTACTGCGATGCTTATAAAAAATATTCTTTTGATTTTCTCCGTCTTTTTTATTCATGTTTCTTTTTCGCAAAATCAAAATATACCAAACCTTGCTGATTCAATGCCCGGGATATTAGTTGACGCGGGTGGACATAAATTGCATTTAAATGTTCAGGGCAATGGATCGCCAACTGTAATTTTTGAAAATGGCAGCCAGGATTTTTCTTTTATCTGGTCATTGGTGCAACCTGAAGTTGCAAAGTTTACACAGACTGTTTCTTATGACAGGGCGGGTTATGCATGGAGTGAACCCGGACCAATGCCGAGAACAAGCAGGCAAATTTGTTGGGAGTTGCATACAGCATTAAATCATGCAGGCATACAACCGCCTTATATTTTGGTTGGGCAATCGTATGGTGGTTTTATCGTTCGCGCATTTGCAAGATATTATCCAAAAGAAGTTGTGGGAATGGTGTTGGTTGAAGCCGTGCAGGAGAATGAAAAAATTTTTATGGGTGGTGATACACCGCATCTTATTCGTGAGTTTGCACAGGGAAGAATGTTGCCTGAGGTTCAAACCAGCTTCACACCGCCACAGGATGCATCGCAACAACAAAGCACGATGAATACAGAAATGGATCCGCTGTTTGATAAATTTCCTGACAGTATAAAGCGCATGCAGTTGTGGGCGCAAACGCGGCCGCAATTTATAAATGCCGTTCAGGGTGAAATGGATTGGTCGCCGGAAGATGTTGCAAATTTATATGCTCACAACAGTGAACCTGATTATATGTTGGGCAACATACCATTGATCGTGCTGACACGCGGCAAAGGTGGTTTTGATGGAAGAGCAGATTCTTTGCAACTAGAAAATGAAAGATTGGAGGCCCAGAAAAAACTTGCAGATTTATCTGCGAACAGCGAACATATCATTGACATGAACAGCGGTCATAATATTCATGTTGAAGATCCTGTCACGGTGATTGCGGCAATAAAAAAAGTTTATACCGCCGTTACTAAAAATATTTTACTAACGGATGTGAAGTAGAAATATGTTGGAATTGATGATAATTGTTTGTGCTTGTTTTTACAGTTCACCTTTCAACGGCTTACTTATTAATCATTCCATCAACACTAATTCTTCCAGGTCCGCAAAACAGAAGTACAACAAAAGCAGCCAGGTAAGAAAGTGATGCTTCGTCTTCAACAAGCGGTCTGCCTGCATTGGCACCGAACGTGGCAACAAGCATGGTAATAATTAATGGTATGGTTGCAAAGCGTGTGAATAATCCAATCACTACAAACAGGGAACAGAGTACTTCGGCAAACATTGCAAGGCTCAGCGATATTCTTGAACCCATTCCTAAAAAATTATAAAAATGATATTGCAGTGTTGGAAATTTTACGAGCTTATCGTAACCATGTTTGCTTATCATCAGCAATCCAAATACAACGCGCAAAACCAACATAGAGAAATTAAACGCCGCTGCACTGTATTTAATTGAAAGGATTTTTTTCATGGTTTCAGAATTTGGCCAAAAATAATTTTTTCAAACTATTATCCACAATTCAAATCATAATGTTTGATGAGCGTAGCAAGCGAACTACCTTTAGGCGGTTTTACGTTTTATTTAAGAAAGTGTTTAAAATATTTGCAAAATC
>DASZUY010000307.1:0-9932 GCA_035547495.1 Parafilimonas sp. | reverse complement strand
AAACAGATGCATTACCGGTTAAATTAAAGAAGCCTCAAAAAAAGGAAAGATGGTTTACTTATTTCGTTTTCATGCATAACAAAAAAAAATTTGTACAACAACGTACGGCAAAAGACATCTGGCAAAACCTGTATGAATTTTTCGTAATAACTCCACCCTTGTTCAACGCGGGTTTGTTGTAAAATAATTTCGCTTAGCCAAACTTTATATGGATCTTTTTCTCCCTTCCATGGCATAATTCTTTTATTTTCTTTCCGGTGCCATTTCATTAAAGTTTCGCGAAATAATTTTTTATTCTTCATTGCAAATTCAAAAATCAAAAATAAAAATGCAAAAACCAATTAAACCATGAACTATTCACCATGAACTATGAATTAATTTTGCATCATGCATTATGTATCTGCAGAAAACATTACAAAAAGTTTTGGCGCTGAGCCTTTGTTTAAAAATATTTCATTTCATATTTCTGAAGGTGATAAGATTGCTTTGATTGCACGCAATGGTTTTGGTAAAAGTACTTTGCTTAAAATTCTTGCCGGTAAAGAAACGGTTGATGAAGGTGAAGTATGGATTCATAAAGATGTTACGGTTGCCTTGTTTGAACAGGAGCCAAAATTTGCAGAAGATAAAACTGTGCTTGAAAACATTTTTCATCATGAACATCCTGTAATTACCGCGATAAAAGAATATGAAAACGCGGTTGAGTTAAATGATGAAAATGCAATGGCTTCATCATTAATAAAAATGGATGAATTGAATGCATGGGAATTTGAAAGTAATGTAAAACAGATTCTGGGCAAGCTTAACATTCATCATCTTCAATCTAAAATTAATGAGTTAAGCGGTGGACAAAGAAAACGCATTGCATTGGCGCAAACGCTTATTGATATTGGTTTTGAGCACAAGCACACCTTGCTGATAATGGATGAACCAACGAATCATCTCGATATTGAAATGGTGGAATGGCTGGAACATTATTTAAGTGCACAGCATGTAACCTTATTGCTGGTTACACACGACAGATATTTTTTAGATAATGTGTGTAATGAGATTTGGGAAATTGATAATGCAAAATTGTACGTGTATAAAGGCGATTATGAAAATTATTTAGAAAAAAAATCTGCACGTATAGAAAATGAACAGGCAAATATTGATAAAGCAAAAAATTTATATCGCCGCGAACTAGAATGGATGCGCAAACAGCCAAAGGCACGTACCACAAAATCTAAAAGCCGTATTGATGCATTTGCAGAAACAGAACAAAAAGCAAAACAAAAAATTGTTGATGCGCAGTTACAACTTCAAATAAAAATGAGCAGGCTGGGAGGGAAGATAGCTGAAATGAAAAAAGTCTATAAGTCTTACGGCGATAAAACGATTTTAAAAGGATTTGATTACAGTTTTAATAAAGGTGAGCGCATTGGAATTATTGGAAAGAACGGCGTTGGTAAATCAACATTTATAAATATTCTGCAAGGCATTGAACAACCTGACAGTGGTAAAATAAATATTGGTGATACAGTTGTGTTTGGAAATTTTTCGCAACAAGGTTTGGAGATAAAAGAAGATATGCGCGTGATTGAATATGTAAAAACGTTTGCTGAAAGTTTTCCGTTGGCAAAAGGCGGAAGTTTAAGTGCTGCACAGTTTTTAGAATTATTTTTATTTCCACCTGAAAAGCAATACACGTTTTTATCATCATTAAGTGGTGGCGAAAAAAAGCGCTTGCAGTTACTAACTGTTTTATTTCGTAATCCAAATTTTTTGATTCTTGACGAGCCGACAAATGATCTTGATTTACCAACGCTGGGCGTACTTGAAAATTTTTTAGCAGATTTCCCAGGTTGTGTTTTAATTGTTTCGCACGACCGTTATTTTATGGATAAACTCGTTGATCATTTATTTGTTTTTGAAGGCGACGGTGTAATAAAAGATTTCCCGGGAAATTATACGCAATATAGAATTGAAGAAGGTCAACAGTCAACTGTCAACCGTTCACAGACGAAGCCTGATATTCGGGAAGATTCGTTGAACGGTGAGCGGTTAACGGTAAACCGAAAACCGAGTTATAAAGAAAAGCGCGAGTTCGAGTTGCTCGAAAAAGAAATTGCAGATCTTGAAGCAGAGAAGCAAAATATACAGGAACAGTTGAGCAACCCGAATGCGCCTTTTGAAAAATTAAATTTATTAAGTCACAGAATAAATACAATTACAAACGAGCTTTCTCAAAAAGAAATGCGCTGGCTTGAATTGAGTGAGCGGATGTAGAACTATCAGCTCACTCAAAAAAATTTATCTTATAATTTAAAAAGTGTAGGTCACGTGCACCAATCCTCTTGTTTTATATTTTGTTTGCCCGAGTGAATAACGCTGAAACGCTGGCAGCTGCACATTTGTTCCAACAGTAATCTTTTTAAAATTTATATCTAACCCTAAAGATGCCAGCGAAGCATAACCACCGGTTTCATTCACTTTACTATCTGCAAGACGATTCTGCGAAACATGCTCATACATCATACCAACATTTGGCGCCATGTAAACAGACTTGCTCACTTTTGCTTCGTAATATCCAAACACATTCGCAGCAAACCTGTCACCATATCTAAAACTACTACTGTTTGCTGTGTTGATTTTATAATTTACTGTTGTATTAATTCCAAATTTATTTATGTGAATATTATACATCGCGTTGGCAATAAAATCCAAACTGCCTGTTCCCATCTGGCTGTTTACATCACCTAAAAGATCATCGAGTTCTGTATTGGTAGAATCACTAAAATTAACACCATATTTGCCCGTGGGTAATTTAGCGCCTGCACCAAGCCAAAGCTCCTGGCTGAAAGCTTTATTGTTTTTTGTAAGTTTTGTTGACTGCCATATTTTATAATTTATAAGCACCGACATATCACCCAACCCATTTTTATCTTCGACACCGTCATCAGTTACCTGGTGATTAAAATGATAAGGAACAAAACCCATCACCTGCCAATGACCGCCAAAAGTTAGACCGCCATATAGTTCTACTATGTGATAATAATCGTGTGAGAATTGATCCGGCTGATCTGCAAGCCGTGTTTCGTAATGCGCATACTGATAGCGCACGCCAATAAATTTACTTTTATAAGTTGGTAATAAACCGATGTAAAATCCACCAACACCGCAGCCGCAAATCGGGCAGGCATTAGCAGAATAAGCAACAGAAAAAATAATGATTGATATGAAAAGCTTTTTCATTTAACGTTTTAATTTTTTGCTTCATTAGAAATGCTTTCGCAATTTTTTTTTGACTGTATTATGCAGCCAAAAACCTTACGATTATTTTTCGAATGATTTAATAAAATAAATAATTGAATAATGCGGTTGATTATTCTAACAGTTACTAATTAAATGAAAACGCTTTGTGGAGGATGGAAAAATTCAAAAGCTTTATCAACGGGAACTCCATTGTTTAAAATGAAATATTTATTTGTATTTACAGATGTGAATGGTATTTCAACAGAGGCAAAAAATGTTCTGGACGAGATCACTTCATTGCCAGCTTCATTTTTTCTTTCAGGGGTTTGTTTTTCCTTGCCATCATTATCGTTCAATTTTTTTTGCAATTGACATTTACCATTGCAATGCAGTTGCGGCTTGTCCTTGTTCACGCAGTTAATTGCATATGCTTTGGTGTTGAGATAATAACCGGCAACAGTAAATACATCGCAAAATGTTTCAGCCGTAAATATTGCGAGAAAAATAAAAGCTATAATAAATTTATATGTTCGCTTGTTGATCACTTGTGTTATAATGATGGTCTCATCAATTTCTAAACGCCTACATAAAGAAAACAGTTGCCGTGCTTTAATTATTTTTTGCAAAAGTAAAGCGCAATTGAATTAATTATATGATTTTGATCAGTATTAAATTTATTCAGCTAACTTTTGTTTCATTTTTTAAGATGAAAAAATGATTTTATGAATTCACGCAGAGATTTTATTCAAAAAATAACAGCAGCAAGCGTATTTATGCCAATGTTATCAAAGCCTCGCATTTTAAAAAAAATAAAAACAACTAACTCAGTTGAAGCACCTATACTGCGCGTTGCTATTATGGGTCTTGGCAGTTATGGAACGCGGGTTGCAGAAGCTATGCGCGATTGTACAAGAGCAAGATTGGTTGGAGTGATAAGTGGAACGCCTTCAAAAATTACAGCATGGCAACGCACATATAATATTCCGGCGAAGAATTGTTACAACTATGAAAACTTCGATAACATAAAAGATAATCCTGATATCGATGCAGTATATGTAATAACGCCAAACGGTTTGCATCATGATGAAGTGATACGTGTTGCAAAAGCCGGTAAGCATGTGATCTGCGAAAAGCCAATGACTGTTAACGCAACGCAAGGGCAGCAGATGGTGGATGCATGTAAACAAGCGGGTGTAAAATTATTGGTGGGTTATCGTATGCATTTTGAACCAAAAACTTTGGAAGTAATTCGTATGCGCAATGCGGGTGAATTTGGAAAGGTTTTATTTTTCCAGGGTTTATCTGGTTTTATAATTGGCGATCCAAATCAATGGCGATTGAATAAACAATTGTCGGGTGGTGGTTCGATGATGGACATTGGTATTTATTCTGTAAATGGTTCGCGATACATGATTGGTGAAGATCCTGTTTGGGTAACTGCGCAGGAAACAAAAAATAATCCTGATAAATTTAAAGAAGGCATTGATGAAACGATTCAATTTGAATTGGGATTTCCCGGAGGTGCTGTTGCTTCATGTCTTTCAACATACAGCTTAAATAATCTCGATAGATTTTTTTTAGATGGAACAGATGGATTTGCAGAATTATTTCCGGCAACGGGTTATGGTCCCATTGAAGGAAGAACACAGAAAGGTGAATTAACGCAGCCAGTTGTAACACATCAAACTGTTCAAATGGATGAGATGTCGCAAATAATTTTGCAAAATAAAAAACCTCTTGTTCCGGTAGATGGTGAAGAAGCTGTAAAAGATTTAAAAATTGTTGATGCGATTTACGAAGCTGCAAGAACAGGTAAAAAAATTTCTTTGAGTTTATAAAAAGAAATAAATCTTCTCACAAAATATTATTGACCTAAAAATTTAATACATGAAAAAAGAATCGTTTAAAATAAGCGGCGAAAACCTGCTTAAAAAAGTAAAAGAACTTATTGAAGAAGGTAACATTCGAAAAATTACTATTCATGATAAAACCGGAAAAGAACTTATGAGTTTTCCTTTAACGATTGGTGTTGTTGGCGCAGTGCTTGCACCTGTACTTGCTGCAATTGGTGCAGTTGCCGCATTGGTTGGTGAATGCACAATAACAGTTGAAAGAGAAGACGAGAGCAAGGAAACAAAATAGTTCTGGTTGCTTTTGATCATTCAATACAAATTAAATCGTTAGTTGTTAAATAGGAATGATGAAAGAAAAAGAAATTGCTGAGATCGTTAAAAAAAGGTTTAAAATAATTCATAAGTCCTTCCAAAAAATCATAGAAGATTTTGATAGTGATGACATACATGATTTTCGTGTTGCAATAAAAAAGCTGCGTGCATTTTTAAGATTGCTTGATACCGAAAATGAAATGGATCATCCGCTAATTACTGAACGGCTTAAATCTTTTTACGGTTATGTGGGCGTAATAAGAAATATTCATTTGCACAGGCAAACGCTTTATAAATACATGAACGATTATAAAATTGAAAAGCCTGCTGCATATTTTAAAGTTTTAGATGAAGAAGAAAACTATCAGCGTACACAAGCTGATGCAATAATAAAGGGCAAATATTTAAACGAAGCAGAAAAAGAAATATTAAAAGAGCTACCGCACAACCTGGAAAACTCAATCATAAAAAAGTTCGTTGAAAATAAATTAAAAGAGCTAAAAGAAGAATTGAAAAATATTCAAAATGATACAGCGGTACATAACGTTCGAAAAATTTTAAAAGACATTTTATACTTGTGGGATCACATAAAAGATCACATAAAACTGCCTTCACTTATTTCTAAAAAAAATGAGTTGAAATTACTCACAGATATGCTGGGCGATTTTATGGACAAATCTATTCAGCTAGAATTTTTACAACCGCTATATCTTGATAAAGTAAATAGCAATACTGAAAGAAATATTTTAGAAAAAATCAGAGATGAGTTTCACCATGAAAAACAAATTATGTTGCAGGAACTCAGTTATAGTTTCAATGAACTGCAGGAACAACTTTAGTTAAACTATAATATGCGCGTTTTGATCGACTTTTCATCATGCTATTTTCTCCTGGTAGTTGAGCATACATGCGGTACAATATTTTTGCAAAGAATATATATTAGATTACGCGCACATCTCAATTAACCGCTTTGCATTTTCTATTGCGTATCCAAAAACATCATTATTAAAAAATGCCCACACACTGTGTCCGTTGTTTTTCCATTGCTTAAATAATGAGGCGAAGTTTTCAAGTTCTTCATCTGAATAAGAAGAAGCATATAATTGTTGCGGGCCATGAAAGCGTATATAAATATGTTGCGCTGTCACATTTTCGGCGTAAGGAAATCTTGTTCCCGATTGCGCTATAACAAATGCAATATTGTATTGTTTCATTAAATCTAAGCTTTCTTTTTCAAGCCATGATGCATGCCGCACTTCCATTGCAAATTTGTAATATGCATACTGTTTTTTACAAAGCTTATATAAATGCTCAGCTTTATCAACATGAAAATGTAATGAAGGTGGCAGTTGTATTAATACCGGTCCCAGTTTTCTTTTTAAAGGCGCGAACACTTCAAAAAATTGCGCAAAACTTTCTTCGGGATCATTCAATTTTTTCATGTGTGTGAGATATCGGCTCATCTTTGGGCAAAACATAAAACCTGCCGGAGCTTTTTTTGCCCATGCTTTTGTTGTGGTTAATGCAGGTAAGTGGTAAAAACTTGTATTAAGCTCTGTTATCTTAAAATGTTTCGCATAAAATTCTAACCAATCAATCGGCTTTAATCCTTCAGGATAAAAAATATTTTTCCAGTGTTTATAACTCCAGCCCGAAGTGCCAATATGAATTTCCGCTTTCATAATTTATCAGCCTTCGTTCCTCCATTGCTCCGCATCTTTTTTTTGTTCTGATTCTTTTTTTTCATCTTCTTTGGGTGCAGTTTTTTTTGCTGCATCAATAGCTTTCTTTCCTGCATTTACAGATGCTTCTGTTGAAGTTGAATCTTGTTGTTCTTTTTCTTTTCCCTTTGTATCATTCATAAATCGTAATTAAAATGAAGCAATAATATTTAACTATCTACGGTTGGCCGCTACCACCCGCAGAACCATACACTTGTCCGTTTGCATAACTTGCATCGCTTGCTGCAAGCTGAACATAAATTGAAGCAAGCTCTGCCGGTTGTCCGGGTCTGCCTAATGGTGTTTGTCCGCCAAACTGTTTCAGCTTTTCCATGGTTGCACCACCACTCACTTGTAATGGCGTCCATATTGGTCCCGGCGCAACGCCATTTACACGAATACCTTTTGGACCCAATTGTTTCGCCAGCGATTTTACATAGTTCATCGTTGCTGCTTTTGTTTGCGCATAATCATATAAATCCGGTGAAGGATCGTATGCCTGCTCTGATGTTGTGCCGATGATTACCGAGCCCGGTTTCAAATGCGGCAATGCAGCTTTTATAATCCAGAATGGTGCATAAATATTTGTCTTCATTGTAGCATCAAAATCCTCAGTTGAAATATCAAGAATAGATTCACGTGTTTGTTGCCTGGCAGCATTGCATACAACAATATCCAATCCACTCAATTCATTAAAAGCATCTTCAACCAATTTTTTACAAAACGCTTCATCACGTAAATCGCCCGGTAGCGCAATTCCTTTCCTGCCTTCTGCTTTAATCAAAGCAATCACTTCCTGTGCATCCGGTTCTTCTGTTGGATAATAATTAATAGCAACATCTGCACCTTCTCGTGCATATGCAATTGCCGCAGCACGCCCCATACCTGAATCACCACCGGTAATCAATGCTTTTCTTCCCTTTAATCTTCCTGAACCTTTGTAACTTTTTTCACCATGATCCGGCTTTGGATTCATTTTACTTGCAAGCCCCGGCCATTCTTGTTTTTGTTCCTGGAAAGGCGGCTTTGGATATTTTGTTGTTGGATCTTCCAAACCTGTTGGTGCATTATTTTCCATTTCTATATTTTTTTCGTTTGCTAATACGGGTTTAATTGCGAGCGCAGCCAAACCTGCGCCTATGCCTGCAATTACTTTGCGGCGGTTGATGTTTTCCATAAAGTTTTTTTATTCCTGTTCTTTAGAATAATTATGTTCAACCTGTTTTTCTTTTAAATCTTTTTTTGATTGCTCCGCCGTTTGTGCTTCACTATTCTTTTTAATTATTTCTTTGTCGGGTTGCGGATTTTCTGTTGCTGAACGCCGCTCATTTTTTTTGTTTTCCATAGAAAAATTTTTAGTAAACTTTTGGGTTTAATGTGAGAAATACTAAATCTTTATAAACGATTCAAAGGTTGTGCCTTGTTTAAATAATTGGAATACGAAGGAGTATTGTTATAGATAATTTTTTTGATAATGCTTAAAGATTGAATTAGCGTAACAGTTTCATCAAACACAATTTTAAATGTGGATTTTTTGTCCAATCAATTAAACGATGAATTTTCTTTGATTTAAGGCGGCATCTTTTTGGTTCATCATTCATACTAATAATTGTACCTGGTATTTCTAAGTTTATATAATTTGCGAAATATATGTACCATTAGCGATCAGCATAAATGCGTTTGTAAGAAAAATAATTTAGTGTATCTTTAAAGCAGCTAATCTATTTATTGTTTCACCTAAAACTTCCCACCATGAGTGATATATTAAGCACCGCCGTAAATGCAAGCAACAAAAAAATTTATTTTATCTACAACTTCAGGCAGGTAGATGATTTTATGATAATTGTAATTGCCTGTAGTGAAGCAAAAAGAACGCAGCAATTTGTTATTAACTATTCTGATGGCAGATGGGAAACAGATGTATTATCTGAGGCGGTAGATGATGAAGTTTTTAAACTTATATGCCGCAAACTCGAAACAATATTTTACGAGCGTGCAAATCCCCGCTCGCAAGAAAATTTATCCAGTCTGTCAGACATGAATGCTGAGGCTGAATTTTTATTAAACATCTAATTTTCTGATTAAAAATTTATTGTACCAATAAACGTTGATATGTCGTTCAAAAGAATTATTTTCTTTTTGCCTGGTCTCCTTTATCGCCATAGCCGGCTTTAACTGTTTTCTTTGCGTGCTTCTTTTTATCCATACTTAGAGATCTGCTCACATCATCACTTTCTGAGAATTGTCCTTTACTATTTCTGCGCACGTAACGTTTATCATCATTTGGTGCAATCAATTCGCGTTTACCACTCGCTTTTTTTGTGGACTTTGATGTTTTTGCCATGTTTATATTTTTATATTACTTGATTCAAGAGATATGCCAAACGAGTGAACCCGTAAAATTCATGCATGACGGGTTAATAAATACGTTCAGATAAAATACTTTTATCAGGTTTTTTATAGAACAAAATGTTTTGTGTATTCATAGTTTTAGTACATCAATATTCATAATTTTAAAATTAGCTGCCAGGCATTCAAGTTTTCTTCAAAATTCAAATGTTGTTTTGCATTCATTATTAAGTTTGTTTAATCTGCATGTTATCAAAATTTAGTAAGTTATTTTTATTGTATATGCTTTTTCTGTTGCCTTTACATTTGCGGGCACAGCAGAAAACCCTTGATTATTTTCTTGAACAAGGCATTCAAAACAGCCCGTTATTAAAAGAAGCAAATAATACTATTCTTCTAAACAGGATTGACAGTCTTCGTATTCTTGCTCAATATAAACCACAGGTAAGCGGCATCAGCAATA
>DASZUY010000306.1:0-13297 GCA_035547495.1 Parafilimonas sp. | reverse complement strand
ACTAAAAACTGAAACCCCGAAACAGCTTTTGTCTCCTAAATCAAAAGAAGAAACAATCAATATTAATGGTCACGACTTAAAATTTACAAACCTTGATAAGATTTATTTTCCAGGCGAGAAAATAACGAAGCGAGATGTGCTGAATTATTATTACAACATCATGCCTTACATATTGCCATACATGAAAGATCGCCCGCAATCTTTGAATCGTCATCCTAACGGAATTAATGGCAAAAATTTTTTTCAGAAAGATGTTACCGGTAAAGTTGCAGACTGGTTAACCACTTATTATTATAAAAGTGAAAGCAGCGGTGATAAGAATTTTTTGGTTTGCACCGATGAAGCAAGTTTAATGTACATCGCATCGCTGGGTTGTATTGAAATGAATCCATGGCACAGCAGAATTCAGCATGCAGAAAATCCTGATTGGTGTGTAATTGATTTAGACCCTGATGATAATTCGTATGATGAAGTTGTTGAAGCAGCACAGGCAGTAAAAAAAGTTTTAGACGCCATTAATGTACCAGCGTATCCGAAAACTTCAGGTGCAACGGGCATGCATATTTATATTCCATTGGGTGCGAAATATTCTTATGAGCAATCGAAGTTGCTTGCAGAGCTTGTGGTGAACATTGTGCACAATGAAATCTCATCGTTTACGAGTTTGGAAAGAAATCCTTCGAAACGCAAAGGAAAAATTTATCTTGATTTTTTACAGAACAGAACAATACAAACGATCGCATCAGCCTATTCACTTCGCCCAAAACCAGGTGCAACTGTATCAACACCTTTGGATTGGAGTGAAGTAAAAAAAGGATTACGACCAAGCCAGTTTACAATTCATAATATTTTCGACAGGTTGAAAGATGTTGGAGATATATTTAAACCTGTTTTAGAGAAAGGAATTGATTTGAAGAAAACTTTGGAAAAAATAAACAGCTTATAACTTCAGCACAAATGTCCTTTTGTGTTGAGCACTTTATTATGCACAATTCTTTCCAGCATCTGTTCATTCTTGCAAAGTGATTTTTCAATTTTCAATGTGCAAATACAATCGTGCAGTTGAATAAAAAGCTCTGTAGTGTTTTGCCTTTCCTCTTCACTTAGCTTTTTGTCCATACAATAATAATCTACTTCAAGTCTTGAGTTATCGGGCATTATTACTATTGTTGAATATGATTTTAAAGGCATGATTTTTTTCTATAATTGAATCAAGTAACAAACCAGTTTTTGCAATCACTAAAAAAACTTATTCGCAGATGTGCATAATCAGGCAACTTTTATCTAATGCCGGCTCTATAAATATGGACTGCTAAAACCAAGCGCTTTCATCCCCGTTTTTATTTCAGGACAACTCATAAATAAATTCCATAACAAACCGCTGCGATAATTTTCTATCATCACAATTTGAGGACCCTGGTCTATTGCCAGATACGAATCTGCGTACCATAAATTATTTAAATTAAATGCATCAACAAAACCATAATCGCCCCAAAGTTTATCTCCCAAAGTGTAGTAGAAAAATTTAAGTGCATTCATGCTTTCTGTTGGCGAATAGGGCAATGATGAAATTGCCGCAGTTGGTGAAATAGTGCCATTATCATTTGTTGGCGAATGAGCATCATAACCATTTTCCTGATCACTCGCCGTTAAACCCCAGCATGCATTGCTATAACCAAAATAATTATTCGGATTGGCAACGCAATAATCATAATTAATTTTTGTGTGAGCCGTATCCTGCGTCCAATAATTTGCATACGCATCGGAAAGTTGATGCGGGTTAATTCCAAGAAAAGAATAATGCGCAAAAAATAACGGTCCACCAAGATTAGGACCAAGCGGTAATTTTATTCCATAATAAGTGTTACCGTTTTGCTCGGCACCATTGGCTGCCCAACCGTTATCGTAAACAACCTTTGCTATTGCATTTGTGTTTGATGAAGCGGCTAAAACATATACAATCAAAGCTTCGTTCCAGCCATTTATTTGTTGGTTCATTGCCCACCCATAATCCGGGCTCCAATGCCAATATAAAGTACTTTGATTGTTTTGCTGAAACCATTTCCAATCAACAGCATTCCATAAACTGTTTATGTCATTGCGCAAATTTGTTTCATCGGTATTTGATAAATTAAAATATTGTCTCGCACATAATAAACCTTGCATTAAATAAGATGTTTCAACAAGATCAGCACCATCATCCTGCGTACTAAACGGAACTGTTGCTCCAGTTGATCCATTAATCCAATGCGCAAATGCGCCATGATAAGCCGTGCAATTATTTTTATAGAATGAAACAATTTTTTGAATACGGTTCAATGCATCTGTTCTTGAAATAAAATTTCTGTTTGCGGCAACAATCATACTCATAATTCCAAAACCTGTTCCACCGGTTGTACAAACATCCCCGGAAGAATTTCTTTCACGTGCCATGCCCGATGTTGGATGACCAAAGTCCCAGAAATATTTAAAAGTCTTTTGCTGTATCAATGTAAGCAAAGCAGAATCTGAAACGCGGGTGAATTTATCTGTTGAATCGATTTCTGTTATAAGTGTTGCTGTTACTGCGGTTTTTAATGAACCCCCATCTTTTGATTTTAGTGTTGTTAAAACGGTTAAAATATTTTTTGTTAATGCTGACAGGGTTGGTTTAATAACAAGGATGCTGTCGCTTTTTTCAAATGTGGTTGTAAAACTTACATCGGCATTAGAATTATTTTTTATTGATACACTGCTTGCAACAGAACTTTCATCCAGTGGTGATTGAAATGCAATTTTAATTACAGGCGTAAAATTTACATTATATAGATCAGAATTATAAATCTGCCCATTTATGGTTGTTGATGTTGCAGTGAGTGGCTTTGGCTGAGGTTGAACAGGCGGCGAAGGAGTTGAACCATCTTTTTTGCTGCACGAAAAAAAAGCGTAGAATAATAATATATAACAAACTTGTCTTATCATTTCTATTATTAGGGTTTAATGCTTTTATTATTTGTTCATTTTATAAAACAACAAGCTGTCATTATTTCTTGCAACGGCAAGCATTTTTCCGTTTGCAGTATTCAGCCATTCCATATCTCGCACTTCACCTTTCACGCCAGCTAAAATTGATTCTGTACTAAACTGGTTTTTATTGCTTGAAAAAATTGTCGGGCAAAGCGCATCATACTTTCCTTCATACGGAATAGTGCCATAAAAATTTCCGCCTGCTATAAAAGTATTGTTTGATAATGGAGCGAATGCAAACACTGGTGCTTGCTGCAAATCATCGGGCAAATCAATTCTTTGAAAATTACCTTTGCCATCGTTAATAAAACAAGCAGAGCCGAGCGTTTCAGCTTTTAACTCAGTATAGTTTTTAAATAAATCATAAAACATATACTGCACGGTTTTTCCAGCTACTTCACTATACGTTAAATAATATTTTTTAAGAACGGGCATATCTTTTTCCAATTCATCTTTACCAAGAAAAGTATATTCCTTACCGTTAATGGTATAACACAAAACCTGGTCAATGTTTCCATTATAATCAAAATCTTTTACGTATAATTTCAAAGGTCCATTTTTACCCGCCCAGAATTTTGAATTATGTCCCCAATTGCCGGCAAGTATATCAGGATTGCCATCACCATTAACATCAGTAACAAAAATATTTTGCCATAACCCTGTTGAGTTAGACACATCAGTTTCTGTAAATTTTCCATGGTTGTTGATGAAAATTTTTATCGGCATCCATTCACCTGTAACAATTAAATCTGCCCAACCATCATGATTAATATCTGCAAATTTTGCTGAGGTTACAACACCAATATTTGAAAGCTGTATAGTTTGATAAGTAGCTGCTGTAAACTTTCCTTTACCGTCGTTTAAAAATAAAAAAGAAGTTTGCGGCATACCATAATCGTTTGCCAACGTGCTTGCGAGTGTGCCTACGAAAATATCGGAGTCTCCGTCATGATCAACATCTGCAACAGCAACACAAGATTTGTTATATAATTTTTGAACCACAAAATCTATCGATCTTGTAAAATGTCCGTTGCCATTATTAAAATACAAACGGTCGAGTAGTAGCACCGGTGAATTGCCCTGTGGTTCATTACCACCGCTTATTACAAGCAAGTCTTGTTTACCATCACCATTTGCGTCAAAAAAAACTGCATCTACATCCTCGAACATTGAGTCTTTATTAAAGGTTGCGGTATCAACAGGAACAAACGAGCCATTTGTTTGTTGCTGCATCAAAACGCCCGGCTGTCCTGCTGCGCCACATGCGTAAAAATCACTTAAGCCATCGTTATTAATATCGCCTACTGCAATCTTTGGTCCTCTGGTACTTTCTTTATGCGGAATTAAATATTGGACATTAAAATCATTAAAATTATTCTCCTTGTGTTTCCATTTGCAATTCACCTGTGCCGTTACATCTTCTAAAATTTCTTTTTTCTTGGGAAAGAAAATATTGTATTGAAATGAATCAACTGCATTTCTTTGTTCCACAATCAAAGGTTTGTTTGCAGGAATATTTTTTAGAAGTTGATATTTTTGATTTGACCAAACAACTAAAATACTGTCAATAGTTTTTATTGTGTCCAAACCAAAATGCAAACGTGCATCAGATGAAGATTGAAATCCTCTTGTAAGCATCAGCTCTTCGTATTGCATTTTTTTGTTGATAATGCCTGCTGAATCTGTATGTGTAAAAACATAAGCTTTCGTTCCAACACCAAATTTGTTCATTCCTTCGCCTTTAAAAGAAAGCGAAATAAAATTTTTATGTGTTGATCTGTTTTTTAAAATAACTGCGGGAGAATTGATACAATTTATAATCAAATCAAGATTGCCATCATTATCCAAATCAGCATAAGCAGCACCGTTATAATAACCCTTCATTTTTCCGGTACCCCATGTATCACTTACATCATTAAAAATTCCACTGCCATTATTTTTAAACAAGAAAGGATGAGAAGCACCATCAGGCATCTTATCTAAAGTCATTTTATCATACTCATCAGATGCATTTCGATTTACTTTTTGAACGAGGTCTGAAACAAATTTTACGTAATCCAAATCAACCGGTCGTTTAACAATGCCGCTTGAAACAAATAGATCTTTATTACCATCGTTATCAAAATCTGCAAACAAGGGGCTCCAACTCCAGTCTGTTGCAAATACACCCGACATCAAACCAACATCACTAAAACTGATTCCATCACCATTATTTTTTTGCAGGCAATTGCGCGAAACCTGGTCCTGAAATCCGTGCGATTTTATTTTGTAGTTGTATATCTCGTAGCTTTCTTCACTTCCATAAGTCTTTACTGTTTTTTCATCGGGCGGAAGCATATCAACTGTTACAACATCCGGCTGTCCGTCGTTATTATAATCAGCGATATCATTACCCATACTGAATCTCGAATAATGACCAAAATGTTTCGCGCCGCTTTCTGTAAAAGTGCCATTACCATTATTGATATAGTAATAATCATTCTCATGAAAATCGTTGCCGATATAAATATCATCCCAACCATCATTATTCAAATCTGCAACAGAAATTCCCAATCCATAACCAAGGCTGCTTTGATAAATGCCGGCTTGCGCAGAAACATCTGTAAATTTTCCTGTTGTGCTTAAATCGTTTCGGTATAACCTGTCGCCAGCATTTGGATCGAACGAATGCCGGTGACTTATGTCAACAATGTTTTCGTTTGGATGATGTGATTGATTTAAAATAAAACAATCAAGATCGCCATCATGATCATAATCAAAAAAAACTGCCTGCGTTGAATACGCTGCTAAATCCAAACCGTACTTCGCGGCACTTTCAGTAAACGTACCGTTTCCATTATTAATAAATAGTTCATTCCTGCCTTTTAATCCATGTTCACCTTGCACGGCACAAACATAAATATCAAGCAAGCCATCACCGTTTACATCGGCCATTGTTGCGCCGGTGCACCAGTCTGCATCACCAGCCACGCCTGCTTTTTCCGTGATATCTTCAAATTGAAAATTGCCCCTGTTTAAATAAAGTTTATTACCTCCATGATTACTTGCAGTGAAATAAATATCAGGTAAACCATCATTGTTTATATCACCAACTGCAACACCTCCACCATTGTAATAGTAGAGATAATAAAGAATTCCAAAGGCTTTATGCTCTTCAGGTTTATTTACAAAAGTTATGTTAGTGTGCGATGAGGAAAGCTGCTCAAAACCACTTCCGGAATTTTTACAGGCAGTGAATAATACGCTCGCAATAATTGCAGCGGTAAGGTTTTGTTTCGCGCTTTTAAAAAAATTATTCATTTACAAGTTTCCCTTTTTCGAATTATTGTGTGCAATAAATTTTTTTGTTTCATCATTATAAATGGTGATGTAGTGTGTGCGCATTGTTGCATTTACGGGTTCTGTTTTATCTTGTAACAAAAACGATATTGATCTTGAAGTTTGCAATGGCATATGGCAATCAATACAATTTTTTATAAGATCATTGTTAGATATTCCGGCAACTGCTTTATGCTGTTCAGTATGACATTTCATACATCGCTGCGAAAATAATGCTGTTCTTCCTTCTTCATTTTTGTGTGCGTCATGACAAGTAACGCAGGTTATCGTTTTGCTTAACTGAAAGCACTTGCTGGCTTGCAATAAGCCAAGCTGGTTACCATGCACGTCAATCATAGAAACATCGCTTGCATTTGCATTTATAAAAAAATAATTCGATAAAGTATCGCCTGCAATAAACTGGAATGAAGGTTGTTTTTTTGCAAGTCTTCCGTAATGACAAAGTGCACAAACATCAATACTTAATTGTCGTGAAAGCTTTGCCGGATTTAGAATGAACATACCGACTGTATCATTTGGATGTTGTGTTTCAAATGTTACATGCTGCGCTGCTGGACCATGGCATTTCTCACAGCCAACACCTAATATCATTTTTGCGCTGTCAAATTTTTCAGGCTCCTGCATAGGCGCCGTAAGTGTTGCGGCAAATGTACTGTGGCATTCAAGACAGCGTGTAGTTGCAGGACGATTAAATAATGTTGGATATAAAGGATAGCCCGGGCTGTTTGCCCATTGATGTACTTCGGTAAAATAAGAAACAGGAAGTTCTATCAACTGATTTCCTACCCATGATAAATACGTTTGTCCGCGCTTGCCTGAACCAATAACAATATCAAAACGTCTTCTTACTTTTTCCACTCCTTTATAGTAATAAACCTGGTAAAGACCTGAATCTGTCTTTTGCAATTTCACCATTCGATCTTCATCATATCTAAAAAAATTATTAAGAGATTTAAAACTTCCGATTACAGATCTTTCATTCGCAGATTGTGATGTATAAAAATGTGCCGTGTGAAAATAATCCCGAGTAATTGTTGCGTGACATTTTAAACAAACTTGTGAGCCGGCAAATTTTTGATAGTGGATTGAATCGATAAGACGCGGTTGTGATGATGTTGTTTCCTCCGACGCTTGTTGTTTGTTTTGATTAGTGATGCAAGTTGTAAATAAAATGAGCGTAAGTAAGATTGCAGCGTAAATGGTTAGCGTTCGCCGATATCTGTAAACAATCTTCATTGTAAGCTGCGTAAATATATTTAAATTAAAAAGGCTGCCCCTTCATAAGACAGCCTTTGAAAACATTTTAACTTAACAATTATTCTTTATTATCGTACAAGCTTTTTATTTCGTCAGCAGAAAGTGCAATACCATATAATCTCACATTATCCATTTTACCAGGAAAACCTGCCATCCATGAATTGTTGCCATAGTTGTCAACAATGCCGGCTGCTTCCTGATAACCACCTAAAATTAATTGGGAAGGATCACCAAATGCGATCGTTTCATTGGTCTTCTGATCAAACTGTTCTCCATCGCGGTAAACAGTTCCTGTTTTCGTTGCGGAATCATAAGTGAATGCAACTTGGTGCCATTGTCCATCATACATATGTGGCCAGGCATGTGAAAAGTTATAGCCGGCGAAATCCCAGTTATCACCGTTTCCTGGACCACCAAAATGTATTTTTAAATCCATTGAATCGGATGGACTTTTCGTATTGTTGTCTGCATAAAAAGTTGCATTGCCCCAAAAATTACTTGAATTAGCGAACGCAAAAATGCCCACAGCATGGCTATTATCTTTTTGAGCCATTGTAATATTTATCCAAAAAGAAATTGTAAAGCTGGTTGACTGTCCAAAATCATTTGCTGATGGATAATTGATAAAACCGTTCTTTGAGCCATCAAACTGAGCGCATTTGCCTGAAACTCCTCCGTCTACAATAGAAGCGTCATTAAAAGTTCCATAATTTGCTCGTATGCTATCTACGTTCTTATCATCCAGCGCCGCAAAAAATTTTAATGGACCTCCGGGAGGATTTGCGTCTTTAGGATAATCACCCAGTGGAGGATGCTCCATTTTTTGGCAACTTGTTATTATAGATGCAGCCGCTGCAATTACCAACACACTTTTAATATTTAAATTCATAACTATAATTTTAATTTAATTATCAAAATTAATAATTCGGGTTTTGAACTAATACACCACCTGACAAATCAATCGCAGGCTGCGGAATTGGATACCATGAATTTTTGGGTTGATAGCCTAAGCTACCCAGTGCACTTTGCGCATCTCCCCAGCGAACTAAATCATAAAAGCGGTATCCTTCCATTGCAAATTCCCATCTTCTTTCATTTTTTATAGCGGTACGCATTTGAGCCTGGCTTTGGAAGGCTATATGTGGAAGCGCATTAGGGTCACTTCCTGAGTTTCTTGCCCTTGCTCTTACTTGTTCTAGCATTGCTTCCGCTGTAGCACCGTCACCTAATTCATTGCTTGCTTCTGCTAACATTAAAAGCACATCTGCATAACGCAATATTCTATGGTTGATCCAATCAGCTCCGCCTGAATTGTTTACTTCACCGGTATAATTACGCATCGCGGGATCATCACCGGTGTAAACTTTCTTATTCCAGTATGGCTGATCAAGAAAACCGGATTTGCCCAGCGAGTCCTTATTATAAGGTGGCAATACTGCACCAAAACCGCCCTCTGAAGCACCTCCATCAGATTGACCCGAATAAAGTATTGTCATATTTTTTCTTGGATCACTATTATCCCAATCATTAACGAGATGTTGTGTAGGAACGTTCCAGCCCCATCCCAAATTCCAGGCAACAGAAGCACCACCCTGTCTTACTTCCTGTGAAGTACCCCACTGTACTCCATAGTAAGGAGTACCATTTTGCCCCACTAATGATTGCATTTCAAAAATTGATTCCGAAGTATTTTTACCTGCACCATTTACTCCGTCTTTCCAAAGATCAGTAAAGTTCGACACAAGCTGGTATTGACCTGAAGCAATAACATCCTGGCAAAGTGATTTAACCTTATCCCATTGTTTTCTGAATAAATATGTTTGAGCCCATAAAGTTTTTGCAGCCCCGCTCGTTACGCGTCCGGGGTATTGATTGTTGCCACTTGCGTCATTCCAGTTTAAAGGAAGGTACATTGCAGCAGTATCAAGGTCGCCATCAATTTGGGCATAGATAGCATCTACAGAAGATTTTGGTATTATACCATCGGCTGGGTTGGTAAAATAAAAATTTAATAATGGCACTTCACCGTAGGCCTTCACCAGTTCAAAGAAAGAATACGCCCTGAAAAAATGGGCTTCACCCAAATCCCGGAGTGAAGGTTCATCGGTAACTTTTAAAGAATCTCTTCCGTAGAATATTTCTTTATTGGCAAGATTTATCATTGTATAGTGATCATTCCAATAAGTATCTGTTGCCCAGTCATCCTTCGTATATTGAAAGGTTTCAAACTCCGCATTAATTTCAGCTCCATCTGTAGTGCTGCTTCCTTTTTGGGCATCATCATCACGAATACTATTAAAGTCTAACCAGGGAAGCGTAGAAAATCCTGCATATCTTAATGTGCTGTACAATGCAAAACTTTGCCCATCCAAAGTACCTGAGCCTAGATCTTCCAAGGTCGCGGTCAGCGGCTTCCTGTCTAAAAAACGCTGACAGCCCGCAAAAGCGATTAATAAAACAAAAGCTGTGGTTGAAACAAAAAATATATTTACCTTCTTTTTCATAACAAGACTTATTGAAGTTTAAAATGTTGCTGAAAATCCAAACGTTATTATATAAGGAATCGCTCCGCCGGCAAAATCATAACCGAATGCCGTCGCGTCACCACCATATTCAGGCGAGTAACCATTATTATGCTTCCATGTTTTTATATTTTGCGCATTTGCATAAAGCCTTATTCCTTTTATATGCAAATTTGATAACCCTGAAATACTATATGACAACTGAATATTACGAAGACGGAAATAACTACCATCCTCCATATTATAAGTTGATCCGTTATAGTTTACACGGTCTTTTTGGCTAATGATGGGTTCCCAATTAGATGTGCCGGCTCCGTGCCACCTGGCCAACTGAAACTGTGCATAATTTACTCTCTGAAATGGTGACTCAAGTGAATTCCAAACTCTGAAGATCTCATTTCCATATACACCTTCACCATCTATATCCAGGCTAATGTTTTTGTAGGTGAATGTAACCGACGTTCCATACATGAAGTCGGGAGTAGGATTACCAATAAATGTTCTGTCATTGGCATCAATTACACCATCGCCGTTAAGATCCGCAAACTTTCTGTCTCCTGGTCTTACTTCGCCTAAAGATGATTCGCTGGGAGATTTAATTATATCAGCATAAGATTGAAAGACACCTATCTGAACATAACCATAAAATGATCCGATGGGATGTCCTGGTTCAGTTCTGGAATCTGCACTTCCATTATTTTCAAAGGCGCGATCGAGCCATCCTGATGGAAGATCTTTAGCTAAGCTCAACACCTTATTTTTTAAGAAAGTTATATTGCCAGAAACGTTCATGCTAAAATCTTTCGAAAAACTTTGGTTCCAGGACGCTAAAAATTCTTCTCCCCAATTGCGAATAGAACCACCGTTAATTAATTCATCTTTCAAACCAATGGACCCTCTGGAAACATAAGTCATTAGGTCATTCGTTGTTTTATTATAATATGTGCCTTCGAAATGTAACCTGTTATCAAGAGCATTTAATTCAAGTCCTATATCCTGAGCCTGCACTGTTTCCCAATGTAAGTCCGGGTTAACCAAATAGGCCGGGTCAGCAGATATATAGGTGTAGTTTCCAAAATTCGCTACAGTACCTGTATTTAGGTTTGGATAATAAGGATAAGGAATTGGATTACCAGCCAAATCAGTTGAGCTTTGATTACCTAGCACACCAATAGTGCCGTGTAATTTTAAGAAATCAAAAATCTTTTGATTAGCCATGAAATTTTCTTTACTCAAGTCCCAGCCCGCGCCTACAGCCCAAAATACCTGGTTACGATTTTGAGGTGGCAACTGTGAGCTTGCATCATTACGAACAGAACCGTTCAGGAAATATTTGTTTTTATAATTGTATATAAACCTGCCAAGCTCGGAAACAGTTGTTCTTTCATACTGCGAAGAGGTTGCAAGCGTAAGTGCGTTATCCTGAAAATAATTATTAATATACCAAAATCTTGGATCGTCCGGTATTGGCAAAGAGCCTGGTGTGTTATTTGTTTTTGCAGTGCCGCCTCTGTTAAAATTGCCGAAGTAATATGTCGTAAAGCCTCCTGTTACTGTCAGGTGATGGTCTCCGAAAGTATTGGTATAAGTAAGAATTTCATCTTGCTGAAACTTTTTATAGGTCTGGTTATTTTCAGTAACCTGGGTAGTTTGGGTATACAGGTAAGTACTATTGTCAACAGGATTGTAAGCATAATACAATGGTTGGTATTGCCTGTAATCTACAGTACTCATATCTGCATAGAATGTAGACCGGAAATCGAAGTGCTTTAGTGGTACTATGTCAGCATAAATACTACCAACATTTCGATATTCTATATCTATCGTTTTATCCCATGTGTTTTCTAATTCAAGAATCGGATTTACTACTCCTGAATTCTGCAAAGCCACATCTAAACCTGAGTACAAGTTTTCGGTTAGCGAATCTGTACCGTAAGGATTTAACACCTTGAAAGGCTGAGTGCCAGCTGAAACTTGTGGCATAACCTTTCTTGCATCATCTAAAATACTTGAGGCGTCATAAGGATTATTCGTTCTGGCAGCATTAATATTAAATCCAACTTTTATGGCGCTGTTTAGTTTCACTTCATCACTTACAGAAGCGGTCATTTTCTGTAATTTCTGATGGAGAATAATACCTTCATCATAAATATACCCTAACGACATTGTAAATTTATTTCTGTCTGAGCTGGAGGAAACGTTCAGGCTATTATTAGAGAATTGGCCGGTTCTTGTAACGGCGTCAATCCAGTTTGTATTTGCAGTTAAAAAAGAATAGTCAGGAGTCGGAACCCCGTTATTCGCATTTTCTTCCTGGAATAAAGTGTTGAATCCAGCAGCATCAACCATTTTGATGGGATCCACTAGATTTTTGAATCCATAAGAACCATTTAATGTGATGATAGTTTGCCCTGCTTTAGCTTTTTTAGTGGTAATCACTATCGCACCGGTAGCACCTCTTACACCGAAAATGGCTAGGGATGAAGGATCTTTTAAAACTTCAATAGATTCAATATCGTTAGGATTTAAATAATCGATATTATCATTTAAAATACCATCAACAACGTATAAAGGATGAACCTGCCCAATGCTTATAGTACCGCGTATTCTTATATCGGGAGCGGCACCCGGTGTTCCGTTATTCACTACAGATAATCCGGTTACTTTGCCTTGTAACGAAGCTATTGGGTTTGGATTTGGTTTATCGGCAATTTCTTTTCCGCTCACTGTGGTGATAGAACCTGTTAAATCCCTTTTCTGAGCAGTACCATATCCTATTACAACCACATCAGACAACTGCGCAGAAGATGAACCAAGAGAAACATCCAAAGTAGATCTGTTTCCAACAGGCATTTGCTGGCTTTCATAGCCAACATAAGAGAACACCAGCACGTCTGTACTGGCTGCATTGATAGAATAAACTCCCTGTGCATTGGTAACAGTGCCAACCTTTGAATTCTTTTTCTGAACAGAAACACCGGCTAGTGGTTTCCCTGTTGAATCTGTTACGGTACCGGTAACAGTGTTTTGTGCATGTAATTCAGAAGTAAATGCACCAACAAGAAATACCATCAGCACCAACCTTAATGCTAAAAAACATGTTTGTTTAAACTTATTCATAAAAGATAGTTGTTGATTTTATTTATAGAATTTAGTATTACACAAGATCGCTG
>DASZUY010000305.1:0-11293 GCA_035547495.1 Parafilimonas sp. | reverse complement strand
ATTAAAAATGTCTTTCCATTTTTTATTTTCTTCCACACCAACGTCGCCCATAATTTCTTTTTCAATTAAAAAAACTTTTCCCAATGCAATTGAATTATCAAAACAACCTGCAATTCCAATTTGAATAATTAAATCAGGTTTTTCTTCCATTAATAATTTGGTAAGTGAAAATGTTGTTGCCATCATTCCTACACCCGATTGATGAAAGTAAATTTTAAAATGCTTGCTGCTTTCGGTGTAAAGCTTGTCAATTTTAGCGAAGCAGGGCATCCATTCTCCTGTTGTAGCTGCAGTAACAATTACGCGCATAGCGCGCAAAGTTCGTGATTATTGGTTTACATTAACTTTGCGAAAACATTAAATCGCGAATGGTATATTTAACGAGACTGGAACATTTTAATGCCGCACATAAATTATATAATTCAAATTGGAGCAAAGAAAAAAACGAAGCAGTGTTTGGTGCCTGCGCGAATGAAAACTGGCATGGACATAATTTTGAATTATACGTTACGGTAAAAGGCGAAATTGATAATGATACAGGTTTTTTAATGGATGCAAAAGAATTGAGTGAATTAATTACTGAGCACATAACCGAAAAACTCGATCATAAAAATTTGAATCTTGACGTGGACTTCTTAAAAGGTAAAATGTGCAGCACAGAAAACCTTGCAACAGAAATATGGAAGCAACTTTCTAATCATTTACCTGCTTCAGTAAAGTTGCACTGTATTAAATTATATGAAACACCAAGAATTTATGTTGAATATTTTGGAGATTAACTATGAGCAATAAAGTAGCCGTGTATCGCAAGGAACATTTTAATGCAGCACATCGCTTAAACAACCCGCATTTCAGCGAAGAAAAAAACAAAGCGGTATTTGGAAAATGTAATTATCCAAATTATCATGGACATAATTATGAATTGATTGTAAAAATTACGGGCGAACCAAATGCTGAAACAGGTTATGTTATAGACCTTAAATTATTGAGTGATTTAATAAAAGATAAGGTGATTAAAAAGTTCGACCACAAAAATTTAAATCTTGATGTGGAAGAATTTAAAACACTTAATCCAACCGCAGAAAATATTGCGATTGTTATCTACAATATTTTGCGACCTGGAATTGATAAAAAATTAGACATGCAAATTCGCTTATATGAAACAGAGCTCAATTTTGTTGAATATCCTTCATAAAAAATAAACATAGTAAGATGCATTATAAAAGAAAAGAAGATTACAATGAAAAAGCGGTAGAAGATTTAAAACATAACTACAGCGAGATATTAAAATCTATTGGTGAAGATCCGCAACGCGAAGGACTTTTGAAAACGCCGGAACGTATAGCAAAAGCAATGTTGTTTAATACACAAGGTTATTGCCAGGATGCTGTTGCTATTTTAAACTCTGCAAAATTTCATGAAGAAATAAGTGAAATGATAGTGGTAAAAGATATTGAATTGTACAGTATGTGTGAGCATCATATGTTGCCATTTTTTGGAAAGGCGCACATTGCATACATACCAAATGGCTATATAACCGGTTTAAGCAAAATTGCAAGGGTGGTTGATGTATTTGCAAAACGTTTGCAAGTACAGGAAAGATTAACTACTCAAATTTTAGATGCAATAAAGGAAGCACTTAATCCTTTAGGTGTTGCAGTTGTTATTGAAGCAAAACATTTGTGCATGATGATGCGTGGTGTACAAAAACAAAATTCTGTTACAACAACATCAGCGTTTTCCGGCGAGTTTGGAAAAATTCCAACACGGGATGAATTTTTAAAACTGATAAGCGCACATCTGAGTTAAGGAAGCACTGGGTTCGGAGTTTTAGTTCTCCGTTTTGACTTCTGAATTTTCACGATTCACGATTGACGGTTCACCATTAATATTTTGTTCGTTTATTTTTTTATAGTTATTTAATTTGTGCACTTCAACAATGGTTGTAGTATCATCAGCGCTTTCATAAAACATCTTATCAAACTTTGCATTAAAAATAATTTCGTTGTAGCGATATGATGTTCTTTGCAAAACTGTATTTGAAAATACATCGTCAAACCCGCGGACTAAAACATATACTTCAGCATCTGTAGCCAGTAAGTCTTCTTCAGTTAAACCAAACAAGGGGCTGTCTTCATCAATTGGATGCACGATTGTCCAGTTCATAGGCAAACTATCTATACGGTTTCTTTCAAGCGGCAGTGTGTAAAACCTGAACTGTTTAGTATCAGCTTCTGTAATTCCAAAAGTTACAATCACTTCAACATTGCTGAGCGTGTGATTTTCTTTATACGAAACGAAGCGGAACATCAACCCTGTTTTATCGTGATATGGTGCGATCAAAGCATGTTTGCTAAAACGCAGGTAAGCACGGGGACGCGAGAATCTTCCATACAAAATACCCGTAATTAAAGCGAATGAAGAAAGACCGGTTAGCGCTTCTATAGAAGCCAATGCACCCGATGCATAACCATCAGGATTAATACGTCCATAACCAACAGTGGTAAAAGTTTGTACGCTGAAAAAAAATAATTCAAAAAAATGATGAATAAAACCGCCGGGTAAAACACCTGTAAATTCTGTATCGGGAAGAGAAATATAGATAACTGCGTATAAAAAATTTATTGAAACAAAAAAAAGAATGAGATACCATAAAAACTTCCATGCAGACATGGTGAGCATCTTATAAAAAAAACTTACCCGCTCATAAAAAGGGATGCCACGCTTAATTACGTTATAACTGCCATCTTTATTTATAAAGCGTCCGCCCTGTGTATCGGCACTTGTGCCAAAACCGGTATCCGCATTACTTTTCAGACTTGATTTAATTTTTTTATGTGTTGCCATTTTATTTTATACAGAAGAAATGATCGTTGTTTGCCTGGACAAATTTATTCTTTGTTCAAGCAACAAAATACAAAAAGCTGCAATTACACAAATGCCTGAAACGATCCACCATAAAATATCGAAGCCTGCTTTTGCAGCAACATAACTGCCATATAAAGGCGCCACAATTTGTGCAATACTCCAGGCAATTGCGTATAAGGCTGCGTATTGTCCGCGATTATTAACGGAGCTTCTTTCAATCCAAAATGCATTCATAAATGGCATCGAAAGCATTTCACCGATTGTTATTAATGCAATGCACATTATTGCAGCAATATGACTTGGCGGGAAAATATTCAAACAAACGAAAGATATAGCAGCAACAATAAAACCAATGCGAATAAAAAATGTATTCATTCTTTTTCGCTCGAGCTTATAAACCAGGATCATTTCTGCAAATACTATAATCAGTCCGTTCAATGCCATCAACACACCAATGAACGCTTCGTTGAAATGCCACTGCGTTTTAAAGAACACAGGCTGCATGGTAAACAATAAAAAAAAGCATGATGCAAAGCAAAAGGTGATGATAATAAAAATTACATAGTGCTTATCCTGATAAGCTTTCTTCTTTATTTCTTTTGCATGGTGTTCCGCTTTATTTTTTCCGTAAGGAAGCAGTTTGAGCAATAATAATGCGGCAAGAATATTTGTACTTCCATCAACCCAAAACAAAGAATGATAATTAATAGATGCAAGAATGCCGCCCAGTGTGCCGCCAACTGCCCATCCTAAATTTATTGCAAGCCTGTTGAGCGATATAGAACGCGTAGTATTATTCGCCTTGCTGTAAAACGCAACTGCAGAAGCATTTGCAGGGCGAAAAGATTCGTTGCACACACTTAAAATAAACGTGCCGATGCAAAGTGATTCGTATGTTTTTAAAAATCCAACAACAATAAACATTACACCACCCAGCAGCAGCGATGCAAGTTGCTGCGTATAAAAGCCAAATTTATCTGTGCTGTTACCGCCAATGTATGCGCCCACAATTGCACCTGCACCAAACAAAGCCATAACAATACCGGCTTGCGGTAAAGTAAAATGTAATTGCTGTGTGCAATAAATGGTCATAAACGGAATAACCATTGTACCGCTTCTGTTTACCAACATTACAATTGAAAGCAGCCATGTGTTTTTGCTAAGACCGGTAAATGCATTTTTATACAGTGACGTAGCAGCCGAAAGCATAACGCGAAAGTAAGTAAAGGTAGTTGCAACATATTTCCGCAGGCAAGATTGATTTGCCTTTAATAAAATTTCTATAAGATTTTATATGCGTTTGTTTTAATGCATAATTTTTGTTCAATTTGAGTTCATAAAAAAATATACATGAAAAAGTTTTTATCGCTTGCCCTGTTTTCAGGCATACTACTAATGATGACGAATATTGCACATGCCCAAAACGATACTACTAAACCACCAGAAGATAAATCAAAACGTCCAAGCCCTCCGGCAACAGCTACTGCAACCACATCAAACGGCGTAACAATAAATATTGATTACAGCCAGCCATCTGTAAAAGGCAGAGAAATTGGTAAAGCGGTTGAGCCAATGAAAGGCAAGGTTTGGCGCACCGGTGCTAACGAAGCAACCGTGTTTGAAGTAAATAAAGATGTAACAATAAATGGCAAGCCATTAAAAGCAGGCAAGTATGGATTGTTTAGTATTTGGAACGGAAATACATGGACAATTATTTTTAATAAAACATGGAACCAGTGGGGCGCATTTAATTATAAACAGGCAGATGATGTGTTGCGTGTAAACGTAAAAAATATGCCACCTGCAACACCGAGTGAAAAAATGACTTTTAATATTGCTGATGATGGAACCGTTTCATTAGCGTGGGGAAATGTTGGTTTTGATTTTGTGGTGAAATAGTAATTCCGGAAATAATTTAAAAAGGTCTTTGAAGAAATTTCAAAGACCTTTTTGTTTAGCAGGTGTTATTTGTTCAACTTCTTTTTCAAATTCTCATCCAGTGCATCTAAAAATTCTTCAGTGTATAAATAATCTTTACCATGCTCCACTTTTGGTTTTATAGTGATCGCAAGATCCTTTGTCATCTTACCGCTTTCAACGGTTTCAACACAAACCTGTTCAAGCGCGTGACAAAAATCAATTAATGGTTGATTGTTGTCTAACTTACCACGAAACTCTAAACCACGCGTCCATGCAAAAATGCTTGCAATAGGATTTGTTGATGTTGGATTTCCTTTTTGATATTCTCGATAATGACGGGTAACCGTTCCATGTGCTGCTTCTGCTTCCATTGTTTTTCCATCGGGTGTTACTAATGTTGATGTCATCAAACCTAAGCTGCCAAAGCCTTGTGCAACCGTATCGCTTTGCACATCACCATCATAATTCTTGCAAGCCCAAACAAAATTACCATGCCATTTTAAAGCACTTGCAACCATGTCGTCAATCAAACGATGTTCATACGTTATATCAAGCTCTTCAAATTTTTCTTTGAATTCTGTTTCATAAATCTTCTGAAAAATATCTTTAAATCTTCCATCATATTTTTTAAGAATAGTGTTTTTTGTTGAAAGATATAAAGGCCATTGTTTCATGATCGCCTGGTTAAAGCAGGCACGTGCAAAACCACTGATGCTTTCATCTGTATTGTACATAGCAAGTGCAACGCCGTCATCTTTAAAATTGTAAACTTCATGTTCAATCACAGTGCCGTCTTCTCCTTCAAATCGTATGGTTAGTTTGCCTTTGCCTTTTGTTACAAAATCTGTAGCCCGATATTGATCACCAAACGCATGACGGCCGATACAAATGGGTGCTGTCCAGTTAGGCACAAGACGCGGTACATTTTTACAAACTATCGGTTCGCGAAAAACAGTTCCATCCAAAATATTTCGAATCGTGCCGTTCGGGCTCTTCCACATTTGCTTTAAATTAAATTCTTTTACCCGCGCTTCATCCGGCGTTATGGTTGCGCACTTCACACCAACACCATACTGTTTAATTGCATTTGCCGCATCAATGGTTACCTGGTCGTCAGTTGCATCGCGGTGTTCAACGCCGAGATCATAATATTTTAAGTCAACATCAATGTAAGGAAGAATTAATTTTTCTTTTATGAACTTCCAAATAATGCGCGTCATTTCATCGCCGTCTAATTCTACAACGGGATTAGCTACTTTAATTTTTTCGGGCATTGCTACTGATTTTAATTTTCGGCAAAAATAACTTTTGATATTTTAAAGCAACAAAACAATCTGCCTTATTTATTCGTAAATCTTAATATGAACAAAAAATATTTTATGCCTGTAATAATGCAAACATTTTTATTTTGTATGCTGATGAGTTGTACAAAACCTGATGCTTATCCTAACATAAGTAATATTGATTCTTCCATGAACAATAACGATTCAACCAATAATGCAAATTATACCTGGCTCGCGCTTGGGGATTCTTATACTATTGGTGAATCGGTAAGTGAAGGTGAAAGATTTCCCGCGCAAACTATATCGTTGTTAAAAAAAGACAATTTCAATTTTTCGACGCTTAAATATATTGCTACTACAGGATGGACAACGGTTGATTTATTAAATGCAATCGCTGTACAAAATCCAAAAGGTCCATACGATGTTGTGAGTTTATTAATTGGCGTGAATGATCAGTATCAGCATATGGATACAGCCGGTTACAGAATTCATTTCACACAATGCCTGCAAAAAGCAATTGAGTTGGCAGGAAATAAAATTGATCATGTTTTTGTTTTGTCGATTCCAGATTATAGCGTAACACCATTTGCTGCCAACAGCGATACTGCGCAAATAAGAAAAGAGCTTGATGCCTTTAATGCCATCAATAAAGAAATTACTTTATCGTACAACATTTCTTACACAGATATTACTCCATTTACAAGAGATGCAAAAGCAGATGCTTCCTTAATTGCAGGCGATGGTTTGCATCCATCGGGAAAAGAATATGCAAAATGGGCTGAGGCGCTTGCACCAACGGTTGAAAAAGTTTTGAAATAATTTCCGTCCGGACAAACTGCTTATCTTTAGCTGCCGATGCAACACAATAATAAGATCTACAAATATTATTTACTGTTGTTGGTTGTTTTATTAATTGCGTATCTCCCATTATCTTCTTTGCATTTTGCAATGAAGAATGATGCATTCAGCGATAATTTTCCCGATAAATATTTTTTAAGCCAATCATTGAATGCGCATATATTTCCGCTTTGGAATCCATACATGAATTATGGATTTCCAGTTTATGCAGATCCTGGTTTTGCTTTTTGGAATCCGATCACTTGGCTTTTTGCAATAGTTGGCTATTCTGCATACACTTTAACCGTTGAAGTGCTTCTATACATTTATCTCGGAGGCGTTTTTATGTTTCGTCTTTGCAGATGGTTGAAGTTTTCTTGCCCGGTAGCGTTTACCATTGCCTGCATGTATATGTGCTCAGGTTTTTATTTTGGAAGTATTCAGTACATAAACTTTATAACCGCGGCAGCGTTTTTACCGTTGCTGATACAATGCTTTTTAAACCTTGTTTACAATCCACATTTTTATAATTCGGTATTTTTTTCTTTAAGCTTTGTGTTTGTTGCAATGAGCGGTCATCCGGCAATTCCTTTAGCATCTATATACTTACTTTTTTTTTTATTTATTGGAATGGTCATTTTCCAACGAAACAAAATTGTTAGTCTCCCAAAGTTTTTATGGTATTTATCAGCAGCAATTATTTTGATCATTATCATCTCTTCACCGGCTTTATATAGTTATGCTTCCATTTGGAATGTATATGGTCGTAATACGCCTCAGCAACATTTTGAAATTACCAACATCGGGTTTAGTATTCCCTCACTTGTTTCTCTTCTTTTTCCTTTTTCAACAAATGGGCATACATCTTTTTTTAATAATGATGTTGCAATGAGAAACGCCTATTTTTCTTTAGCTGGTTTAACTGCGGTTCTTTTTGCCATAAAAACAAAAAACAAACTTGTTTATTGTTTCTTGCTTACAGCATTTATATTTTTTGTGCTGAGCTTGGGTGGAGCAGTTAAAGAAACTATCTACCGGTATCTTCCGCTCTTAAAATATGTAAGAACAAATGGCGAGTACCGCGTGTTTTTTATTTTGCTGCTTTGCTTGGTTAGCGGGTTTGGATTAGAACAAATATTTAACCATAAAGAATCTTTGATTAAATTGAAGATAATTTTCCGGTATATTGTTGCTGTATGCATATTTGCTTTAATACTAACTGCGATTATTTTTAAGAATAAGATCGCCAACTTTTTTACTATAACATTCAGTCAACATGTTTCTTCTAATCTTCTAAAAGATTTCTTTCAAAATCTAAATTTGCAGGTTGCTCTAATAATAAGTTTTGTAATAGCCATTATAATTTCCTTGCTGATAATTTTTAAAAAAACTTTGTCACCCAATTATTTTTTTACAATAATTATTTTTGATCTTATTGTGAATGCGTGCATTTGTTTGCCGGTAACCGGAGTTGGCTCGGCAACTTTACCGCAAGTGCAATCATTTTATAATAATAATCCTTCTGGCATTCCCGTTCCGCCGCTAATTGCAGTAAAAAATATTGATACATTGAATGAAAAGTTAACCGGTCTTTTTGGAAATATTAGTTATTACAATAAGAAAATTGGGACAACAAAACTTACGGATTATCCTTCCTATTTCAGATCTACAGATAATTTTTTCAAGTCAGATGAAAAGAATTTTGTTTTATCAAACCCATATCTTTTTTTATTGCATGATAACAATAATCATTTGATAAAAGTTCAACATTTCGATCCTCAAAAAATAATATTGACGGTTGAAACAAACACTAATGACAGTCTTATTTTCTTACAAAATAATTATAAATTTTGGAAAGCTTTTGATAACGAAAGACCGTTGGCAATTACAACTGCATTCTCAACATTTATGAGCATTCCTCTTTCTCCAGGATTGCACAGAGTTGAGTTCAGTTATAAAGATTCTAATCTTGCATTTTATTGCATTTTGAGTGCAATAACTTTAATAATTATAATAGTGCTGCTTATAAAATATCGAATTAAAAATATTTCCTAAGCTTCTACTACTTCTGTACTGCTTAAATAATCATGCAGAGGTTTATCAAGAAAAGGAATAAAAAAGCAATCGATAATTGTTAGTCTTACAACGCTACGAATTAATATTTGCCAGAATGCAGGCTTGCTACCTTGTTTGTTTACCACTTTGCTTACGCTTACCCATTTGCCTGGCGTACGTTTAAACAAACCTTCAAACAAAGTGTAATAAATAAATATCAATGCAAAAAAGAAATCGTAGAAAGGTATAAACGTATAATGCCAGAATGTTACGTGAAAAGCCCACCATGTATTCACACCAAAGCTTATCCAAAAAACGATAAACGTATCAATTATAAAATTTGTAACACGCGTACCTAAACCTGTTTTCTGCATACTGCAAGATTACCGCATCAGGTACATCTTTCCATAACCTTTTGTAAAATATTTATCGGTGTTTACTTCAGAACCATCCTGTCCATATGTTGGAAATTTATCCAGCGACTTGCCATTGAGATTTGTAAGCACCCGATATAAATAAACACCATTAGCAAGCTTATCGCCGTATTGATCTGTTCCATCCCATTTGTAATCTGTAATATTTCTGCCGATGTGCAGTGGACCTAATTCCTGCATCGTAATTTCTTTTACAATTTTTCCGGTGATGGTTAGAATTTGTATGCGGATGTTTTGCGGCACTTCACTGCCTGTAATTGTAAACACAAATGCAGTAGAAGTTGTAAACGGATTTGGATAATTAAACATGTTTGAGATCATCGGTTTATTATACACTTCAAACGAAACTGTGTAATCTGTAATGCCGGCAGTGTTGCCTGTTCTGTCTTTTCCATGTACAATTAATTGATAAACTCCATCATCAGTTAAGTAAGGTGTAAAGTCAACAGAGGCTGTGTTATCTGCGCCAGATGTTGCCGGTGTGAAAATCAATGTATCCGTATTAAAATAAAATTGCCGTAACGTTCCATCAGGGTATTGCAGTTGCACGGTAAAAAGTGAAGTATCATTTAACAGTAAAAAATCCGATTCATCTTTCATTTTAATAAGCACATGCGGCTTGGCAGCAACAATATCGTTGTTCAAAATATGCACACCGTCAAACGTTACATCAAGAACAGGTTTATAGTTATCAGCATTCACTGCAAAATTTCTATACAGAAAATTGTTGAAATGAACTTGCTCCGGCTGATGCAGATTATTCAAAGGATTTACATCGAGATACAAATTATTTAAGCCGGTTAATGATGTTGTTATAATATTTGAACTGATGACAGCCGTATCGCCTGCGGCTAATGCTTTTAATTTTTTTACGGGCAGGTTGATGGCATTGTTGCTTGCATCATACACAGTTAAGTTTACAGCAATACTATCTGCAAAAGGCACTTCGCTTACATTTTTAAATGCGATGGCTAAACTATCTGTTTGCCCAAGCGATACTGAATCTTTGAACTTATATAAAACGTTTGGCGCCAAAGCACCTTCAGGCACGGGATCATATAAAATTCTCCACCAGCGCAACTGGTATGGCGTAAGATTTATGCTGTCTGCATTGCGCATTCTCAATTTTAAATAAGGATATTTTGAAACGCTTACACTTGAAATATCAAAGTTTTGTTGGGAGTTATTTAATGTATAAAGAATTGTTTCATTGCCTAAAGTATCAACACCAACAATACTAACTTTTGGCGCATCACCACTTTTTGCATCTAAACTATATCCATTCCATAAAACATTTTTCCATGCTCTTGCCGGACCAAATGTTGGTGAAGTAATAAAGCCTAAAGTATCAGACGAAATAACATAGCGGTTATATGTTATTAAATCGGTCATGCCTTGCGAGAACTTCCATTCAGGCACATATAAAGAATTATTTTTTTCGAAATTGAAAACCCATACTTTATTTTCAAATGAATCAAGTGCAGTAAAACCTACCTGCTCAAACTTATCATACAAAGTATTTCCAACACCATAAATGCTTTGATCGGATTTCCAAATTGAGGCAGATGTTGGCGTGTTATAAATGATTCGAGCAGTAACTAATAATCCATCCGGAATCCAGTTTATAAAATCACGCATTTGTCTGCGGCTTGTTGTATCCTTATATGAAAATTCGAAATTATATTGGCTGCCCTGGTGAGCGCAGGCAACTTTATAACTATTCATAAACCCGCCATAAACTCCGCTGCCAACTGTTGAAGGATTTGCCTGGTTGTAATATGGCTTTAATGTAACGGGATCAAACAAATTAAATATAACCGAACTGCCTAAACATGCAGAAGCAGTAATTGTTTGATCGTTTATCTGAACACGAAAATCTGCATCCTGCGAAAAGTA
>DASZUY010000304.1:0-3844 GCA_035547495.1 Parafilimonas sp. | reverse complement strand
ATGCAGTGAAGAGAAAAATCGTTCAAAATGATAATGGCTTAAAGCGATAGAGCCGTTAATCATTTTCATCGTTTCAAAGCATCCATCGCCGTATAAAAACGATCGGTTATTTGTTGAAATAATTTTTTCTGCTGCACTTATAATATCTCCATTATAGCTGATAAATCTTTCTTGTTGCATTTATTCAAAAATAATCAGGCGATTTTGTAACTAAGGATTCATTTATCCGTTTAAAAACAAAAAGCGCCGCTAATGTATGAATATGTACTATGCAAAACATAGTACATATATTTGTACTGTAATTATCAAAACAAAGAACTAAACATAGGATTATGAAAAGGTTGTCATTGATTTTTTTAGCCATAATTATTTGCTATTCAGTTATAAATGCGCAAAATTTTAAAGTTTCAGGCAGCTTGGTTTCTTCGGGCAGAGCAGCAGATGGGGCAACAGTTAGCCTGCTTAAATCAGATTCTATTATCATAAAAAATGCTATTTCGAATAAAAATGGAGAATTTACCATCAGTGAAAAAAGTGAAGGGAACTACATGCTCCTTGTAAAATCTGTAGGTTGCGAGCCTTATTATTCAAATATTTTTGTGCTAAACATTGAACATCCTGAATATGATTTTAGCGCTATCAATTTAAAATCTTCCGCTACGTTAGCTAATGTAGTTGTAAGTTCTAAAAAACAATTTATTGAACAAGGCATAGGTAAAACGATAATAAATATTGATGCGTCTCCAACAAGTGTTGGATTATCCGCAATGGATTTGCTTGAAAAAACACCGGGAGTTACGGTTGATAAAGACGGTAACATTAGTTTAAAAGGCAAGCAAGGCGTTTTGATCTTGATTGACGGAAAGCCAACTTATTTAAGTGCACAGGATTTGGCAAACATGCTTAAAAATATGCCTTCAACTATGCTTGATCAATTTGAAGTGATGACCAACCCGCCTGCAAAATACGATGCAGCAGGTAACTCTGGCATTATTAATATCAAAACAAAAAAATCTAAAATAAAAGGATTTAATACAAGTGTTACAGTTGGCGGCGGAATGGGTAAATATGCAAAGGCAAATGAAAGTATAAATTTAAATTATCGTACAGGGAAAATAAATTTTTTCGGTAACTATAGCTATAGTTATAATAAGCGATTTCAAGATCTTAATCTGGTGCGCAATTTTCGTGACAGTTTAACGCAGAACATTAATTCAGTTTATACGCAGCATTCTTATATGCATCCCGAATATCATTCGCATGATGTAAAAGTTGGACTAGATTTTTATGCTTCTAAAAAAACAACATTAGGTGTTGTGTTGAATGGAGATTTTAATCCCGGAACTTTTGCAAATAACAACATAACAAATATTGATGACATTTCTCAAAAGCTAACCAGCAGCACTGTTACCAATAGTCATTCAAATGATACATGGAAAAATTATGGCGTAAATTTTAATACACTTACCAAATTAGATACTGCAGGAACGGAATTGAGTTCAAGTTTTGATTACATATATTATTACTCTGCATCAAATCAATTGTTCAATAATTATTTTTACGATGAAAGCGGCAATGAAACAATGCCTCCGCAAATATTGCGCGGATATACGCCAGGTAAAATAAATATTTACAGTGGCAAGATTGATTACTCGCATCCTTTAAAACATGATGCAAAGTTTGAAGCAGGCGTAAAATCAAGCTACGTAACAACTGATAATATTGCACAATACGATACACTCGCAAACGATAAATGGGTAAACTATGCAGGTCGTACAAATCATTTTCTATATAAAGAAAACATAAATGCTGCCTATGCAAACTTTAGTAAACAGTTGAATAAAAAGTGGAGCGCACAATTGGGTCTGCGTTTAGAAAATACAATTTCAAATGGCGATCAGTTAACAACAGGCGAAACCTTCAAACGTAATTACACGCAACTTTTTCCAACAGCATATGTAAATTATAAACTGAATGATAACAACCAGTTTAATTTGAATTATGGAAGAAGAGTACAACGTCCTGATTACGGCGACTTAAATCCGTTTTATTATTTTCTTGACACATATACTTACCAGGTTGGAAACCCTTACCTCAGGCCGCAATTCAGCCATAATATTGAATTAAGCCATTCATACAAAAACATGCTTACAACAACTTTAAGTTACACTGCAGTAAATGATATGATAAACGAACAATTACAGCAGATCGATAGCATTCACACAACATATGTAACGCGTACAAATCTTGCGCAGCAAAGAAGTGTAACATTAAGTATGAGTGCCGGCGTTCCGTTAGCAAAATGGTGGAGAGTGAATATTTACGCGCAGGGCAGTTACAATAGGTTTAAAGGTTTTATTAATGAAGGAATGCTTGATGTACATGGTACAGCATTCAACGCAAACATGCAAAACCAGTTTACATTACCAAAAGGATGGAGTATGGAATTAAGCGGGTGGTTTAACAGCAAAGCTGTTTATGGAACGATGGTTGGTTTGCCACAGGGTAGTGCCGACTTTGCAATAAGCAAAAATGTTTTAAAAGATAAAGGCAGTGTCAGAGTTAATTTCCGCGACTTTCTCGGATTACAAGGCTGGAGAGGCATAAGCCGCTATCAAAATATAGATGTTACAATTAATAATCATTGGGACAGCCGTGTAGTTAACGTAAGTTTTACTTACCGTTTCAATAAAGGACAAAGCGCCGAACACAGGCAAAATAATGCTGCTGATGAAGAACAAAATCGCGTAAAAGGCGGAAGAGGTTAATAAATATAAATAAGGTTAAGAGCCAACGGCCGGTTTCTACCGGCTGTTTTATTTATAAAATTGTAGATTATTTTATAATAACATCAGAAATAACATTTTCACCAAATGCTTCATTAATGCGCTTAATAATTTTTGGTTTTTGATAGATAAGCTCGTTTTTCAAAGCACCAACAGAAGTATAAATAAACAAAGTATGATTGATGATTTCCAGTTTGTCAGTATAACGTGAAATGGTTTTACCCATCAGCTCCTGCCAAACACTTTCAATTTGCACAGCTCTTAAACCACTTTTTAATTTACTCTTGTTTATAAAATCTTTTAGCGCGTCGCCAATTTGTAAAGCCATGCAGTAAAAGTAGTAAGCAATCAAAATTGCTCAAACATTATTCTTCAGATTTTATGCTGCTTTTGAGTTTATTTTTAAACACTTTTTCAAACTTATCAACCTTCGGCGCAATTACAAGCCGGCAATACATTTGCCCGCCATTATATTCATAATATTTTTGATGATAATCTTCGGCCGTATAAAAATTTTTATATGGTTCAATCGCTGTTACAATTGGTTTACTAAAAGCGCCGCTTGTATCAAGCTCATGTTTGTAATGCTCAGCTTTTTCTTTTTGTTCTTGTGAATGATAAAATATTACGCTGCGATATTGTGTGCCCACATCATTGCCTTGCCTGTTTAAGGTTGTTGGATCATGCGTTTTCCAAAACACTTCAAGCAATTCATCATAACTAATTTTTGATGGATCATAAATTACCTGGCAACATTCTGCATGTCCTGTTGTGCCTGTTGAAACTTCTTCATACGTAGGATTGGGTATGTCGCCGCCGCTATAACCACTTATTACTTTTGAAACGCCTTTTAATCTTTCAAAAATTGCTTCGGTACACCAAAAGCAGCCTGTTCCAAAAGTTGCAGTGTCCATTTTTGTAGATGTTGTATTTAAATCTTCATTCATACTTAAAATTTGTGTGCTGTGTTCAGCGCATGATGTAAATGCGAAAAAACCGGTTAAGGCAAATATCAACCGAAAGTTATTCAAATTTGAAAAAGAAAAAATCATAATGCA
>DASZUY010000303.1:0-14321 GCA_035547495.1 Parafilimonas sp. | reverse complement strand
TGCAACAATATTTCCTGCTAATCCTGGTGCGTTAGAACCATTCATGAAATACGAAGCCGGTGTTGTATCATCCTGAACTTTTCCATGTTCTAAATGAATAATGCGATCAGACAATTTTACAATCTCATCCATATCATGACTCACTAAAATTGTTGTTAAGTTAAACCGTTTATGCACTTTAAGCAATGTAGTTTGCAATTGAATACGCATGTTATTATCAATTGCTGACAAAGGCTCATCCAACAATAACAATAACGGTCTTGCAGCAATTGCTCTTGCTAATGCAACACGCTGTTTTTGTCCACCAGAAAGTGTTTGAATTTTTCTTTGTGATAAAGTACTTAACCCAGTTAGTTCAAGCAACTCATCAACAATATTTACTGATTCTTTTTTATTTAAAGCGAACGCAATGTTTTCAAATACATTCATGTTTGGAAATAATGCATAATCCTGAAAAACAAAACCAATTTTTCTTTGCTGTGCATCAATATTTCTTTTTTGGTTTTTATCAAACCAAACAACATCATTCATTACAATTCTGCCATTATCCGGTTTCATAAAACCTGCAAGCATGCGCAACACACTCGTTTTGCCTGCGCCGGATGAGCCATATAAACTCACGAAAGATCCGCTTTCGATTTGCAGGCTTATTTGCAACTGCATGTCACCATCAGCGGTGTTTAATTTTTTTTGTAAAGCGAAATCGATCATAAATACTTTACCTGCATTTTCTTATTCACTAAATACATAGCAAACAAAATCATAAAGGAAATTACCATTAAAATTATCGCATACACATTTGCGTTATGATAATTGAATGCTTCTACTTCATCATAAATAGCAACAGATGCAGTGCGTGTTTTGCCCGGAATATTTCCGCCAATCATCAATACAACACCAAACTCGCCAACGGTATGCGCGAACGTTAATACAATACCTGTTAATAACGATGATTTGATATTTGGCAATAACACTTTTATCAGCGTTTGCCATTTTGATTTACCTAAAGAATAAGACGCTTCTTTTAAACTGGGTGATAAAGAAGATAAACCGCTTTGAATTGGATGCACCATAAACGGTAAGCTATAAATAATGGATGCGACCAGTAATCCTTCGAATGAGAAAACCAGTTGCACATCAAACCATTTTTCTAAAAATGCACCAAACGCATTGCCGGGACTAAAAGCGAGCAACATATAAAAACCAATTACACTTGGCGGCAATACCAAAGGCATACTCACAATAACTTCTGCAATTGTTTTGAAAATGTTTTTTTTTGAAGCAAGCCAGTTTGCAAGTGGAATTGAAATGAAAAATAAAATCAGCGTTGTGAATAATGCTAATTTGAATGTGAGATATAACGGCGCTAATTCAATCATTGAACAATGTATCCAAACTTTTTATAAATAGCTTTTGCTTTTGAAGAAAATAAAAAATCGTAAAATTTTTTTGCTTCTGCTGCATGATTTTCCTGCCCATATTTTAATAATACTGCAGCTTGTTTTATTGGCGGATAATCGCTGCGTTGCAGTTCAACCCATTTACCTTTTCCTTTCATTTCATTACTTATTACAATTGATTTTGCAGTGAAGCCAATGTCTGCTGCTTTTGTTGCAATAAACTGGCTTGTTTGTGTAATGCTTTCACCTGTTACAAGCTTTGATGAAACTTTATCATACAAATTATATTTCTTCAAAATAAATTCAGCTGCAGTTCCGTAAGGCGCTGTTTTTGGATTTGCAATGGCTATGTGTTGAACGTTATCATTCAATAACAATTTTAAATCTGCTGTTGGCTGAATATTATCTTTTGCGCTCCATAAAACCAACAAGCCCTGCGCATACACTTTTGGCAGCAGCGCAGTAAAACCTGACTCAGATAATTTTTTTGGAAAGGCTGTATCAGCAGAAATAAAAATATCAAATGGTGCACTTTGCATAATTTGTTGGGTAAGCTTGCCTGATGCACCCAATACAACATCAATTTCCGTTTTATCTGTTTTATTAAACTCAGCTTTCAATGCTTCCATTGTGTATTGCATGTTGGCTGCAACTGCAACTGTAATTTTTGTTTGAGCTGATAAACGCAAAACAAAAATCAGTATAATAAATAAAGAGAATGATTTCTTCATTCAATCAGCATAAAATTTTTCTTAACTATACTTCTGCTAAACTAAAAGGCAGTTTTCTTATGCGTTTGCCTGTAAGGTCAAATACAGCCTCAGTTAATGCAGGTGCAAAAGCAGGTAAGCCCGGCTCTCCAACGCCACCAGCATCTGCATCATTATCCATGACGAATACTTCAATTTCGGGTATGTCTGTTATACGTGGCATTTGATAGTTATAAAAATTTTGCTGTTCAGGAATTCCATCTTTATATGTTATTTCATGAATGGTTGCAGCGCCCAGTGCCATGATAACAGATCCTTCAACCTGTGCTTTAATAATATCGGGATTTACATACCAGCCGCAATCCATCACCGCCCAAACCTTGTCAATTTTCACACCACCGTTAACTGCTTTCGAAACTTTTACCACCTGACCAACCGTACTCGCAAAACATTCTGTTATGGCAACACCATAGCCTTCGTTTTTGTTTCGATTTTTCCAGTTACTTACTTCTTCTAATTTATCAATCAGTTTTTGGCAACGTTCATCCTGCAAATATTTTCTTCTGAATTGCAATGGATCAACGCCTGCTTCATGCGCAAGTTCATTCATAAAACTTTCATACGCAAAACCATTGGTTGATGCATATACTGAACGCCACCACATAACAGGCAATGGTGTTTCAAATGGCACATCGTATATGCTTAAATTTTTAATTGATTTTGTGTACTCGTTCAAAAAGCCTTCACTTGAACTGCTATTTTCTTTACCGTTATTTCCGCCACTCCAATAATCAATGTTTTGTCCACAAAGCTTCACTTTAAACGCATCTATTTCGCCATTATTTATAACACCTTCGCAACGATAACTTACGCCTGGTCTGTGCGGACCTTGCGTCATATCATCTTCGCGTGTCCATAGAACTTGTACAGGCGCTTTAATTTCTTTTGATATAACAACAGCTTCATGCGGATAATCGAGAAATGCTTTTCTGCCAAATCCTCCGCCAAGAAACGTCATGTTCACTATTACTTTTTCAAAAGACAAATTATATTCTTTGCTGATGAATTGCTGCACCCAATCCGGTGCCTGTATTGGCCCCCATATTTCAATCTTATCATCAGTATAATTGGCAACGCAATTAACAGGTTCCATTGCGCTGTGTGATTGATATGGCGTTTGATAAATAACATCAATCTTTTTAGTTGCCTGTTTTAAAATATCATCTGCATTGCCTTGTGTTTTAAAAACAAGTCCGTCTTTTGTTTTAAGATTTACTTCATGTGTTTTAAAAATATCTGTGGTGTTCACATGTTCAAAGCCACTATCATTCCACTCAACCTTTAAGGCCTTTTTACCTTGAATAGCAGCCCATGTTGAATTAGCAATAACAGCAACACCATCGCGGGTTGTATTAAATACTTTAAACTGTATCTTAAATACTTTTGTTACGCCCGGTATTTTTAATGCATCGGTGTCATCAAAACTTTTTACAGTGCCGCGCAATCTCGGGCTTCGTTCAACAGCAGCATACATCATTCCCGGCAATTTTTTATCTATGCCGAAGATGGCGCTGCCATTGGTTTTCAGCGGCGCATCTTGTCTTAGCAAAGGTTTGCCGATGAGTTTATATTCTGAGCGTTTTTTAAGTGTAATATTTGTTGGTGGTGTAAGCTTCGATGCATCAACAACAAGATCGCCATAGTTTAATTTATCACCTGATTTTTTGTTGATGACAAAACCATTTTCTGCATAGCAATCTGCAACATCAACGTTCCATTTATTCGCCGCAGTTTGTATCAGCATTGTTCTTGCTGTTGCACTTAACTTCAACAAATTTTTATATGAATCTCTTATGGTAGATGAACCGCCTGTTATCTGGCTGCCATATTTTTTCTGATCACCTTTTGCAAAAATTATGTTTACATCTGCAAGATTAACTTCAAGCTCTTCTGCTAAAATTTGCGGTACCGACTGATATGCGCCCTGTCCCATTTCTGCGCGATGCGTAAGCAAGGTAACCTTACCAGAAGTATCAATACTTATCCAGGCATTTAGTTCAATTTCTTCTTTCGAAGAACCAGATGCATTAACTATAGCTGCTTCTTTTGCGCTTACCGGAAAATATAATCCAAGCATTAAAGCCGCGCTGCTTAAGCTACTGTTTCTAAGAAAATTTCTTCTTGAAATATTTTTAGCAACCATTGTTTGTGTTTTAATGTTAGTGAATTATTTGCCACCTGAACTCATTCAATTTATTTAGCCGGTGCATAAGCACCTTTTTCAATCCATGTGTCCCATGCTTTTACAAAATCGCTATAAGCCAATGGCGGTGGTTTTCTTCCTTCACCCATATTCCATGCAGCTTTCACTAAAGTATCCCGTGCGTGCTCAAGTAATTGCTCTTTATTTTTATGACCATTCTGATTGTAATCCATGATTTGCAATGCAAGGTCATGCGCACTTCTGCCCTGGAAAACCATCTTCATATCTGCGGGCGGTAATTGCCATTTTGGATTGCCCGGTGGTGTATGTAAACCCGGCGTGTTTTGTGGTTGATGGCAGTTTGAACACTTTAATGCGTATAAACCTTTACCATCTTTTCCACGCTGCACATTCATGATGTGCACATGACTGTCATCGCCCTGCAAAGGCCGGTCGCCGGCGGGATGACAATTCATACATCGTGGGCTCATTAATACTGTATATACTTTTTGAAAAGCCTGCACAGATGTGATGCTGTCATTGTTTAAATAAAAAGTTGTAGCCGATGTGTAATGCTCTTCTTTTTTAAATGATGATACAACTGTTATAAGTCCTGCAAGTATGAAACCAACAACAACAGTTGTTTTAAGCGGTATTAAATCAATATATTTTTTCAAACGAAGTTTCATATTAAAGCTGATTGAAGTTTTACGTTTTAATTTTTTGATGAACCTCAGGTAGGTTGTTTGCCATTGCGTTGCATTTCAGCGGCAGCATGTATGGCTTTGCGAATGCGCAGGTAAGTGCCACACCTGCAAATGTTGCCAGCCATTGCATCATCAATATCTTCATCTGATGGATCTGGATTTTCACGCAACAAAACTGCTGCAGACATTATTTGCCCCGAATGACAATAACCACATTGCGGCACACTCAATTCATTCCATGCAACCTGCAAAGGATGATCATTGTTTTGCGAAAGACCTTCAATCGTTGTTATCTTTTTACCTTCTGCACGGCTAACTTTTGTAACACATGAACGCACCGCTTCACCATCCAAATGCACAACACATGCGCCGCACTGCGCAACACCGCAACCATATTTAGTTCCGGTCAATCCAACAAAATCTCTGATAGCCCACAACAACGGCATGTTTGGGTCAACATCAATATTGTAAGTTTTGTTATTTACATCTAACGTTATCATATTAATGATTTCAGGAGGTAATTTAATTTTTTTTGATGAATCGGTTCCAGATTTTGTATTACTGTAAAATTCAGACGAATGCTTGCTCAAATCTTAGATGTGAACTTATAACATTTTGCAATGCAACTATATTTTCAAAATTTAATGCAGATACCTGTAACAATTACAAAATATGTTTCTGCCTGTCTAATAAATTGTCGTAGTCTTTTTGTGTATCGATATCAATAGCGCCTTGCGGAAAATCAATTGTAGCCACATCTTCAGCGTTTGCTTTTAAAATTTTCTTAGCGCCTTCTTCACCTTGCAAACTCATTAGTGCATCAAAATATTTTTGCGTGAAAAGCGCCGGCGTTCCAATTGTATCTGCATAGGAAGAGGCAACAATATGCTTAACAGTTTTTTCCTGCTGCTCATATAATTCTTTAAATATTGATGATGACACAAACGGCTGGTCACAAACAGCAATAATTATTTTCGCAATATCATTATTTAAAGTGATTGCTTTTTTAATGCCCGCAAAAATTCCGGAAGCCATTCCTTGTTTCCATTTTTCGTTGTATATAATTTCAATGTTGCCATGTTCAATATCTTTCGATATTTCATCAGCATTTGAACCTGTTATAACAATAACCGGCTCTGCACCGGAATCAACTGCTTCATCAATTACATGCTGCAACAATGTTTTATTATTGAAATGAAGCAATTGTTTTATGCTGCCAAAACGCGATGAGCTTCCTGAAGCTAAAATGATGATGCCGGTATTGTTCATGAAATAATTTTATATACTACTATGAATAGCTGTTATTTTTTGTTTTAAGAATGACCCTTGCCGCTGCGCAAACACAGCTTTTATTTCCGCAATAATTGATAATGCAATTTCTTCTGCCGTTTCTGCACCGATATCTAAACCAACAGGTCCGTAAATGTTTTGCATTTTCTCATTATGAATTGTAATTCCATTTTCATGCAACTCATCAATCATTTTATTCAGCTTCTTTTTCGGACCTAACAAACCAATGTATTTACAATTTGTGTTGATGAGTTGTTGCAATGCTGCAATATCATAATTATAATTGTGCGTCATCAACACAAACGCAGTTTGTTCATCTATTGCTATTGATAATAAAATATTAGAATAATCTTCAACACAAATTTTATTTGCCTTTGAAAAACGTTCCTTTGTTGCATAAGAAGGTCTTGCATCTGTAACAATAATATTCCATCCTAATAATGATGCCATCCCGGCTAAAGGCTGTGCATCATTGCCGGCTCCAACAATTACCAACTGTATCGGCGGCGCAACAAACTGGTACAATGCATTCTCATTATCATACATTTTCATCAGCGATTTTTTTTTGAGCAATGCCGCCTTTGCATCAATATAAAAACGGTCTTCATTGCGTTGGGTTGATTCATTAATCATGCAAAAAGTACCGATATGCTCTGCCCATTTGTTTTTATTGAACACTGTTACCAGCACGGCATCTTTTCTTCGCCTGGCAACTTTTTTTAATAAACTGATGGGATTATTTTCATCTTTATCATCAACCGGTTCAAACAAAATATACACAATGCCATTGCAACCTAACTGCACACCAAGTTTGTGATCTTCTTCATCAGTTGTATCATATATCGCCAGCTTATTCTTTTGTTCAAACATTGCAAACTGCGCTTTGCGCAAAGCATCACCCTCCAAGCATCCTCCACTAATTGCTCCTGTAATTTCACCATCTTCAGTAATCAACATTCTTGCTCCGGGGCGACGATAAGAAGAACCATCAACTCTTACAACAGTTGCTAATGCTGTTTGCTTGTTTTGCAACACCGCTTTATCGTAAGCAAGAATTATATCGTTTAGTTCTTTCATGAATAAATTAAAATTAATACACCGGTCAAAATCTTGCAATAATTTATCCAATGTAACGGTAATTTTTTTCTTCTAACTTTGGCTAAATGAAAACGGTTCTCAAAAAACATCCGTTGGCTATTCGCTGGTTTCACTGGATAAACTTTCCATTACTTACTATAATGATATGGAGCGGACTGCTTATTTATTGGGCGTATAGTCCCGCTTATAAAATCAGCGTGGGTAATAAAGAACTCTTTCATTTTTTTCCGCCAGGTTTTTATAAAGCGCTTAAAATACCACATCGCCTTGCAGAAGGAATGAGCTTTCATTTTGCTTTTGCATGGTTATTCATCATCAATGGCCTTCTTTACATACTCTACACAATCTTTTCCGGCGAATGGAAATATTTATTACCTGATAGACATTCTTTCAAAGAAGCCTGGCAGGTTCTGCTTCACGATCTTCATATTCGAAAATATCATCCGCCACAAAAAAAATACAATGCAGCACAACGTATTGCTTACACTGCCATAATTTTTATGGGGATTGGTTCTGTATTAACGGGCTTTGCTATTTATAAACCTACGCAATGGAGCTTATTTTCTGCTATATGCGGTGGGTATGAAGCAGCGCGTGCGGAACATTTTATTTTGACGATCGGTTATGTTCTTTTTTTTACTATTCATATTGCACAGGTTATTAAAACAGGCTGGCATAATTTCCAGGCAATGATCACCGGTTTTGAAGTTATTCCCAATGCCACTTATCCTGTAGTACCGCAAAAACCAGAAGCTGATGAAAAAGCGTGATTTTTTTGATCGAACTGTGCAGGAAAGTGAAAAGAAAATTCGCCGTCGTACTTTTTTATCTTTCATAGGATTTGCAGTTGCAGGTGCAAGTAGTTTTCTTGGATGGAAATGGCTGAACCGCCAGCCTGTTGATCACGGTACCTTAAAACCTTTGCGGAACGCTTTAGAAACAAATGAAAAGATATTAACTTCTACATTCAGCGAACATCACCTGGTGAAAACATACCCGGTAGAAAAAGCGGCAAAAAATGTACGCATCAACAGCCTTATCGGATTACAAAAAGATATAGATGAAAATGCATGGCGATTAGCTGTAACGAAGGCTGACGGCAGCTCTATAACCATTGGACTTGATGATATAAAACGATTGCCAAAGAGTGAGATTGTGTACGATTTTAAGTGCGTGGAAGGATGGAGCCAAATTCAACATTGGGGTGGTGTTTTGTTTAAAGATTTTATTGCTTCTTTTGGCTTGCAGGAACAAACAAAAATGAAGTATGTTGGTATGCAAACACCCGACCAGAAATATTACATCGGACTTGATATGAAGAGCGCAATTCATCCCCAAACAATGTTATCTTATGAAATGAATGGGCAGCCATTAATTTATCAGCATGGTCGTCCATTGAGATTAATTATACCTGTAAAATATGGCATCAAAAACCTGAAAAATATAGGTGAGATATTTTTTACAAATGACAAACCCCGCGACTATTGGGCTGAAAGAGGGTATGATTATTATGTTGGGTTATAAATAAAATTTCAGCGCTTAAGTTATATTCAATAAACTAAGTGTTAAGTAATGAGATGGTCAAGCCAAAAATATTAAGCCCGCAACTCAATTGCGGGCTTAATGTTATTTCAGTTTTGTCGGGTGGACTGAACTTTTTATAAAATTTCAAAGCAAAACAAAATCAACAAAATAAAAATTTAAAAGAACTATCTCACATTGTTTATCTCATTATACTGAGAAATAAAGTGAAGTAAAGATAAATAATATTTATGCCAGTAATAAAGCAATTATTAAATTTAAATATAGTAATAACAATGGATATAATTCATCGTGCAATTGATAAGAAACCTTAACATTATTTAGCTAAAAGCATTTGCTTCGTATCAACTAATTTATTGTTTACATACAAAGCGTATTGATAAGCACCGATCGCCAAAGTTGATGCATCAATTTTTATACTGCCTTTACCTGCATTATTAATATTCACCTGTTTTAAAACTTTACCAGTTTGATCTGTAATAACTATTTGCGCTGATGAGAATACCTGTGGCAATAAATAATTAATCGTTGTTGTGTTACTGAAAGGGTTAGGAATATTTTGGGATAGTGAAGCAGAAGAAATAACTGATCGCTGACTGTTAACTCCCGTATTAGACGGGACAGGTGTTGACTGACTTGAAACGATCATTGATTTTAATTCATTGATTTGCGATTGTAAAGAGTTTACAATCTCTTTGAGTGAATCATTTTCTTTTGATAGTTCCTGCTCACCTTTTACTAATGGCACAACAAAATCGCTGTAGCGTAAACCCATTATGCTGCCTGATTTATCAACACCAGAAAAATCATAATTTATTTTTTGTGCAGCTTTATCCACTTCCTGCGCAACAAAACCGGTAAAAATTATTTTTTCAATGTCTGTGTTCGCCGCTTTATCATCGTCATTGTTTTTAATACCAAGCAATTCGTTTTCTTTTGCCATGCTGAAATGATAGGTAACAGGATGCAGGAGATTAATGAATGCAAGACCCGGCACATTTTCTTTTATGTTGCTTTTTATTCTTGCATCAGAGAAACTTGTCCAGCCAACCTGACCTCCAATACTGTTTACAGTTGCGTTTCCTACTCTTACCTGATTACTTGCTGTAGGTATTGCTTTATGCCCTAATGCTGTAGTATTTGAAAGTGCTATTGCTGTCGGTCCTGCTAAAAAACCAATTGCCGTATTGTTATTGCCGGTAGTATTATAGTAAAGTGCCTGACCGCCATCTGCTATATTATTATATCCTGTAGTATTTGAATACAGTGATGAATCGCCGGATGCAACATTTTCGTTACCTGTTATATTTGAATAGAGCGCGCTGGAGCCAATTGCTGCATTACCATTGCCTGTAGTATTTGAATTGAGCGCATAAGAACCATCAGCTGTATTTACATTGCCTTTTGTATTAGAATACAAAGCCTGAAATCCATTTGCGTTATTTGCTATGCCTGCAGTATTTGAATAGAGTGCAGCAAAGCCGTATGCGTCGTTTAAACTACCAACGGTGTTAGATTGTAAAGACAGTACACCATTCGCAACATTACCAGCACCTGTTGTGTTTGAAAAAAGTGCGTTATACCCATTTGCTGTATTATTTGAGCCGGTTGTATTCGAATATAATGCATTAAAGCCATGTGCAGTATTGCTTGAGCCTGTAGTGTTTGAATAAAGTGAATAGCTTCCATTAGCAGTATTGCCGCTGCCTGTAGTATTTGCATATAAGGTTTCATACCCCACTCCTGAATTTTCTTTACCTGTTGTATTAAAATGCAGTGACTGTGCTCCGATAGCAGTATTGTAATTACCTGAAGAATTAAAATAAAGTGATGACACACCATTTGCAGTATTACTACTGCCTGTTGTATTTGATGAAAGCGCCGTCCACCCACTGGCAGTATTATTATTACCAGTAGTATTTTGAAAGAGCGCATAGAAACCATTTGCAGTGTTATTACTTGCTGTTGTACTTGCATAAAGTGAATAACCACCGTTTGCAATATTTCCACTGCCTGTTGTGTTTGAATAAAGCGCTAAAAAACCAGTTGCAATATTGTTTGAACCCGTGGTATTCGAATAGAGAGCGGCATAGCCATTTGCTGTATTAGCGCCTCCGGTTGTGTTTGAATATAATGCAGAATCTCCAACAGCAACATTATAAGCACCGACAGTATTTAAAAAGAGAGATTTATAGCCAAATGCGGTATTTGAATGGCCTGTTTTATTTGTATAAAGCGAAGCATAGCCAAAAGCAGAATTATAAGAACCCGAACTGCTATTATGAAATGCGTTGTATGCAACGCCTGTATTGTATGAACCGGTATTTCCGGTTCCTGCATTTGTTCCGGCAAAATAATTTCCAAATTGCCCGAAGGAGGAACAACAGCTTAAACAGAAAATTATAAACTGCACAAAACATATTTGTTGAATTGTTTTCATGAAAAAATTTTATTGCTGATGAATTAAATAATCAAAATAAATAATAGTGCAGACGCAAGTCAATTACCAAATGTGGTAGTAGTGAAAGGGAGACGTGAGATGTGAATAGTGAATAATATGCAGGTTAATACCGGAACAATAAAACACAAAGCAGGCATCTTTTAAAGATGCCTGCTTTAAAAAGGAAAGAAATTTATTTTGCCGATATCATTTGCTTCGTATCAATCAGCTTATTATTTACATACAAAGAATATTCATAAGCGCCACCTGCCAATGTGGATGCATCAATTTTTACACTGCCTTTACCGCCGCCTGAAATGTTTATTGCTTTTAGTGTATTCCCGTTTTTATCAGTTACAATTATTTTAGCTGAACTGAATTGTTGCGGAATGAAATAATTTATTGTTGTTGTATTGCTGAATGGGTTTGGATTATTTTGTGATAATACCATACCGGTTACATATGGTTTTAAATATTTTGCTTCACTGAAAACAGGGGTGAACTGCGGTGTATATATTCTTGTAACATAACTTAGATTCTGCGGTTGAAACTTATTGGCACTATTATTTTTAAAACCCGTGACTGCGATATGATTGCTGTCGGGATAGGTGGTGCCTCCATCTAAAACAGCTATTTTATTTATCGCTGCATTTGAATTGATAACAGAGTCTCTATAAACTGCCGAGCCATTGGTATTATCAATTTTATAAAGAAACATGTTTTTATTTGTACCCGTGATTTTTTGTCCTGCAATCCATGTAGCATTGTTATCCTGAACCGCATCGTTAAGAACAGAACCTGCAGGCAATTGTATTTTATAATATACAGGGTAACCATTAACTGTATTAAGACTTGTATCAAATTCACCTATTACTGCATTAAATGTATTTAAAGCCGTGCTTTGTTCGTAGCCTGTTACAACAAGCTTATTTGTTACAGCAGTAATTTTTACCGGTATAGTGTTGTATTGCTGATGTGAAAAAGAAATATGCGCTAAAGTATTTCCCGTGAGCGTATCTATTTTTTCAATCTTCCAGTTTGTTCCATTATTTGTTTGTGCAGTACCTGCGGTATATACAACATAATTTGGCGCTCCGGTTTGTTTAACCGAATTATACATTACATGTTCCGACGGACTGGTTTTTATCCACGCAGTAGTAAGATTACCATTCAGTTTAATCAGTAAATTCCGTGTTATGTTATCGGTGCCCAAAATACCACCCGCTACATAAATTGTTTCAGCGTTGTGATTGCTTAACGCAATATCCATGTCTGCCGGCTTCTCAATATAATTGTCTGGCGCACCTGTGTAATTATATTCGAACGCATGTTTTATACTTAAATTAGAATCCAGGTGTATAATGGCTAAACCACTTTTAGCATTTTCTTTTTGATAACATGCTATATAGATCTCATCTATTTTATTTGTACCGCTTGTAACCGCGCCTGCTGCAGTTGCAGGCAAAAAATATACAGGTTTTTTAAAAAATTTTTGTGCCTTCAGTTGCAGGTTAAAGTTGTAACGCAGAACAAGCAAAACCGAATCTGCATTTGTACCCACCGCATTGCATATAACATATAAAGACTTATAGGTGGCCACTATTTTTTTTACATATTCTTTGTAACCACTGTTATCAAAACGAACCGATTGTAAAAGCGTACCATTTTTATCGAAGTTTGCCATACGCAATCCCTGCAGCGGCTGGTCTTTTGCATATTCGCCTGCGGTAAAAAAATATCCTGAATAACCGCGAACAAGTAATGGACGATACGCAATAATATCTTCACCCACTTCACTACCGTTCAATAGAGCAGATGTATCGTAATAATTTGCGGTGTATGTATAATGCTGCGCTTTGATATTTAATGACAGGCAGAAAAAATAAAAAGTAATAGTTGCTGCAATCCTGGTCTTGTAACATTTCATAGCGGCATCATTATTTAGCTAAAACCATTTGTTTTGTATCGATCAATTTCTTGTCAACATACAATGAGTATTGATAAGCGCCTGAAGAAAGTGCAGATGCGTTAAGTTTTAAACTGCCTTTGCCGCTGCCTGAAATGTTTATGGTTTTAATCGTTTTTCCATTCTTATCTGTTATCATAATTTGCGCTGAAACAAATTTTAGCGGCAGTGAATAAATAATAGTTGTTGTATTATTAAATGGATTGGGAATATTTTGCAGGAGCGCCGCATCTGCAAGTGTAACAGACGACGATAATGTTTGAGATGAATTTGAAACATTGCTGCATGGGTTACATGCTTGCTGTTTTTGCTGAAGAGACAATACTAAATTTTTTAAATCTGCAAATTGCTTTTGTAAATCAGTATTTGCATTTTGCAAATTGTTTACCTGCGTTTGCAGCGTATCAATCTTTGCGGATTTTGCATCATTTATCTTGCTTAGCTCCTGTACTGCTTTTACGAGGGGCACAACAAATTTGCTGTAATCAAGTGCGTAGTTATCATTATCATTTTGTGGTGTATAAACTCCGTTGAAAGTATAGTTGTTATCCTTCACTATTTTTTCTACATCCTGTGCTACAAAACCCAGTTCACGTTTTTTACTTTTTTCAACCAAAAGCTTTTGATATGCATCGGTTGCTTCAGACTTATTACTGTTTGAAATATCTTTTTTTAAAAAATCATCAAAGTTTTTATAATTGAAATTATAGGTAACAGGTTTTAGCTTATTAATGAAATCAAGTCCCGGAACATCCGTTTGTTTTATCTGTTCTTTAAATCTTCCGTCACTAACAATAGTAATACCGCCTGTTGTGGCAAGTATGGTAGCAGATGAGCCAAGCTGCATTTTATTACTTGCGTTTACATAAGCGAATGAGCCTATCGCTGTACTGTTGCTTAGTGCAGAACCAGACATATCCGCTAGATAACCAATCGATGTATTAAAGTCGCCTGTTTTATTATTT
>DASZUY010000302.1:0-10070 GCA_035547495.1 Parafilimonas sp. | reverse complement strand
GGAGAAGAGCGAACGCATAACAAAAATATTTGCAATAGCGGGGGAGGGCAAACGCAGCATCAGGCCCGCAAAAGCAATGCGGTTTTATTTAAATTCAACGGTAGCATAACTGGTTTGTATTTTCCCGCCTAATAAATGCGCATTACCGGTCATGGGAATAACAGCAGTATTTCCGAACCATTGAATACAGGGCGCGTACATGAGTGTATTTAAATTGTGGTCCAGCTCAATTTCATTATCTGCACCTATGGATAAATTGTCAAGATTAATTACCTGGTATTTGGCGCGGCTGTTTAATTTCCAGTTATTGTCATTAAAAAATACATACAGCTTATTGCCATTAAGTGCGGCACCTGCCGAAGGCACATAATAATATATTCTTTCTGCTTCGTTAATAGTAAAGTCTTTGATTTTATGCATGGTACTGTCGTAAACGGAAACAAGCACAGGACCAAAGTCAAAATAAGTGTTGGTGGTACCGTTAGGTGTGTAAACGCCGCCTTTTATGGCATGTGCTTCTTTTACAACAATAAATTCATTTTTATAGGTAAACGCTTCAATGGATTCAAAGTTCTTACCTCGCGCGTCCGCATCTTTTAAATAACTTCTGTCTTCAAGTTCCTGCAACACATTTCCTTTACCGGAATTAAAATTAAACCTGCCAATAATAAAGGTTGATTTGCTGTTTCGTTTTTCATCAAGCTTGCCTGAAATAAAAGCGATATTATTTTTAACTACAAGAAAAGTTTTTGTAATGGGTCTTACATCATTATCAAAATCAAGTACGGCTTTAATATTCCCTTCTGTTTTCATAGACGCCGTATTGTACTTTTCTACAATAAGGTTATTGTTGATAATATAGGCAAAGTATAATGCACTATTATCGCCTGCAGCATCGGCAATAAATTGCGCATCCGATAACCCGGGTATATTTATGGTTTGTTGCTGTACGTTAAGATCTTTATCAAAAGTTACAACCTGCAGGTTATTGGTTTTTGCAAAATCAAGATCAGCATTAAAAGAAAATAAACTGCCATAAGAATTTTTCTGATTGGTATTGCGCAGTAAAAGCGCTTTACAATTACCAACGCTGTCTGTTAATAAAGAAACATCTGTAGTTGTTTTATCTGAGAAAACGGGTATTTGTTTTTCAGTAATTACCTGCCCGTTCTTTTTATCGAGTAAAGTTGCCGTAAGTGTTTTAACATTAAAGCGGCTGCGTGCTTTAGCACCCTTTGCTGAAATAACCAGGATATTACCTTGAAATAATGCGGCAGCAATATAGTTTTCCATTTCCGGCGTTTGCCATATAGTGTTATATTTTGTATCGAGTAATGTTAAGGTGGCATCAGGCTTAGTGAATTTTGTTGTAACCATTAAAAATGAATGGTCGTTTATTGTTAGCGTGTTGCTTCCATTATCGTTGATATTATTAATGTAGCCTTTATAAGCATCACTGGTGGCTTTAATGGTTTGTGCATGGGAGGAAAGTGTTGCTATCAGCAAAAAAAATACGGTAAGTTTTCTCATGTAAATTTTGGTTTGAAGGTTCTTAATAACAAAGATGTGCGCCAAGATAATTTAAATTTTCCTTTTTCCTGCGTATGTCCTTTAAAAAGCAATGAGGGGGGCAGGAACATTTTAGCGCGGAAAATAATAGTTTGTCTAAAAACAAATCATGCGCTTCCCGGACAAGGCTGGAAATAAAAATTGCAGAAGAAATTAGAGATAGGATGCGAATTATTCTTCTTTCTGATCTGTCCTCGTATATCCGTCATCATAGGTTATGACTACTCCGCTTATTTCTCCTTTTGCATTTTTTACAAATTCAAACTTGTAATAGTCAATATCCATCTGTTTAAAACTTGTTTGCGATAAAGGAATTAAGCGCGAAGGACTGCCCCTGCTCTTTTTACCCTTCACATATAAAGCACCGGCATTGTAACTGAAGATTTCATCGCCAAATTTTCCTGTATAGTTTTTCAAAATTGTTGTATCAATTTCATAAGGATGAATTTTAGCATCCAGCATTGTTCTTGCCCATTGAATCTTCTTTATTTTATTACTGTCTTTGAGGTTGGCGATCTCATAATCATAATACATAAGCGTTGCTGCATCTACTGCATTATCCGGAAGTGCGTTCACATCCGGCTTTACGCCTGTAGCCTCCCAGTTGGTTTTGGTAACAGGATTAATTGCACGTGCATAAGGTATAAGTCCGAAAAAACCATTACTGATATTAGTTGATTGCACTGCATGTGCACCACCGCCGGTGGTTTCACCAATTATAGTTGCTCTATGCAAATGTTGAAGGTCATAAGCAAACGTTTCTGCTGCTGAAAAAGTAAGCCTGTTAACTAAAATATAGATTGGTTTTAACGCAAAAGAAACCGGTATATCCGGTTGGTAGGTATAATTCAATTCTGTGCTATCATTACGCCGTTCATAAAAGCTGCTGAGCTGGGTTTTAGGTTGTAAAAGAAAGCTGGATATATATTTATCCATATCAGGGCTTCCACCTCCGTTGTTTCTGACATCTATGATTAAAGCGTTTGCGTATTTTAGAAAAGAAAAAACAGTGTTCACTCTTTCTTTTGAATCCTCATTAAAACCATAGAACCTGTTGAAATACATATACCCGATATTACTATTTAATATTTCCACTTTTTTGAATCCAAAATTCTCTTGTGCATAAGCAACCCGGTTTTCTTTACGTTGTTCTTCTTGTTTTAATTTGGATGTGTCCGCTAAATTTTCCAGCATTTTGGGGTCAAATATTATTGACAAATGTTTATCGTCATACACATTTCTTACATCAGTAGTTAGTCGCTGAGCAAATTCCTGCGGATTTGTTATTGAATCATACAGACCATTCGCCAAATTTTTTAAAAGCGAATTTTTCATATCAATCGCTGTGTCTTCAAAAACATAATTATCCAAAAGCGATTGGCATAAGTTATTTATAACCTCGGTTTTTGTTGACCCTGTAAGCTGATTTTGTGCCTGGACCTTTACACACCAGATGCTTATTAAATAAAGGAAGAATATTGTTTTCATTGTGGTTTATTTGAAATCATCAGCATTAAAAAAGTATCCTTTACCTGTTATTTGAACAGACCCGTAATAGTAACCTTCTTCTGCAATGTGATACTTTGTTTTTAATTTTTGATGTACTGATTCCGGTTGTGTTTCGCCATTCAAAATCAGTACTGAATCTGTCAGTGCTGCCCAAACAATGTTTTTTCTATCCGGAGCTAATCCTTCACTAACTAAATCATTAAGAATTGAAATCATAACCTGCCGTTGATGAGCATAATCATTAACAATGGTATCGGCAGGTTGTGCAGAAGGTTTTATTTGTAATGATTTCTTTTCATCGCTTTGTGGTAACGGATTTTTTGTTTGCAACTGAATGCGTGCTAAAGTATCACGCTGTTTAATCCAAAAATCATTAGACGCAGGAACAATCAGTTTTTCATGCGGAAAAACTTTCATGCTTCGTTCTTCTCTCGTTACCTGCACTACACCGGTGATAACATCAACTTCAGTATTGCCATCTATATTAGATATTTTAAAAGAAGTACCAAGTACTGTAACTTTTATATCATTCACAGAAATTTGAAACGGACGGCTTGCATCATGCAATACAGAAAAATAGGCATCACCTTTTAATGCAATGTTCCTTTGATTGGTTATAAATTTCGCAGGACAGCTTAATTCAGCATGTGGTTGTAACTGCACAACTGAACCATCCGGCAATGTATCGGTCTGTGCAGTATCACCTGCAACAAATGTTAAAACATCAGGTTGTTTAATTGATGAGTAGTTGCTTAGTTTGATGATTGTAGCAACTCCTGCAATTATCAACACAATTGCAGCAATCTGCCACCAGTGCATTTTGTAAATGGAAGTAGTGGATGTTGCTTTCGTTCTTTCGCGAAAATCTGCCAACGCTCTTTGTACGTCCGGTTTCTTATTGTGCGTAAGCTTTTTACTTTCGTTCCATATTAATTCAAGTTGTTCTGCATATTTTTTATTGGCATCATCTTCTTTTATCCATGCTTCAACGATTGCTGCTTCATTCGCATTTGCCTCCCTGCTCAAATACTTTGCAAGTAAGATGTGCATATTATCATTAGCGCTATATTTTTTAATCAATGCCATAACAAAACAATTAATAAGGTTAAAAATTCTGCCATTGAAACACGCAATCTCCTTAACGCTTTACTCATATGTGCTTCTACCGTTTTTACTGAAATGCGCAAACGTTTTGCGATATCATTGTAGGTTAACTCTTCCATGCGGTTTAACTGGAATACCGTTCTGCATTGCTCAGGCAACTGCAGTAAAGCATTGCGCAAATTTTTTTCAAAGTCTTTTGCATGTAAACCATTTGCTGCATTCAATGTGTTATTAGTTAACTGATTTAATGATTCACGTTTGAATACCTGTTTCGTTTTATCATGCCTCATATTATCCATACATGCATTGTAAACTGATTTATACAGGTAGCCCGCCAGCGATGTATCAATCTTCAATTTGTCTCTCTTCAGCCATAACCTGTAAAACACATCAGATACTATTTCTTCTGCAAACAACTCGTTATTCAATATGCTGAAAGCATAGCCATAAAGCGATTCATAATAACTTACAAAAATGTCTTCGAGTGCCTCAGCTGTTAATGCCACATTATTGTGTTTGAAGTTTGATTATGTAAATATGACGATTGAAAAATGACTTACCCTTACTGAAGATAAAAATTTTTACTGTCCAGTATCGTTCCTGCTAAGGGATGATGCGTTGAACGTATGCCGGGAATTGTATCATTAAAACCCATCGTCCTCTTCGTGAGACGATGCACGAAGTACAAACACAAAACAACGCAAAGAGACAATGTGGGTAGTTACAGCATCCGCCGGCACAAATTTTCAAGAAAAACGCATCTTGGAAAATTCTGTTTATCTTTCATAACCGATAATCACTCCTGGTGAAACAAAAACTCCTCATTTTGCTTATTCTCGTTGTATCCATTTATCAAAAATCATTTTGTCAGCCTCCGCCATGCAGGTATCAAACCAATGATGACAAAACGATCATCACCGATTCAGCCGCAGGATGGGTAATATATGGATATGTTCAAATGATAAGAACAGGAAACAATTACACGATGCACCTGGAATTTAAAAATGGAATTGACCAAAGAACTGCTACGGCCTATAAAATTATGCAAGGGCAGTTTTTCAAACTATTTTTAAAAAACAACGACACGGTTTCGCTTGCTGCGAATGAAACCGTAACAGGAGTTATTTCTCAAAATCCGCACTTAAGCAGCTCTGCTATTCCGGATGATTATGGTATTTCTGCGGCTGATATAAAAAGAATCATGGCATCACCGTGCATCGGCATTGAAATAAATTATTCATTGAATGATGGCACGCCACGAAATATGGATTTAAAGCATCCCTTGTTTCATAATCTTTTTATCAACCTGCTGAATTGTGTGATGAAGTAGCCGATGTTTAGTCTTAGTCGCAGCAAGGTCTTCATTATAAAGTAAACGTGTGCAGGAAGAGACTCTTACCCTATTGGTGTTGCGCGCACCGCCGCCGTTGTGTGTTGTCATCAATGACAGAAGCCGGCTTTATACTTCGCATAGTCTTCTTGCAAAGCCCAATGTGCGATAGCCAAGAACTTCCGCAATAAGCGGAACAGGATTGCTATTCAGTTAACAAGATCATATTTGTAGAAAACGTCCCGCCAAATGCGGGGTCTTTGCCTCACACAAACAAGCAAAGAGAAGATGTGGAGAAGATAAGTATGAGGCTTGTTGAAGTAGATAAAAAACTTTACTACCGGTAATATAGAAACCAATAAAATTAATAGCTTACATATCCAACGACAACAAACGTTTGGCGCCACCATGCAACAATTAACAAAGGGAACTTATTTAGGGAGGAATGTTCTGGAGCGTCGTTTCTCCGGACTTATTATCTCAGAGAATCAATATCAACCAGACTTCTCATCGGAATGGCATTATCATCAAAATCCTTATTTTGCTCTCATTCTCAGGGGCGGCAGTCTTGAACGAAGGAAAAAAGAAAATATAGAATGTTTGCCCGGTCATTTGCTGTATTATAATTGCCAGGAGCCGCATAAAAACGAAAAATATTGCAAGGGCTCCAAGAACTTCAGTGTTGAATTTGAAGATGAATGGTTCACCAATTTTTGCATAGACAGAAACCGGCTGCAGGGAAATATGTTGATCCAAAACCCGGCGCTCAAAACGCTTTTCCTGAAAATGTTATTTGCATTTAAATACGAAGACCTCCAACTTGAAATGAATATTGAATCACTCATTCTCCAAACCTTTTCATTTCTGCTTAAAGACCATAAGGATTACAGGATTGCGCCAAAGTGGTTGATGGAAGTGAAAGATTATTTACATGAAACCAGCCAGCAAAAAATTTCACTGCCTGACTTGGCAAAACAGTTTGATGTGCATCCGGTAACTATTTCAAAACTCTTCCCTCATTTTTTTCATTGCACATTAGGCGAATACACGAGGAAAATAAAAATTGAAAAGGCACTGCACTTACTTACCAAAAAAAATATGGCCCTCGAAATTATTTCTTATGAATGCGGGTTTGCAGATCATGCGCACTTTACGCGCATGTTTAAAAAATATACTTCATTCACACCTGCGCAATACCGGGCATTTCTTTTTCGCTAAAATTATTCAAGCGACTTGAACACAAGCGGACTTTATGCTCTTTCAGGAACTATTTTTGAAAGAGTTTATCATGAAAGTTTATTCCATTCTTTACGCATTTCTTTTTAGCCAGGTTATATGCTTTGGTCAGCAGTACAGTGATCTGCAGGCATCATTGCAACAAACAATGCGTAACACAAGGATGCATGCGGCTGGAGTAGCTATAATAAGTAAAGGACAACTTGTTTACAAAAAATCGTTCGGATATCTTAATGATAGAAAAGAACAAAACAACGACTCTGCATTGTTCAATATAGCATCCATCTCTAAGTCAATTACCGCATGGGGTGTGATGAAACTCGCGGAATCAGGAAAAATAAATATAGATAGTCCTGTAAACAACTATTTAAAAAGATGGAAAGCGCCGTCGTATAAAGATGATTCTGTAACAATAGAGATCACACCAAAAATGTTGCTTAGTCATACAGCCGGTTTGTCTATGAGTGCGGTTACAGATTTTGTTCCAGGTAAACCAATGCCGGTGATAACCGAAGAACTGAGTAAATTAAAATTTATAAACAAACCGGGAACACAATTCAAATATTCTGGTGGTGGCTATATGATACTCCAGTTGCTGATTGAAGATGTAACAGGTGAATCATTCGCATCATACATGAAGAAAAATGTGTTGGATCCGCTCGGAATGCAACACAGCTCATTTGTACAACCAACAAAAGAAACAAAAAATATTGCAACACCGTATGATGAAACACTTCAACCAACTCCATACTATTCTTATATTGGTGTAAGTGCTGCGGGACTCTACACTTCACTCGATGATCTTACAAAATTTGTGGAAGCAAGTATGGAGATTCAACCTAACGCAGTATTAAAACGATCTACCATTGAATTGATGAAATCAAAAGTGACTAATTCTTATGGGTTAGGATATTCATTTGATGAAATAGATTCTGCGTTGGTATTAACAGGTCATGGCGGTGCCGCAGAAGGATGGAGAGCCGCATATTATTTTAATGATTCAGGAGATGCAGTTATTGTAATGGCTAATAGTTCTTTTAATGATCTTACCAATGCAACACTTTGTTATTGGATAAAAGAATTTTATGAGCGACAATCAAAACTTTGCGAGCCGTCGGTGTATTCATCATTATTGATCGATCTCTTTACAAAAGGTATGCATGCTACAGCAGAAAGGGTCAAAAAAATAAAACAGCAAACCGGGACAGATCCTTTGCCTGAATTTGTTTGCAATATTCTTGGCTCCTGGATGATGCGGCTGGAGCGTTGGAAAGGAGCAAAAACCTTTTTTGAATTCAATACCATTATCTTTCCTGAAAGTGCAGATGCATTTGATAGCCTGGGCGAATTTTATGAACACAGTAATGAAAACAATAAGGCGATAGCATGTTACAAAACGGCATTGAAATTAGATCCTTCTGATCAGCATGCAAAAAGCGCATTGGAAAATTTAATCCATAATAAATTAAAATGAAATACATCCTGGCACTTCTCACCATCATCAGCGTGATTTTGTCAACGGCGAAAGCGCAACCGCTGAATGAACAAAATAAATTGTATGTAGGAGATGATGCGCCTCCGCTGAAAATAGAAAAATGGTTAAAGAATGGCAGCAGTATCGAACTTTTTGAAAAAGGAAAGGTATATGTGATTGATCTCTGGGCTACATGGTGTGTTCCCTGTTTGGCAAGTATGCCTCATTTATCGAAGCTGCAGGAAGAATATAAAACAAAAGGGTTGGAAATTATTGGCATCACCAGCGAAGATCCTTATGGCAACACCTTGCAAAATATTCAAAATCTTCTGCAGAAAAAAGATTCATTGATAGGATATACGATGGCGCTTGTTCCGGTTTCAAAAAATAAAGACAGCTTGCAGGGAATATTTGTGCATCCATGGATGCAGGCAGCGGGTACAATGAATATGCCTACCGCATTTATCGTTGACCGTAATGGCAAACTCGCATACATAGGCGATCCGTATGCCATGGAAAAAACACTTGAAGATGTGATCAATGGTCATTACGATCTTACCCAATTGCGAAATGATTATCTTGAAAGACTGGAAGCGGAAAAAGTATTGGATAGTTTTAATACCGCACTCAACAACAACGATCAGCAACAGGCGATCATTACTGCAAATAAAATAGCGAATGATTTTAAAAACGTAAAACCCAATACTTATCTCGTTCTTGCCGCAAATATTGTTGGCATCAAAGGCAAAATTGATGATCGGCTTTTGGATATTGCACTGATTGCAACTCAGAAAGGAATTATACTAACGCAGTTTCAATCTCCCGGCTTTTTTGATCTTCTTGCATCAATATACGCAGCCAAAGGAGATTTTTTCAATGCCGCAAATGCGGAAAAAATAGCCATCAGTATGTCGGAAGGAGAAATGAAAGAAAATCAACAAAAAAATCTAAACAACTATTTAAAGGCTTTGAATGTAAATGTTTCAGGGCAATGACTTCCACTTTTGTTATGTTTGCCGCACTCCCGTCGCTGTGCATTTTTACCAATGAGCAGCCGGGAATATAAAGGGTGAGTCAGCATCATTTCATGCTATCTAATTACTTAAGCATAAATCAACCAAAGAAGGAAAAAATATGCGTTCAAACTTTTGATTAAAAATGTTTATTTTAAACTTTAATTTTAGCACTGACATCAGGTTTGCTTCTTAATATACGCGGAACGTATCGTTTAAACCAAATGAAATATACATTGCTATTATTTTGCTGTGTTGTACTGGTAACAAAGCTTCCCGCTCAGTTAGTAGATACAATTATTGAGGCAAGGTGGAACGGAAATGTTTTCGCTAATAGTTTCAGAACAATTAATACCTATGATGCCTCATGTAATTTAATAACAGAACTGGATCAGGTTTGGGACGTTAATTTAAAAAAATGGAGAAATGAGCAATTATATACGTATACTTATCTTGGTAGCAAGCAGGCCACAAAGCTCAGGCAGGATTGGAATAGTATTTCACATTCATGGAATAATAATTACAGGGTGACTAACGGTTACAACAATTTAAAGCTTATTTCCCAACTGTCGGAAACATGGCGAATAAGTACATGGAAAGATTCCAGCCGTGAAACAATTGTTTATAATTCCGGCAAAGAAATTAAAACAATTTTCGAAATATGGGATACTCTTTCTAATACCTGGAAGAAGTCTGCTCAGACTAATTTTGCATACAATTCGGATACCACCATAAAACAATCGGTAACGCAGTTATGGGATACGGTCACTTCTGCGTGGAATAATCTGTATAAACAGTTGTATTGGTACAATACCAATAAGATCGAAACCCACAT
>DASZUY010000301.1:0-10389 GCA_035547495.1 Parafilimonas sp. | reverse complement strand
AACTGAAACAAGCGGTTTGTAATTATCGGTAAGCCGTGAACGGTTAGCGGTGAACTTTTCATTCACTGCATAAAAAGCATTGTTGAAAAGATTCAGTAACACTCGTCCAATATCCTGCGGAACGATGTTTATTTTACCAATACTTTCATCAAAATCTGTTTTTATTTCTGCGTTGAATTCTTTGTTTTTTGCACGCAAGCCATGATAACTTAATCGTAAATATTCATCACACAAAGCATTAATATCCGTTGGTTCTTTTTTGCCAGAACTTTTTCTTGAATGTTGCAACATGTTTTTCACAATTGCATCTGCACGTTTGCCATGGTGATTTATTTTTTCTGAATTTTCCTTTATGTCATTTGAAATTGCAATTGCGTCTTCAATATTTCCTGATTTTAATTCAAGTTGTAATTCATCAACCATTTCTTTATTTACTTCAGAAAAATTATTTACGAAGTTTAACGGGTTTTGAATTTCATGCGCAATGCCTGCCGTAAGTTCGCCGAGGGATGCCATCTTTTCGCTTTGTATTAGTTGCGTTTGAGTGGATTTTAATTCAGCTAATGCATTTTCTGCTTTTTGCCGCTGCTGTTCTATTTCATTTTTCTGCTGGTATAATAAAGTATTTGCTTTTTGTTTTTGCCTGTTGCTTCTGTACAGAAAAAAAGCAATTAATATTATGATTGCCGCAATGGATATAAGAATATAAATTTTACGCTTGCTGGCATCGCTTTCCTGCTGGGTTATCTGCTCCTGCCTTTGCATAGCCTCAGAATAAACAGCTGTTTGAAACTGGCGAAACTTTTCCCTGCTAAACAGGCTGTCTTTTGCATGCTGGGAAATAAGAATATACTTTAAAGCACTATCGCTTTTATGTTCAGATGAATAAATATCAAACAGGAACGCAGATGCATTTGTTACATCCTGCAAAAATTTTCTTTGCATTGCATCTGCCAGTCTTTTTTTTGCATAAAAAACAGCTGAATCATTATTGCCTTTAAGCTGCGCAATATGTGCCCGGTACATATCGCTTTCCCTAATGCTAAGCGCCTCTTTATAATATGTTATGGCTTTAGCAGTATCATGTTTCTGTGTATAAACTTGTCCAAGCATTTGCAAGGGATCTATTGTGTGGGAAACGTTATAAGCTTTTTCTGCATATACAATTACTGAATCTAACATGTTCTCATTATAATACAAGCGCATAAAAGATGTATAGCACCAGTACAGCATATATGAGTTTGTATTAGCAAGAAGGTTGGTTGCTTTTTTTGTATAAGAGAAAGCACTATCATACATTTCCTGGTCAAAGTATACCCAATTCATCATCAAATTGCATAAAGCAACATTATCGACATCTTTCAGTTCCTCAAAAATTGGTAATGCTCTCCGGGCATATTGCATGGCTTGCGCTGATGAACCGGTGCTCCTGAAACAGGCAGCAAGTCTTATTAATGATATTGCAATGCCTTTTTTATAATGCAGTTGTTCTGAAAGCTGAAGCCCTTCTTTTGCAAAGTTAAAACTGGAGTCGGGTTTATAAAAAGCATAGTTAACAGCAAGTTCTCCTAAAATAATAACCCTGTCTGTGTCTTTCGCGGTTTGCAGTGCATGATGCAAACTATCAACAAAATCCGGGGAATCGATTTGAGCAAATGAGCAAGCCGATTGCAGCAAAAGAAATACTAAAAAAATAAATCTTTTCATACCTGGAGTATTACTTAAGCGGTTGGTAAGATAATCACAAACGTTGAACCTTCACCTTCTTTGCTTTCCGCTTTAATTGTTCCGTTGTGTTCTTTGGTAATAATATCATACGCTAAACTCAAACCCAATCCTGTTCCTTGTCCTGTTGGTTTTGTGGTGAAGAATGGCTGGAAGATTTTATCAATAATAGTTTGAGGAATGCCGTTGCCGTTATCACTGACAACAATTTGTATTTTGTCATTTACTTTTTTGTTTGAACTGACACAGTTGGTTTATAGTTATCGGTCATCGGTGAACGGTTAGCTGTGAACTTTTCATTCACTGCATAAAAAGCATTATTAAATAAATTCAATAACACTCTTCCAATATCCTGCGGAACGATATTTATCTTACCAATGCTGTTATCAAAATCCGTTTTTATTTCTGCGTTAAATTCATTGTCTTTTGCACGCAAACCATGATAACTCAATCTTAAATATTCATCGCACAAAGCATTGATATCAGTTGGTTCTTTTTTGCCTTCACTTTTTCTTGAGTGTTTTTTTCTTGAGTGTTGCAGCATTCCTTTTACAATCGATTCTGCACGCTTACCGTGATGGTTTATTTTTTCAAGATTATTTTCTATGTCAGCTAACAATTCTTTTATTTCATCATCTTCAATTTTTAATTCTTCATTTTTAATTTTTAATTCTTTTATCAATTCGTTATTCACTTCAGAAAAATTATTCACGAAATTCAGCGGGTTTTGTATTTCGTGTGCTATACCTGCAGTAAGTTCTCCCAACGAAGCCATCTTCTCACTTTGTATAAGTTGTGCCTGTGTTGATTTTAGGTCATGTAAGGTTGTTCTTAATTCAGCCGTTTGTTTTGCTACTTCTTCTTCAAGCAGTTTTTGTTGATTTAATGCCTGTATCCTTTTCTCCTCAGATAAAAAAATCACCTGTTGCGCATTAACTTTTACTTCATTAATTATTTCTCTAAACCGAATAGCAACATATACCAGCATCGATAATGGAAAAGAAAGGGAATATCCCGTTTGTGAAACATAAATAAGGGTTGAGTTTTGTACAGCAAACATTCCGAGTAATATATTTGCTATTGCCCACGCCAAAGAAAAAAGTATGCCTGCCACAATAGACCATTGAGCACCCTTTAATTTATTCCATGAAGCCGCTATATAGTAAAGCCCAATAACAAATATTATCACCAGCAAACAAATATCAACAGGATTTCCAATTTGGTCGGGCAGAAAAAAAGATACGAGAAAACCTGTAAAGAAAATAATAAGAAAAAGCAGTAGGGTCTTAGTTATCCGTTTCTTAAAAATGCGGGCAAGGATAACCGTTACCAGTATGCATGTAAATGCAATAAAAATATTAAACAGAAAACTATACATTGTAAAACCTGCAAAAGACATCTTTGGATCACTGCCTGCCTGGTATTGACAAATCTCAGCACCTGTAATAAAACTGGAACATAGTGCGATGAGCAAAAGATTTTTTTCAACAGTATTTTGAAAATATAAAAACCAAAAGAGGATGCTTAAAATGGCACATACAGAAATCCAGATAATATAATAAGTAACCGGTTCTTTTATGCCTTTTAGCACAAAGAGTTTATTGTATTTTGGACCGGTAATCCTTATTAAAGTTTGTAAGCCTGCAAACTCCGATTTTAAACGATGCGGCGGCATGGAAGACAGGTAATCAACAAAATGCACTGCAATGGTATATTCATTTCCTGCTTTTAAATTAATTGGAACAGGAAGGTTCGCATACGGATTATGTTCATGATACGGTTTCCCGTTTACACCTGTATTACCCTGCGATGCTACCAGTTTGCCATCAATATAAAAATCCGCGGCTGCCCAGGTACTTCCTTTTAAACCAAAAGTTTCGTTTATAAAATTGCTGTCAACTTTTATTTTTATGCGGAGCCAACACTCTAATCTTCCTTCTTTATTTGCATATTGTGCTGATAATTGTACCGGCTTTAATTTTCTCCAACCTGTTGTAACAATATCTTTTTTTGCCCATGCTGTATCATTGCCTTGTTTAAATATCCATCCATCCATGGTGCTTAAAAATAACTGGTTGCTTTCTTTATTAAACATAGAGGGAGAAATTGTTACTACAGCATCCTGTGCCATTGCAGTAAGCGGTAATATCAACAGCAGCAATAATCTTATTAAAAATTTCATTCAGTTTGTTTAGTTGCCCGTATCACGATTTACAGGAATTTCCTGGTTATTCATCAGGCAGGTAAATTAATGATAAATATTGTTCCCTCTTTTTTTTACTTCAAACCCGGCGAAGTGTTCGTCATGGCTAACAGGTGCAACTTCGCTGCATCTATCTTAAAGTTATAACAGCAGATGATGCCGGAGATAAAGCTCCCGTGATTTCGTGTTGTAACCATCTGAACGCTTATCCAGGCTTCTGTTGTTGGTGATAAAACACAACGACGGCGTACGGCAAAAACAAACAAGGGCAAGTAAACAACCCGCACCTGGCGGCGTGAAAATTATCCGCGATCATAATTGTTTTGTCACTTTTTTTCTTGATAAAAAAAGTAACCAAAAAAATCAAGGACAAATGATAAGCAACATCCCGAAAGCATCGGGACAGGCTTTTGTCCGTATCTTCTATTGAGCTTTTGTACTATTGCCTTCCAGGCTTTTGAATGCATGAAACTAAACGCTTCCTCGTTTGTGCGTGGTTACTTGCTCACAGCTCGTAGCTTATGACTTAAAGCTTATAATCATTGCATCGCTCCGGGATTTTTAATCTTCCTAATAGCTTGGCACACCGACAAGGGCAAGGAGGATGCAGGACAGTAAGAATTTGAATATTGATCTTTTATTGCATATTCTTTGGTATCGGTTTGCCAGCGTTTGTTTATTTTATCATTTATTTTTTGTTTGAAGATTTAAGTTCAACACATCGTTGCTTAAGGGGAGATGATGCCGGACACTAAAAAATTAATCTTTTATAAATTTTGCATCAAGATGATAAAGAAAAGTCGAGTCGGGAAATATTTGCAAAGTATATTTTCCACCTGCAAGCATTGGAATCGGAATCGTATTTGGAGGAATTAAATGTCCGGTTAAAATTTTCGTATTTGCCGTATCTGCATTTGCTGCCGGACCGTCCGGCATGGATTTAAAGTAGGTGTATTGTGAGGTTTGGTTTGGCGGTATTGTACCATAGTTAAAGTTAGAGGTATCATAATAAAGCATTACACTATCAAGCGTAAAGGCTGTTCTATTTTCAATTCTTATGGTAACACCAGACGGGCTATTTTTTTTACAGCCAAATAACGCTATTAGGAATAAACAAGTGATAAAGGGTCTGTTCATCGTTTTTTTCTAATTAACATTTCTAAAAAATAAAACGTTGCATTCTTCCTGAAATATCATGATTTTTTTTGTTGAAAAGTGTTTGTGTCAACATATAGCACATAAAACAAATTCTCCCTTATGAAAAGTATATTACACTATTAGTGTTTAATAAATCCGTTGTAGGAAAATAATTGTATTATTTGAAATCCCTTATTGGTGACAACGCCAAACCCGGGCGCGAAGCGAACAAACAAAATTCTACGACGAGCTGGTGGTCTTTGCCAGGAGAGCCTGCGCTTGATCACGTTTGTATGGTATCATTATTACCGTAATAAAACCAGTGAACCATTGCGGCGCTCTTCCTTCGAACCTTCCAGTTGAAAACTGCAGATCCATACAAAAGTATCGGTTCTTTGTGGCAGGTTATTATATGTGCCATCCCAACCCTTGTGTATGTCATTTGTTTCAAAAACGATCTTTCCCCAACGGTTAAAAATAACAAAATGATACTTCACCACATTTCCAAAAATCTGTGGCTTAAACAAATCATTTTTGCCATCATGATTTGGCGTAAAAGCAGATGGTATGTACACACCACGATTGCATTGTTTTTGAAAAATATGTATTGTATCACTGCCTTCACAATGGTTAATATCTGTTACAGTAAGTGAATATATACCCGGTTGTTGCACTGTAATGTCTTTTGATACAGCCCCGTTTGACCAATAGTAAGCACTATAAGAATTTAAAGGCATTATAAGCAAACTTTCATCATCACAGATACTGTCCGTTGCTTTCAGAAAATTTGCCGGCGATGGAAACATTGATTGTATAGTAATAGTATCAGATGCAGTACAATTATATTCATTACTAACTTTTACCCAATATGTTCCTGGCGCGTTTATCTTAAAACTATTGTGAATACTTAAATCCTGCCACAGGTAATCTTTAAAATTTCCCGGTGTAACAATCACTTCACTGTTGCTGCATACATCTTTGTCTGGTCCAAGATCGGGTTGCGGCTTGGGATGAACAATTAATTGTGTTGATACCACGGAATCGCAGCCGGTGGTTGTATTCAATGTATCGTTGTATACACCGGCAGTGGTTTGATATGCACCGCCTGCAAAAAACGATTCTCCTTCGCAAATACTTATTGTTTGTTCATTAAACTGTTTGCTGATGGAAAGATATAAGGTGATTAATGAATCGCAGCCCCGGGCGTTAGGACTAACCTGCTGATAAATACCGGAACTATCAAAAGTTTCATTATTTAACGTATAGCTGCGGCAGGTGTCAACATGCAGTTCGGCAGCAGTTGCATTTGGGCATTTGCTTAATTTTAAAACATAAGGAGATTCATCCATGGTACTGGAAAGAGTATATACACCAGGACCCGGATCAAAATCCATGGTGCCCGCAAAATAACCCGTTATATAAAGATCTTGCAGCTCGTCAATGTCCATGCGGCGAAGCAGACAGTTGCTTGCAAACTGTACCGCATAAACAAATCCCCCGTTTGCATTTAATTTTACTAAACTGGCCGCAGCATACTCATTATCGCTGTTAATAAAATATTGGCCCGGGCCAGGATCAAAATCAGTTTCCTTTGAAAAGTCGCCAATCATATAAATGTTGCCGGTTCTGTCAACTACAACATCGTTACCGTTACTTCCCTCGTTACTGCCAATTTGTTCCGCCCATATTAAGTCACCTTTATTGTTAAGCTTTTGAATATATGCCTGGTAGGCACCCACCGTATATTCGTTCAAACGATACACCTGTGATCCGGGGTCGAAGTCAAAGTCTCCTACAAAATAACCGGTAGTAATAACATTTCCGTCATTATCTAAGTCAATGCCTCTTACGTTTACGTATGAGTAATAATTATCGGTTGCATTGGCAATTTGTTTTGCCCAAACAAAATTGCCCTTACTATCCAGTTTTGAAGTAAACACTTCATAAAAACTTGAAGTATGCATACTATATACGGCGCTTCCGGGGTCAAAATCACAATCACCACTAAAAGTACCTGTTGTGTAAATGTTTCCCGCTTTATCACATTTTACATCAGTTATGGTGGAGCCGCTGTACACAACCGGAGAATTGCCAAATTGCAATGCCCATATAAAATTGCCATTGCTGCTTAATTTTTCAATAAAAGATTGAATATGCGCGGTTGAAGTAATATCATATACTCCCGTGCCGGGGTCAAAGTCAACAGTGTTGTTAAAAGTTCCGCATACAATTAAATTACCGGCATTGTCAATGGCAACTGCTGTGCATTCGGCGCCTGTATCGCCAGGTCCGCCAAATTGTTTTGCCCATACAAAATTGCCATCTGTATCCAGCTTAAGTACAAAAGCATCTCTGAAACCTGTAGGCGACATAATGTAAACGCCTGGGCCAGGATCCATATCAACGTTTTCCATCAATGCTGAAACAAGGTAAACATTCCCGTTATCGTCAACTTTCAATTCTATTGTTCCAAATTCTGTCAGCACAGAAACCTGTTCGCCCCAAACAAAATTTCCATTTGCATCCAGTTTGGAAATATAAATACCTGTTCCGCTACTGTTGGTGGCTGTAATTGAGTGCACGCCGGGGCCCGGGTCAAGGTCAATGGAATACTGAAACAAACCGGCGCTGTACACGTTACCTGCTTTATCTACTGCCACTGTTCTACCATTACTAAGATCTCTGTAAATACTATTATCTGTGGAATTGGTAAATGCTTTTGCCCAACTAAAAACAGGTTGTTGTGCTGCAACGCAAATTTGCATCAGCGTCAGGGTCAATAACGCAATTACTCTAAGCATATAGTTTTGAAAACAGTGCAAATATACAGTATATCATTATCGTAGCTGCCTGTATCATTATTCCATTGCGGCTACTTTCCCCTTTCCAATCGAATGATGTTTCAATTACATTTATACGGATAGCCGGGCGGAGACGATGCCGGACAGTACACATTGTTCATCTACCCGCAGTTTATAATAAATCCGTTGTATGAAAATAATTGAGTCTATTTAAAATCCCTTGTTGGTCACAACCACACAACAAGGGCGCGGAAGCTTATGAACTAAAAAAATAATTATTATGACTTATTCCAAAATGTCCCTGCGTTGGCGACCACCGAAGGCAAGAGACACGAACTGTGTATTCCTCATCTCTTTTTTGTTTTGACTACTATGAGGATAAGTCAATCGGCTTAATAATTTTTGCAGGCACACCACCCACAATAGTATTCGAAGGCACATCTTTGGAAACAACTGCACCTGCTGCAACAATGGCATTCTCACCAACAGTTACACCCGGCAGTATTGTTGCACCTGCACCAATCCACGCATTTCTTTTCAGATGAATACGACCGGGAACAAGTGATTGTCTTTCATTGGGAGCAACAGCATGGCCTTCAGATAACAGGCTCACCTTAGGCGCAATCAGCACATTGTCTTCAATGATGATTCCCCCGAGATCAAGAAATACACAATCAAAATTGATAAAAACATTTTTCCCGATCCTGGTATTCTTTCCATAGTTGATGTACAAAGGCGTAAATACGGCAACGCTTTCATCAATTTTCGAACCGGTGATTTTACTTAGAAAGCTTCTTATCCCGATTGGATCAGAAGCATTATTCATTTGAAGCAGTAACTTCCTGGTAGCAAAAGAAGCCTCCCGCAACTTGTATGCTTCCGGATCATCATAGGCAACAGTTTCGCCATCTTGTAACCGTGCAAAAATATCTTTCCTGTGATCTGATGTCATACCACAAAGGTCTTGCAATAAATAAATATGGTGGCAACGGTCATCAGATTAAACATTAAGAATCCCGAACTTTTTTTTCTCCCGCTTTTGTTGGCCGCCGACCAACAACGGCAAAGAATTCGCTGCGACGAAGAAGCGTTGTTATTTTTGCTGTTGTCTTACAACGCAATGTTCTTTGCCGGGCTTATGCTTAGTTAAAGAAACATTGTGAAGAAAGGAAATTGTTTTCACCTTCAGTTCAACTCATTATAATGATCACATACAATCCCCGCAAGTGGTTTAAGTTCCTGCTCACTTTTCATAAGGAAGATACATTTCGCCGTTTGCTTCCCATGCTTGTTGCAATCTCTGTTTATTCCTTTGCAGTTGCCTGTATTGAATTTTTATGGTGGCATATAAGCGATGACAAGTATGCAAAAAATCTTTCCATGCTGCATAACCTTCTCGGTTTTGTGCTTTCTCTTTTACTTGTTTTCAGAACAAACTCGGCATATGACCGTTGGTGGGAAGGAAGTATTTTATGGAACCAGCTTACTAATGTTACGCGCAATTTTGCCATGAAGCTTGATGCAATCATTCCCGCTAATGATCAAACGAATCGTCATTTTTTTGCATATAGTATCAACTTTTTTGCTTTTAGCCTGCGCGACCATTTACGTGTGTCAAAAGATTTTACGCCAATGGATGTTACTGACCATTTTGAGGAACTGGATAGCGTAGAAAAAAGTTTAAATAAGCCGGTTGAAATAACCAGCGTTTTATATAAGCGCTTATATAATTTGCAAAGTGAAAGTAAATTGAACGGCGAGCAGCTTCTTTCGCTTTATACCGACGTTGAAAAACTGAACGACATCTGCGGTGCCTGCGAACGCATTAAGAACACACCCATTCCTTCTTCCTACAGCATTTTTGTAAAACGTTTTGTGTATGTATATATCATGACATTGCCTTTTGGCTTTGTTTTCAGTCTTGGTTTTTACACCATTCCTGTAGTGGCATTTGTTTTTTATGTGCTCGCCAGTTTACAAATTATTGCAGAAGAAATTGAAGATCCCTTCGGCGATGATGCCAATGATATTCCTACCAATAAGCTGGCTGTAAATATTAAAGCACAGGTTGATGAATTGCTTCTCGCTTATTAGCCTGCACTTGCACTGCTATTGAAAAAATTATTTGCGATCATGTTTGTTTGTCTCTTTTTTTACTTCAACAAGCAATTGTGCTAGGTTTACAATTTGTCCGGGTGGCTCAGCCTGATTAAATATTCGTCTACCCTTATAGGCATATCTTTGTTTACTTAACGTTTGGTTGTACAGTTGCCGCTTCTGAATGAACAACACGAAGAACAGGCAGAAACACGCTGCAGCCATGCGTAAATAATTCACTAACATTTTAATTTAATTGTATGCCGAAAAAGACAAAGGAACCAAGGAAGAATAAACCTACTAAAAAGAAAAGCTCAGCACAGAAGAAAGCGGATCCAAAGAAAAAAGCACGGTAAACTCAAAACGCAGAGCGCCCGGTTCACAAAGCCGGGCTTCTTTTAAAGAGGATGTAATTTCAAATAATCC
>DASZUY010000300.1:0-44322 GCA_035547495.1 Parafilimonas sp. | reverse complement strand
AACTATGTGCTTGCAGATTATCTCAACATTATGTACATACCAAACCTAAGTGAGTTGGTAATTTTTATCGGTGCATTTGTTGGCGCATGCATCGGTTTTCTTTGGTATAACACTTTTCCTGCGCAGGTTTTTATGGGCGATACAGGAAGCCTTGCCCTTGGCGGCATCATTGCATCGCTTGCCATAATTGTTAGAAAAGAATTATTAATTCCAATTTTCTGTGGTGTGTTTTTGATTGAGAATTTAAGCGTGATGATACAGGTGGCTTATTTCAAATACACAAAAAGAAAGTATGGTGAAGGCAGAAGGGTTTTTTTAATGAGCCCGTTGCATCATCATTATCAAAAAAAAGGATTTCACGAAAATAAGATTGCAGTAAGATTTTGGATTGTAACAATATTATTAGTGGTGGCTTCAATCATAACGTTGAAAATAAGATAGTGTGTGAACGGTGATTTGGGTGGATTAAATGATTAACAGGATATAAAGAAGGAAGTAAAGGATTGAATCATTCAAAAAAAGGATTGAAATACTTAAAAAAAGGATTGAAATACTTAAAAAAAGGATTGACTTATTCCAAAAAAGGATTGAAATAATCAAAAAAAGGGTGTAAAGGCTAAATAAAAAGAGTAAAAAGCTAATAAAAAAGAGGTGAATTTTTAAAATAAAGAGTAAAAGCTTCAGTAAAAAGAGTAAAAACCTCAGTAAAAAGAGTAAATAAACATGTCGTACAGATTAGTAATACTGGGTGGTGGCGAAAGCGGTGTTGGCGCAGCACTGCTTGGCAAGCAACAGGGTTATGATGTGTTTTTAAGTGATGCAGGTTTCATCAATCAAAAATATAAATCTGAATTAAGCGAACATAAAATTGAATTTGAAGAAGGCGGACATACAGCAGAAAAGATTTTTACCGCAAATGAAATAGTAAAGAGCCCTGGCATTCCCGAAAAAAATGAAATGATAAAAGCCATTCGTGCAAAACAAATTCCTGTAATCAGCGAAATAGAATTGGCTTATCGTTTTAAAGGTGATGCAAAAATAGTTGCCATCACAGGCAGTAACGGAAAGAGTACAACAACATCTTTAATTTATCATATCTGCAAAACAGCAGAACTGGATTGTGCACTGGTTGGAAATATTGGCTACTCATTTGCAAAGCAGGTTGCAGAAGACCCAAAGCCTTTGTATGTGGCTGAAATAAGTTCGTTTCAGTTAGATGATATCAAAGATTTTAAAGCAGATGTTTCTGTGTTGCTCAACATTACAGAAGATCATCTCGATCGCTACGAATACAATTTTGAAAAATATATTGACAGCAAGTTTCGCATACTAAACAATCAAACAGAAAAAGATTATTTCATCTACAACGCAGATGATGAAGTGATCACAAACCGGCTTAAAAAAATAACATTACACACTAACGCATTACCATTTACTATGAAATACGAACCAACCAACGGCGGCTACATCAAAGGAAAAAATATGATGCTGCGCCTGTACGAAGAGCGCATCAGCATGAGCATTTATGATTTTGTTTTGAAAGGAAAACACAATCAGTATAACACGATGGCTGCCGGCATAGCAGCAACAACACTCGGTATACGAAAAGAAAAAATTCGTGCTGCAGTTGCTGACTTTAAAAATCTTGAACATCGCATGGAGTTCGTTGCCATGGTGCGTGGTATTGAGTTTATAAACGATAGTAAAGCCACGAATGTAAACAGTACATGGTTCGCATTAGAGAGTATGCAAAAGCCTGTTGTGTTGATTTTGGGTGGTTTGGATAAAGGCAATAATTATAGTTTGATTGAAGGACTTGTAAAAGATAAAGTAAAAGCGATCGTGTGTTTAGGTGTTGACAATTCAAAGATTCATAAAGCTTTTGAAGGTCTTGTTCCGGTGATTGTTGATACAGCAAGCGCTGAAGATGCAGTACAAACATCTTTTAAGCTTGCAACAAAAGGTGATGCAGTGTTGTTGAGCCCTGCTTGTGCAAGTTTTGATCTGTTTAAAAATTATGAAGATCGCGGAACACAGTTTAAACAGGCAGTAAAAAATCTATAAGTGCTTATATAATATGCTAACGACTATTAAAGACCAATTGTTTTCGCAAATAAATGCGGCGCAGGGCATCCATAGAAATATGGTAAAGAAGGCAACGGGTGATAAATACATCTGGAGCATTGTTGTGTTGCTTGCTATCACTTCTTTGCTGGTGGTTTACAGCGCAACCAGTTCGCTTGCTTATAAATATTACGATGGTAATAACACAATGTATTTGTTCAAGCAACTTGCGTTTATTGTTGTGGGTGTGTTAGTAATTTATTTCATGCATAGGGTTAACTACACAATTTATTCAAGAGTCTCTTTGTGGTTATATCTGATATCAATCCCGCTTTTAATCTATACTTTATTTTTTGGTGTTGAAGTGAATGATGCAAGCCGCTGGATAAAGCTTCCTGTGATTAATCTCACCATTCAAACAAGCGATTTGGCAAGGCTTGCGCTTTTCATGTATATATCAAGACAACTCAGCCGCAAACAAAATGATATCAAAGATTTTAAAAAAGGTTTTTTGCCTTTGATTATTCCTGTTGCAATTGTCTGCGTGTTGATAATGCCCGCAAATCTTTCAACGGCTTTACTAACCGGCATGACTTCATTGTTGCTGATGTTTATTGGTCGCGTAAGTGTTAAACATATTTTATTGGTGCTTGGAATTGCTGCAATACCGGTTTTATTAATTGTTGCAGTTGCAGTTTCTACATACAACGGTAATAAAGATGATGACACTGCAACAAGTAAACATAAGGTTGCCTCTTCATTAAACTCAATGGGCAGATTTGGAACCTGGGTGCAACGAACGCAAGATTTTATTTATGCAAAAGATGAAGACATTCCCTACCAGGTGCAACAACAAAATATTGCAATTGCAAATGGCGGAATTTTATTTGGTCTTGGTCCTGGCAACAGCAAACAAAAAAATTATTTGCCGCAAGCTTATAACGATTCAATCTATCCAATCATTATAGAAGAATATGGTTTGTTGGGAGGTTTGTTCATCATCTTTTTATATCTCGTTTTTCTTTTCAGATGCATTCGTTTGTTTAGAAAATGCCCGTATGCATTCGGCGCTTTCCTCGCGCTGGGCTTGAGTTTTACGTTGGTGATACAAGCTGTTGCAAACATGGCGGTTGGTGTAAATCTCATTCCTGTTACAGGTGTTACGTTGCCGCTGGTAAGTATGGGCGGAAGTTCATTCTTATTTACGTGTGCGTCTATCGGAATTATTTTAAGTGTGGCAAGAAATATTGAACGTTCAGAAGATGTAAACAATCCTGAACCAAGAGTTGCAATTGTTGAAGTTGATGATAACAAGGATCAAACAAAAGAAAAAAAGAGTAACGGTTTTAATGAGCAATAAGAAAATTATAATAGCGGGTGGCGGAACAGGCGGACATATTTTCCCGGCAATTGCAATTGCAAATGCAATAAAAGAGATTCAACCACAAACAGAGTTTTTGTTTGTTGGTGCAAAAGGAAAAATGGAAATGGAAAAAGTGCCGCAGTCTGGTTATAAAATAAAAGGTCTTGATATAGCAGGTTATGAAAGAAGTTCTTTGATAAAAAATGTTTGGTTGCCATTTAAGCTTATTAAAAGTTTTCTTCAGGTACGCAACATTTTTAAAAGTTTTAAACCTGATGCTGCAATTGGTGTTGGTGGTTATTCAAGTTTTCCTGTATTGAAATCAGCGCAGCAAAAAGGGATTAAAACTTTTATTCACGAAAGCAATTCGTTTGCGGGCAAGAGTAACATCATGCTTGGAAAAAATGCAACAAAAATTTTTGTTGCAAGTGAAGGGATGGAAAAATTTTTTCCTGCAGATAAAATTCTTATTACCGGAAACCCTGTTAGAAAAAGTATTTCAGAAAGTAAAGTAAGCAAAGAAGAAGCGTTGAAATTTTTTGGATTGCAAGAAGATGTTCCAACTGTTTTAGTTGTTGGCGGAAGTCTTGGTGCAAGAAGTATTAATGAAGTCATATCGCAACACATTCTTGATTTTCATCCGCTCGGTTTGCAGCTCATTTGGCAAACAGGAAGGTCAACAGCAAAAGCTTATCTCGAAAGAGCAAAGCCATTGCCGAATGTTTATGCAAGTGATTTTATAAATGAAATGGATAAAGCTTATGCAGCAGCAGATATCGTTGTATCACGTGCAGGTGCGATGGCGGTTGCTGAATTATGTGTGGCGAAGAAGCCCGTGATTTTTGTTCCGTTTCCGTTTGCTGCAGAGGATCATCAAACGATGAATGCAAAATATTTGGTAGAACGCGATGCAGCAATTATGGTGAAAGATGAAATGGTAAATGCAAGATTGTTTAACGAGATAACAAATCTTGCAAAAGATGAAATCAAACAAAAAAAATTATCAAACAACATAGCAGCATTTGCAGTAAAAAATGCTGATAAAAAAATTGCAGAAGAAATTTTAAAAAGTTTGCCCCAACCCTAAAGGGAGTTATTTAAAGAGATTATAAATGGTGACACCACAAAAAATAAAACAGTTTCTTAATTCCCCTTCAGGGGTTGGGGGCTTGACTGTTTATTTCATCGGCATCGGTGGCATTGGTATGAGTGCACTCGCAAGATATTTTAAAAGTCGTGGTGCACGCGTGATCGGATATGATAGAACAACAACACCACTGGTTCGTGAACTGGAAGATGAGGGTATTGATGTGCACTTTGAAGAAGATGTGAATACAATTCCAAAAGATGTTGATGTGGTTGTATACACGCCGGCAATTCCTGCAGATCATGCAGAGCTGGTTTATTACAAAGAAAATAATTATACGGTTGTGAAGCGCAGTGATGTGTTGCAATGGATAACCGAAAGTTCTTACAATATATGCGTAGGGGGAACACATGGCAAAACGACCGTAACCACCATGATAGCTCACGTGCTTCGTGACAGTGGTTATGGTTGCAATGCCTTTCTTGGTGGTATTTCAGCAAACTATAAAACAAATTTCTGGAGCAGTAAAAATAACGTTGCTGTTATTGAAGCAGATGAATACGACAGAAGCTTTTTAAAGTTATCTCCGGATGTAGAAGTGATAACAGCGATGGATGCAGACCATCTTGATATTTATGGTTCGGTTGCTGAATTGGAAAATGCGTTTGTTGATTTTTCAAAAAAAATAAAAAGCGATGGTTGTCTTGTTTCTAAATGTGGATTGAGAAGAAGTAAAGATTTGAATGCATCAACGCATTACACTTATGCTTACGACAATAATGCAGCCGATGTGTTTGCAGATAACATTGAAGTTGAAAATGGTTCTTATAAATATGATGTAGTTGCAAAAAACTGGAAGCTGAATGATGTTGAATTGCACATGGGTGGATTACATAATATTGAAAACAGTGTTGCTGCAATTGCAGTTGCGAAATATTTAGAAATTGATGATGACAAGATAAAAAAAGCCATCAAAAATTTTAAAGGCGTTCATAGAAGATTCGAGTACGTGCTGAAGAATGATAAACATATTTTGATTGATGATTATGCGCATCATCCGGCAGAAATAAAAGCATTGTTGAGTGGCGTAAAAAGTTTGTATGATGATGAAGTGACGGTGATTTTTCAGCCGCATTTATATAGCAGAACAAATGATTTTGCGGATGAGTTCGCACATAGTTTAGATATGGCTGATGAAGTTGTGTTATTGCCGATTTATCCTGCACGTGAAGTGCCGATGGAAGGCGTAACGAGTGAATTAGTACTGAACAAAATGACATTACCGCAAAAACAAATCTTAGATAAAAATGCAATGCTCGATTGGGTGAAATTATATAAGCCAAAATTATTGGTGATGTGTGGCGCAGGAGATATTGATGCATTGGTTGAACCTGTAAAAGAAATTTTAACGCAGTAAGCATGAGTGTAAAAACTAAAATAAAAACAATCAGTTGGTCTGTGCTTGGCTTATGCTGCCTGGTACTTTTGGTATCAGCAATCAGAAGTAAAGATTCAAAAGCATGTGCAACTATAGATATAAAAATTGAAGGAGCAACACAACACTTGTTTATTAAAAAGGCTGATGCATTAGATGTGTTGAATCAAAATAATATTCACACAGGACAAACATTAGATGATATCAACTTAAAAAATGCTGAAGAACAACTAGAGAAAAATCCATGGATAAAAGATGCGCAGTTGTTCTTTGATAATCATCAAACATTACATGTAAATATTTCAGAGCGCGAACCAATTGCAAGAGTATTTTCAATCGGCGGTAATTCATTTTATATTGACAGCACAGGTTTGCGTTTGCCAGCAAATGAAAATGCAGCAGCAAGAGTGATCGTGTTCACTTCATTTCCATCAGACAAAAAAATATTATCTGCGCCAGATAGTTTGGTGTTGAATGATGTAAAAACAATTGCGAAATATATTACAGCGGATAGTTTTTTAAATGAACAAACTGCGCAAATAAATATTACCCAACAACGCACTTATGAAATAACACCTGTTGTTGGTGATCAAATAATTCGCATTGGAAATACAGATAGTTTAAATGAGAAGTTTACAAAGCTTATTGCATTTTATAAAAACGTTTTTGCAAAAGTTGGGTTTGAAAAATACAGCGTGATCGATGTACAATATCACGACCAGGTTGTTGCTGTAAGAAAGGGCGAGGGATATACAATTTCAGATACGGCAAAAGCAATGAAATCATTAAAGCAGGCTGATACAAAACTGAATACTGTGTTGAACGATACAACCTATTCGGCACCGCTGGGCAAACCTGTTACGGAAACAAGGCCTGTTTCAACAAACAGTTTTTCAAATAAATCAGCTAGCAAAAAACAAACGAAAAAAATAAATCAGTCTTCGAAAAAAATAAATGATAGCAAGAAAAGATCATTAGCGAAAAAACCGAAGGCAGTGATGAAGAAAAAACATTAAACATAAAACAAACTTTTTTATAACAACAAAAACAACTAAAACAATCTCTATGAACCAAAGTACAAACGGCGAACAAAAATCTGTTTACGACGAAACAGGAATGCCGATTATTGTTGGGCTTGATATCGGCACAACAAAAATTGCTGCGATTGCAGGCAGAAAAAATGAGTACGGCAAACTCGATATTCTTGGGTTCGGCCGTGCGGATAGTAACGGTGTGCAACATGGTCAGGTGTTGAACATCGATCAAACGATTAAAGCAATTCAACAAGCATTAGCAAGCTGTGTGAAGAGCAATCCTGATCTTGAAATTAAAGATGTGTATGTTGGTGTTGCAGGGCATCACATTAAAAGTTTGCAAACACGCGGCGATATTGTTCGTCAAAATTCTGATGTTGAAATAGCGCGTTGGGAAATTGATCAGCTTGTAGAAAATCAACGCAAAACTTTTATTCCCGCAGGCGATCAAATCATCGATGTTATTCCACAGGACTTTCATGTTGACAATTATCAAAACATTAAAGATCCTGTTGGTTATAACGGTGTAAAAGTTGGTGCAAACTTTCACATCATTACCGGCGACAGAAATGCAATAAGAAATATTTATCGCGCTGTTGATCGCAGCGGATTAAAAACAAAAGATTTGGTGTTGCAGCCGTTGGCTTCATCGAGCGCAGTAATGAGTGATGTTGATATGGAAGCCGGTGTTGCCATTTTAGATATTGGTGGTGGCACAAGTGATCTCGCTGTTTTTTATGATGGCATTTTAAAACACACTGCAGTTATTCCTTTCGGCGGTGAAAATATTACGAACGACATACGCATGGGTTTGGGTGTGTTGAAGGGACAAGCTGAAGCAATGAAAGTTCAGTTTGGAACTGCGCTTGCAGATGAAGCAAAAGCAAATGCATTCATTACAATTCCTGGTTTAAAAGGAATGGCGCCAAAAGAAATCAGCGTAAAAAATCTTGCAGCCATCATACAGGCAAGAATGAGCGAGATACTTGATTTCGTAAATTATCATATCAGGCAAATTGGTATGGATCCTCGTTCGTTAAACGGCGGAATTATTTTAACGGGTGGCGGTTCACAATTAAAACATCTTATTCAGCTTACAGAATATTGCACCGGCATAAATGCGCGCATTGGTTTTCCCAATGAACATTTAGCTCCTAACCACATTGATGAATTAAAGAAGCCCATGTATGCAACATGTATCGGTTTAATTCTGAAAGGCTACAACGATTACGAACATAAACGTAAAGAGTTCGATAATAAATTCAAGAAAGTTGAAGTGCCTGAAGTGCTAAAAAAAGAAGAGGCAAAAGTTGATGTGAAAGAAGTAAAGAAACCAAAAGTGAATATCGCTTCACGCACAAAAGGCTTAAATAACTTCTGGGATAAATTTAAAGATAGCCTCATTGATATGTTTAAAGAAGAAGATGATAAAGAAATAAAATAACCCAATTAAAAACACTTACTAACCATTTAAATTAAAAGTTATGATACATTTTGATTTGCCCAAACAAAAATCATCAATCATGAAAGTGCTGGGCATCGGCGGTGGCGGAAGCAATGCAGTTAATTTCATGTATTCTGAAGATATTGCGGGTACAGATTTTATAATATGCAATACAGATGCGAAAGCATTAGACCAAAGTCCTGTTCCAAATAAAGTTCAACTTGGGCCGCACTTAACGCAAGGTCTCGGTGCCGGCGCAGATCCTGAAGTTGGTAAACATGCAACAGAAGAAAGCTTGGAAGAAATTCGTCGCATTCTTGAAGTAAATACAAAGATGGCATTTATATGTGCAGGCATGGGCGGCGGCACCGGAACTGGTGGCGCGCCAATCATTGCACAAGTTTGTCGTGAGATGGGAATTCTTACTGTTGGTATTGTTACAACGCCATTTGGTTTTGAAGGTCCGCGTCGTTTAAAACAAGCCGAAGATGGTATAAAAAGATTGCAGCCATATGTTGATACACTGCTTATCATCAGCAACGATAAACTGCGCGTACAGTATGGTAATTTGAAAATGAAAGAAGCATTTGCTAAAGCGGATAACGTGTTGGCGACTGCTGCAAAATGTATAACAGATATCATCAATAGTCGTGGACATATTATTGTTGACTTTGCTGATGTATGCACTGTTATGAAAAACGGTGGCGTTGCAATTCTTGGCAGCTCCGCAGTTGAAGGTGAGAACCGTGCACAACGTGCAATTGAAGAAGCATTGAATTCTCCATTATTAAATGATAATGATATTACAGGTGCAAAATGGATTTTGATAAACATCAATAGTGCAGAAGGAGATTTTGAGTGTACGATGGATGAGCTTGAAATCATCAACAGTTATTTGCGCATGCAGGCCGGCGAAAAAACAGATGTGATCGTTGGTATGGGTTACGATTCATCACTCGAAAGAAAAATAGGAATAACATTAATTGCAACAGGCTTTGAACAAAAAGATCCGGTGGCTGCATTGCACCAGGACACAATGCCTGCTAAAAAAATGGAGAAACCTAAAGAAGATAAAATTGTAATGACTTTAGGTGTTATGGGCGAAGAAAAGAAAATGTATAGCCAGAAGCCTTTGCCGTTCGAAGAAAAAAAGAAAGATGAATATGCGCCAACATTAAAAACTGATGTTGAAGATTTTGTTCCAGAGCCTTTGGGAATGGTTTCTGATTTAGCGGAGAAAGAAGAGAAAGCTGAGCCGGTAATTTTTGATTTACAAATTCCGGAAATAAAAGCTGAAGAAAAATTGCCGGAAATAAAAACAGCTCAATTAAAAGAAGAAGAAGCGCCAACGATGAATTTTTTGTATGAAGAAAAAGCTGAAGAGCGCAAAGTTGAGAAACCATCTTTCTTAAACAAGCCCTCAACTATTTATGCACAGCAAAACCAGGCGCCGGTTGTACAAATAAAGAAAGAAGAAATAAAAAAAGAACAGCCAAGAGTTTTGTTTGAAGAAGAAACAATGGAACTTGAAATGGTAATTAAAGAAAACGTTGAAGAGAAACAGCAAACTGCAGCCGTTTTTAATTTACCGATGAACGATGAAGAAGAAGAACAAAAGCGCCGCGCAGAAGAACGCATACATAAACTCCGCAATCTTTCTTACAACATGAATACGATGGATTCAAGCGGCGAACTTGAGAGCGTGCCTGCCTATGTGCGCAGAAATCTTGAGTTGTTTGGCAATAATAAACTTACAACGGTAGAAGATTTTTATAGTAAAGTTTCTGTGAAGAAAGACGAGAATAATCAAACGCAAATATCAACCATCAATACTTTTTTAGATGGTAAGAAGCCTGATTAACGATTGCATGGCATAGTGGTTTTAGTTGTATCCCTTCCCGTTTTTTCGGGAAGGGTTTTTTATTTGTGATGTTCTATTTATTGTATGATTTTATCTTTTACTTCTTTCCATGTTACTAAATGAATATTATTTGCTGCTAATGCTTTTTTACATTCATCGCTGGTGAAAAAATCATAATCGGCTTGCCGCCATGCAGCACCATAATCAGGATGATCTTGTGTAATGGCTTTCATTTCATCATTATCATAAGCTGCGTGTAATAAAATGCAGTTAAGCCCCGGTGTTAGCGATTGAAATATTTTTTCATAATCTGCAGATCTTGTTTCAATATTGTCCGGCGGAAAAACCATGTACACAATGTTTGTGAGCACATCTTTATCAGTAATCAAATCGCTGATATCTACATTATATAACATTTTAAATGCGTTCACATTTAATAAACAGGGAAGATGATATTCATGCGCCAGCTTCAAATAAATTTTTAGAAAATCTTTTCTGAAAAAAACACTGCCCATGTGCGAATCAAGATGTGTTGGATAAATACCCGCATGTATTGCTTTTTCAATCTGGCTGCGCAGTTCTGTTTCCACTTCATCTGGCTTTGCATTTTTAAGACTATCTAAATCATCAAAAAAATATCCATTGGTATTTAATAAACTACTCACTTTATCTTTTGAAGCAACAGCGCTCCATTTATAATTTTTCCATTCGCTGGTTAAAGTAAGATGAACACCAAGGTCTGCATCCGGATGGCTTTTTGCATAATCTGCCATCTCAGAAAACCACGGACAGGGAACCATAATGCTTCCGGAACTTACGTCGCCTTTTTCCAATGCATGTATGCTTGCTGAATCTTCTGAGTGAGAGACACCCAAATCATCTGCATGCAGTATAAGCAGCTTTGCATCTTTTGAATAACCTAATTTTTCCTGTATGGTTTGTTGTGAAAATGATGATGTAAAAATCATCATTAAAAAAGCAAGCAATAGAAATTTATTTTTCATGTATTGAATGTAATAAATAATCATGCATCTATAATAATCCTTCATCAGCAAAACTATAATAGCCTTCTTCGCTAACTATAATGTGATCTAAAACTGCAATATCAAAATAGCTGGCAGCTTCTTTAATTTTTCTGGTGAGTTGTTCATCTGCTCTGCTTGGCTTTAAATTTCCGCTGGGATGATTGTGACAAAGAATTATGCTTACTGCATCATTTTCCAAAGCCTTCTTTAAAATAATTCTTGGATCTGCAACTGTGCCCGTAATTCCGCCTTCACTTATTATCTCGTGATGTTTTATTTTGTTTGCACGATTTAAATAAACTACTGCAAACACTTCGTGGTTTTTAAACTTTAATTGCGCTCTTAAATATTCAGCTGCATCTTTACTTTGAATAACACTGCTTATTTTTTTCTCTGAAACTTCTCTTCTTAAACCCAACTCCAAAGCGGCAGCAATAGAAACAGCTTTCGCTTCGCCAATGCCTTTTACTTTTAATTTTATAATTTCTTTAATGGATAACCTGCCAAGTTTTTGCAAATCGTTTTCTACAGCGGCTAATAGTTCTTTACAAACATCAACAGCGCTTTTATCTTTTGTACCATTGTTAATTAAAATTGCAAGCAGTTCTGTATTGCTTAAAGCGGAAGTACCCTTTAGCAGCATTTTTTCTCTTGGACGGTCATCAACTGCCCAATTTTTAATAGAGGTGTTAGGCATTGTAAAAAAATAGAGCATCAAATTAATATTTCTTTTTTGAATTTCTATCTTCGCCGCTTAACTAACCACATATGGGCCCATCAGTTAAAATTTTCTCGGGTACAGGTTCGCATAAATTAGGCGCTGATATTGCGGACCGGTTTAACATACCGCCTGGCAAAATCAATATTCAAAAATTTAGCGACGGAGAAATTCAACCTGTGTTTCTTGAAAGTATTCGTGGCGATTACGTTTTTCTTATTCAAAGCACCTGCTCCCCATCTGATAATTTAATGGAATTATTATTAATGATTGATGGAGCAAAACGGGCAAGCGCCTATAAGATTATAGCAGTGATTCCATATTATGGCTATGCAAGACAGGATAGGAAAGACAGACCGCGTGTTGCTATCGGTTCTAAACTGGTAGCTTCTTTACTGGAAACGGCAGGCGCTAATCGTGTTATTACAATGGATTTGCATGCGGCGCAAATACAGGGTTTTTTCGATATTCCGGTTGACCATCTCGATAGTTCAGCGATTTTCATTCCTTATATAGAAAATCTTAACCTTGAAAACCTTACCTTTGCCGCCCCCGATGTGGGAAGTACCAATAGGGTAAGAGAAATAGCGAGCTATTTTAATGCAGAAATGGTGATTTGTGATAAGCATCGCAAGCGGGCAAACGAAATAGCGAGCATGGTATTAATAGGTGAAGTTGAAGGAAGAGATGTTGTGTTGATAGATGATATTATTGATACAGGCGGCACATTGGCAAAAGCCGCATCTCTTTTAAAAGAAAATGGTGCGAGAAGTGTGAGAGCACTTTGTACGCATCCTGTTTTAAGCGGAAAGGCTTATGAAAATATAGAGAATAGCGTGCTGGAAGAATTAGTGGTTTGCGATACAATTCCGTTAAAACATCATAGCAGAAAAATAAAAGTTATTACAGTGGCGGATCTTTTTGCAATTGCAATTAGAAATGCTTACGAAAATAAAAGTATCACCAGCCTCTTCATTCATTCGCAAATGAGAGAAAAGGTTGGAAGAATTTAGTTAAATCAATTTTTATATATTATGAACTCAATTACAATCGATGGACAACTGAGGACCGAACTCGGCAAAAAAGCCACCCGCCTGCTTCGCTCTCAGGAACTCGTGCCTGGTGTAATTTACGGGGGTGCAGAAACAGTAAATTTTTATACTTCTGCAAAAACACTTAAGCCACTTGTATATACCAGCCAGTTTCAGTTAGCAAAAGTTAATGTAGATGGTAAAACCTACACCTGCATTTTAAAAGATTTGCAGTTTGACCAGGTTACCGATGCTTTAAATCATATTGATTTATTGGAATTGGTGGAAGACAAAAAAGTTACTGCTGATTTACCATTAAAATTTGTAGGTACACCGTCTGGTGTAAAAGAAGGTGGTAAGCTTGTTACAAAAATGAAATCGCTAAAGGTTAAAACGCTTCCTAAATATTTAAAAGAAAATATAGAAGTAGATATTAGCGATCTTGAATTGAATGGAAACATTCGTGTTGAAGATGTAAAAGCTGAGAATATGGAAGTGATGAATTCACCACGCATTCCAATTGCATCTGTTACATTAACAAGACAATTAAAACAGGAAGAAGCAGCCACTGCACCGGCAACAGCCGCAGCAGCAGCACCTGCGGCAGCAGCAACAAAAGCAGCGCCGGCAAAAGAAGAAAAGAAAAAATAATCAAAATAGTTTTTCTGCAGAGCCCTGTAATTGCAGGGCTTTGTTATTTATAGAAGCTAATGAGCAAATTTTTAATAGTAGGATTGGGAAATGTTGGTGAAGAATACCAGCATACGCGTCATAACATTGGTTTTGATGTAGTAACTGCATTTGTGCTTAAACATAAAGGCGCATTTACAACACAGCGACTTGCAGATACGGCAGAAGTAAAGTATAAGGGAAAAATTTTCTTCTGCATAAAGCCATCTACTTACATGAACTTAAGCGGTAAAGCATTTAAGTATTGGATGGACAAAGAAAAAATTGCAATTGAAAACACTTTAACCATTGTAGATGACATTGCATTACCCATTGATACTTTAAGATTGAGACCGAGCGGAAGTGATGGCGGTCATAATGGTTTAAGAGATATTCAGCAAATCCTCAATACAACTAATTACCCGAAGCTTCGCTTTGGAATTGGCAATAATTATCCAAAAGGAATGCAGGCCGCGTTTGTACTTTCCAAATGGTTTCCTGAAGAACTTGCACTTATTTGGAAGAAGATCGAGTATTGCACTGAAGTGATTGAAAGCTTTGCTACGATTGGCATTGAACGAACAATGAATGCTGTAAATAATTTTAAAATCACTGTTTAAACTTTTGTTATTTAAACATTATGTTTCTATTTTTATTAAACCGAAAAACCTGCTTAAATGAAAATATTTTGTGTCGGCAGAAACTATGTCGAGCATGCAAAAGAACTGAATAACGAAGTACCCGCGGAACCCGTTATTTTTCTTAAACCCAAAAGCGCTTTGCTGCTTGCTCATAATCCCTTTTATTATCCAGAGTTTACGAATGAACTGCATTATGAGGCAGAACTGGTAATTCGCATTTCGAAAAATGGTAAATATATTCCTGAAAGTCAGGCGCCGCATTATTACAATGCCATTACTGTTGGTATTGATTTTACCGCAAGAGATATTCAAAGTGAGCTAAAAGAAAAACGATTGCCGTGGGAAAAAGCCAAAGCATGGGATTGTTCAGCAGTTACGGGAAAATGGTTCGACTTGAATAAAACCATGAATTTGAAAAACATCAATTTTTCATTAAAGAAAAATAATGAAACGGCACAGGTAGGTAATAGTAAAGACATGATTTTTTCTTTTGATCGCATCATCTCCGATATTTCGAAATACTTTGCATTAAATATTGGCGATTTGGTTTATACAGGAACGCCGGCCGGAGTAGGAGAGTGTGTAGTAGGTGATGTTCTGGAAGGCTTCTTTGAAAAAGAAAAAGTTTTTGAACTTGGTATTAAGTAAACATCAAGCTATAAATCTCAAATTTGAAATTGATTTGATTTTTTTTTGAAGCTGATTTGGTTCTTGATTGTTTCTTCTGATTTTTGTCATTCTCATTCCGTACCAGATATTTGCGCAATGCTCGATAATAAGATTCTTGCTAATGCTTATCGTCTTATGGCTCTTGCAAGATGCATGAGTGATACGTATGAAAGCAACAGGCAAGTTTGTAAATATGTCCACTCCACTTCAAGAGGTCACGAAGCTATACAAATAGCAACCGGCATTCATCTTTTGCCATGCGATTTTGTAAGCCCTTATTATCGCGATGATAGTTTGTTATTATCGCTTGGCTATACACCTTTCCAGTTAATGTTGCAATTATTGGCGAAAGCTGATGATCCTTTTTCCGGAGGCCGTTCTTATTATTGTCATCCTTCAAATAAAGATGCGAATAAACCGGGCATCATTCATCAAAGCAGTGCAACTGGTATGCAGGCAATTCCTACCACAGGTTTAGCGCAAGGCATACAATATCTTGAAAAAATAAATTCAGCTAATTTAAAAAAAGGACCAAACAACGAGTTGCCGGTTGTTGTTTGCAGTTTGGGTGATAGTAGCGTTACTGAAGGCGAAGTAAGCGAAGCTTTGCAATTTGCAGTTTTAAAACAATTACCAATCGTTTATTTGGTGCAGGATAATGGCTGGGGCATTAGTGCAACCGCCGAAGAGTCGAGGGCGATGAATGCTTTTGATTACGCTGATGGTTTTAAAGGATTGCACAAAGTAAAAGTTGATGGGAGCATTTTTGAACATGCATATGGTACGATGCAATATGCAATTAATCATGCTCGAAGAGAAAGAACACCTGTTTTAGTTTATGCAACTGTTCCGTTGTTGGGTCATCATACAAGTGGTGTAAGAAAAGAATATTACAGAACGCAGGAAGATTTGGAAAAACATGCCGCGCATGATCCAATCATCAAACTAAAAAAATATCTTGGGCAAAGTGGTTTTACAGAAGCACAGCTTCAGCAGATTGAAGAAGATGCGCAAACAGAAGTAAAGCTTTCTTTTGAAAAAGCAAAAAATGCAGCAGAGCCCGCACCGGAATCAATCAACTTAAATGTATTTGCTGAAACCGATGTGAGATATGAAGAAGGAAACCGTGAGCCTGCTTCTTCAGAAAAAATAATTATGGTTGATGCGGCATTGCATGCAATTGATGAGTTAATGCAGAAACACCAGGAATGTATATTATATGGCCAGGATGTTGGCAAAAGATTAGGTGGTGTATTTCGCGAAACAGCCAAGCTTGCCGAAAAATTTGGCGACGATCGTGTGTTTAACACAGCAATTCAGGAAGCATATATAATTGGTTCTACTGCAGGATTAAGCGCGTTGGGTTTGAAGCCAATTGTAGAAGTTCAATTCGGAGATTATATTTATCCGGGCATTAATCAACTCATCAGCGAAATTGCAAAATCAAATTATTTAACCAACGGGAAATTTCCGGTGAGTATGATTCTGCGCGTGCCTGTTGGCGCGTATGGCGGCGGTGGTCCTTATCATAGCGCGAGTATTGAATCAACTTTACTTTCAATAAAAGGAATAAAGATTTGCTTTCCTTCAAACGCTGCAGATATTAAAGGATTAATGAAAGCTGCATATTATGATCCGAATCCTGTAATCATGCTTGAACATAAAGGACTGTATTGGAGTAAAGTGCCCGGAACCGAAGAAGCAAAAACAATTGAGCCTGACAAAGATTATATTTTGCCTTTGGGCAGAGCAAATGTTATTCAAAGCGCATCAAGAGAAAATATTAAAAATGGTGAAAGCATTTGCATAGTAACATATGGAATGGGCGTTTACTGGGCAAGAGCAGCGGCTGAACAATTTGAAAATAAAATTGAAATTATTGATCTGCGCACACTTTATCCCTTAGATGAACAATTGATTTTTTCAAGTGTACGAAGACATGGAAAATGTTTGGTGTTGAGCGAAGAGCAGCAAACAAACTCGTTTGCAGAGGCGCTTGCACATCGCATAAGTTACAATTGTTTCAGATATCTTGATGCACCTGTTGAAGTTTTTGGCGCTATGGATTTACCTGCAGTTCCTATCAATATTAATTTGGAAAAAACAATGTTGCCCACTGCAGAAAAAGTTGTTGAGCGATTGAATAAATTATTTGCTTACTAACAAAACACTAAAACTTTATTGCACGACTTATTTCGCGCTTTACATCTTTTTCTTTAATTGATTCTCGTTTATCGTGCACTTTTTTCCCTCTTGCCAAACCTATTTCCACCTTCACAAAATTCTTCTCATTAAAAAAGATACGTAGCGGTACAAGCGTAAAGCCTTTTTCTTTCATCTTGGTCTGAATGCGTTTTAATTCTCTTTGTGTAAGCAATAATTTCCTATCATGAACCGCGATGTGATTATTTGCAGTTCCTAATTTATATTCTGAAATGTATAAACCACGCAACCAAAGTTCATTTTTATCAAACAAACAATATGCATCATTAAAACTTACTTTGGCTTCGCGAATTGATTTTACTTCTGTTCCTAACAAAACAATTCCTGCAACATATTTGTCTTCTATGTTATAATTAAAGTAAGCCTGCCTGTTACTCATTTCTTTTGCCATGATAAAAAGCTAATAGCTAATGGATAATAGTTCATAGCGAACTAAAAATATTTTTGCATCACATCACCAATGAACTATGACTAAGAATTAAACTATTGTTGCAATAATCTTATGAGTGTTGAAACTTTTTTCTTAAGCTCTTTCCTGTCAACAATAAAATCGAGAAAGCCATGCTCGAGTAAAAACTCACTGCGCTGAAAACCTTCAGGCAAATCTTTTTTAATAGTTTCTTTTATTACACGCGGGCCGGCAAAGCCAATTAATGCGCCTGGCTCTGCAATATTAAAATCGCCCAACATACCAAAGCTTGCGGAGATGCCACCGAACGTTGGATCAGTTAACAGAGAAATATAAGGCAAGCCAGCATCACTTAATTGCGAAAGTTTGCCGCTTGTTTTTGCAAGCTGCATTAAACTAAAAGCGCTTTCCATCATTCTTGCACCGCCGCTTTTGCTAATCACAAAAAACGGCAAGCGGTTTTGAATGCAGTAATCTACTGCACGACTAAATTTTTCTCCCATTACACTTCCCAACGAGCCGCCAATAAATTCAAAATCCATGCAGGCAATCACCAACTCAATATCGTTCATGTTGCCAACTGCAACACGCATGCTATCTTTCAAATCCGTTTTTGAGTGAATTTCGTCTAACCGTTTTTGATAAGATTTTAAATCTGTGAAGCCGAGAAAATCTACACTTTTAATGTTGTCAAAAAGTTCCGTATAAATTTTATCATCAAACAAAATCTCAAAATAATCTTCGCTGCCAATACGATGATGATAATTGCATTTGGGACATACATACAAGTTTTCTTTCAATTCACTTGTAGTACATATATAATGACATTCCGGACATTTACTCCACAATCCTTCGGGCATTTCCCTTTTTTCTGCGGTAGATGTGGTAATGCCTTTACGCAATCGTTTGTACCATTTCGATTTCGATTCACCTGCGGCATTTTCTTTCAACACATCATCTCCGGAAAGCGAATCAGCTAATTCATCTTCTTGTTCTGCATTCATTCCAAAAATTATTTAATGAACGAATAAACTTACAATGGTTAATTAAAGCAGCAAAATGTGTGCAAGCAAGATCAGGCAACAGTAATACTGTCGTCAAGATAAACATCCATTATTTTCTGCAACATATCTACACCTTCCTGCATCGGGCGCTGAAAAGCTTTGCGACCAAGAATTAATCCCATGCCGCCTGCTCTTTTATTTACAACCGCAGTTGTAACTGCATCCGCAAGGTCTGATGCGCCTTTACTTTCACCACCTGAATTAATTAATCCCACTCTGCCTGAATAGCAATTTAAAACCTGGTAACGGCAAAGATCAATAGGATGATCTGAAGTTAATTTTTCATATACAAGCTTCGAAGTTTTACCATGTTTTGTTGCGAGGTAACCGCCGTTATTTGTTGGTAATTTTTGTTTGATGATATCTGCCTGTATGGTTACGCCAAGATGATTTGCCTGGCCTGTAAAATCTGCTGAAGTATGATAATCCACACCATTTACAACGAAAGCACTGTTTCTTGTATAGCACCAAAGTATCGTCATCATTCCCAGTTCATGCGCATACTCGAAAGCTTCCGAAACTTCTTTTAATTGCCTGCGGCTTTCTTCACTTCCCCAGTAAATAGTTGCGCCAACACCAACAGCGCCCATATTCCACGCACTCTTCACAGTGCCGAACATTGTTTGATCGTATGTGTTGGGATAACTTAAAAATTCGTTGTGATTTATTTTAACAATGAAAGGAATTTTATGCGCATACTTGCGGCTCATAATTCCAAGCACGCCAAATGTTGAAGCCACGCCATTGCAACCAGCTTCTACGGCAAGCTTAATTATATTTTCAGGATCAAAGTAAATTGGATTGGGCGCAAATGAAGCACCTGCGCTATGTTCAATGCCCTGGTCAACCGGAAAAATATTGCAATAACCTGTATTGCCAAGTCTGCCATGACCTAATAATTGTTGCATGCTGCGAAGCACCTGGTTACTGCGATTACTCTCTTTCCAAACTCTGTCAATGTGATCCGGACCAGGTAAATGCAGTTGCGATTTATCAACTGTTGTACTTGTGTGATTCAATAAGTATTCCGCTTTGTCGCCAAGCAGTTCCGCTGTTTTTGAATTGCTCATATTAATTTTTATTAGAACTAAGGTTATTAATCGGACGGCAAATATAGGCAAGTAAATCTTTTAAAGTTTACATCGCTATTTTCCGGTTTTTTTCAACAACTCTCCAAAATATTTCGGCGCATATTGTAACCTGCTTCCGTACCAACTAAACATTTCACCATCAACCAAAATAATTTTTGTTGATGGTAACAATGCCTGTAATTCATAAATATGTTTTTCTTTAAATGGAAATGGTTCTGATGAAAGCATTATCAATTCGCAATTGGCATTTGATAATTGAGAAATGGAAACTTCTGGATATCTTTTGTAATCCTTAAATGCATTTTCAAATCCGCAATGTTCGAGCATGTCATTAATAAATGTATCGCCGCCAATTGTCATGTATGGCTTTCTCCATATCAAATAACAAACGCGTAATTTTTTTGCAGGCAATGTCAATTGCGCAAATTCTTTTTTTATTTTTTGTGTGATGGAATGTGCTTTGTTTGTTTTGTTTGTAATCGTTCCAATCATTTCAATCATCTGTAAAGCAGAATTCAAATCATGAACATCTGTTATAAAAACGGGGCAAATGTTTTCAAGCGCTTCAATTTGCTCTTTTACATTTTCTTCTTTATTGGCAATAATTAATTGCGGTTGAAGTGAGGCAATAATATCTTGCTTTATATTTTTTGTTCCGCCAACTTTTGTTTTTGTTTTGAACCACTTTTTCGGATGCACACAAAATTTTGTAATGCCAACCACTTCGTCATCCAAATTCAAATCAACCAACAATTCTGTAATAGAAGGAACGAGTGAAACAATGCGTTTTGGAAAATCTTCTAGAAAGATTTCCTTTTGTAGTTGATCTGTGAAAGAAGGCATTATTCTTCTCTTAAATGTTTCCCGGTAAGATGAATAAATACATCTTCAAGATTTGCCTGTTTTACTTCTTTCGGTTTTTCAAAACCGGTTTCAACAAGATCATCTATCAACTTATCCGGTGAAGCCATCGCAATGATTTTTCCGGAATCAATTATCGCTACACGGTTACATAAAATCTCCGCTTCATCCATGTAATGTGTGGTTATAATTACCGTTGTGCCTTTGCTTTGAATATTTCTTATTAAATCCCAAAGATTGCGTCTTGCCTGCGGATCTAAACCTGTAGTAGGTTCATCTAAAAAAATTATTTTAGGTTTATTGATGAGTGTTGTTGCGATGGAGAAACGTTGTTTTTGTCCGCCGCTTAATTCTTTGAATTTTGCTTTTGCTTTATCGCGAAGATTCACGGTGTCGAGCAATTGCATCGGATTTACTTTCTCGTTGTATAAACCTGCAAACAATACAATCAGTTCTGTAAGATTCAAACCAGGATAATAGCCTGATGATTGTAACTGCACACCAATAATTTTTTTTATGTCATTAGGTGATTCATCCAAATCAAACCCGTCAACATAAACTTTACCGCTGGTTTTTCCGCGTAAGGTTTCAATTATTTCAAGCGTAGTAGATTTGCCCGCACCGTTCGGACCTAACAATCCAAAAATTTCTCCTTCATGTACTTCGAAACTTATTCCTTTTACAGCCTGGAAATCGCCGTAATCTTTTTTGAGATCTTTTACAGAGATGATAACTTTTTCTTGCATGAAGGCAAGTTAGCGTAAAACAAAATTCAACAATAAGCGTATTTAAATCTTAGCAAATATCTTTGAAGCAACTGACTGAAAAGCGCATGACTGAAAAAACTACTGTTATTTATATTATCTCCGACAGGCGATCCGGCTCAACACTGCTTGAAAACATGCTTTCAAAATCTGAAGAGGTTGTTTCTGTTGGTGAACTGGCGATGATTAAAGGGCATATCGATAAACAAGGTCCTGGTTTTTTTTGGGATTGGAACTGTTCGTGTGGCAAGCCTGTTCTAGAATGTGAATTCTGGAGCAAGGTGTTGCGAAATATTTATGATGAAAACTTTCAATCAAAAACAAAATGGCCTTTTAAATCGTCTAAAATTACGGTTGCATCTTTCTTTCCAAAATCTGCGTGCAAAACATTATGGAAATTTATCAATACTGAAAAAAATTTTCATACAATAGAAACATTGAATGAGATATATAAATCTGTGAGCAATATTTCATCAAAAAGAATAATTGTTGATTCTTCGAAGGATCCGATGCAGGCTTTAGCAATTAGCAAGTGTAAAGATGTTGATACAAAATTTATCTGGCTTACGAGAGATGTAAGAGCAATCACTGTTTCAAAATTAAAAAGAGCAAAGGCAAACAAAAGTTCTGATAAAGGCGGATTGAGAACTTTGTACTCAACTTTATTTTTTAAAAAGCTTTGCGCTGCTGCATTAAATTGTCTGAAAGATCATACAACACTTAAAATAAGTTATGAAGCTTTGGCTGCAAATCCGCAAAAAGAGTTAGATAATATTTGCGCAAGATTTGGTTTGAAGAATTTTGAAGCGCCATCTTATATGGAATTGATGAATGATCATACGATAGGCGGAACGCCAACGCGCTTTGAGAGGCGACCTGTTGCTGCTGATGATTCATGGAAAAAATTTTATAAGAATAAGCCGTTACTGAATGCCTTCGGAAAATTTGCGAACGCAGTATAATCATCTTAAAAAAAAATCTTCGTATATAATTACACCGCTAACAAGATGACAAAATTTGTAATTCTTACTTTACCACGCACTGGTTCAACTTTATTGAGTAAATCATTAAACAAGCATCCTGAAATTTTTTGCGATGATGAAATTTTTCACTTTAGTTTTCGCGATTATTTTAGTCCAAATCAATTTCGTTTTTTAAAGCTGCGCTTTCTGCCAAAAAAAATAAATTATATAATCAATTATCCGGCGAATTATTTAAGGCTTAAAGGTTTTCTAAATAAATATTTTACAAATAAACACGGCGAAAATTTTAAAGTACGCGGTTTTAAGTTGATGCATTATCAAACGTTTTACATGCCGGGTCTTATTGATTATTTAAAGAAAAATGATGTAAAAATTATTTTGTTGTTGCGCGAAAATATTTTTCGCAATGCTTTATCTGATATGCGTGCAAGAGCAACGGGTGTTTATCATAATCAAAACGAAAATGAAGAAACTATTTCCGGCTTGCCTAAATTGAAAGTAGATACAACTGCGTTAAAAAATAAAATGGAACACATTGTTGAGCAAAATAAAAAGCTTGAACAAATTGTGCAGGAAATGGATTATATAAAAATTCGTTATGAAGATTTTGCTGACTGGAATAATACGATGAATAAGATTTTCGATTTCTTAAATGTTTCTCATTACGATGTTTCTGCAGGTGCAAAAAAATTAAACCCGGATAGGGCGGAAGATATGATCGCGAATTTTAGTGAAGTGAAGGATTGGCTTCAGCAGAATAATTACCGCGATTTTATTCAATAAAAAAGCTGCTCTTTTCAGAACAGCTTTTTTAGAACAGATCGTAAATTAAAATTTTAAGCTGGTTCGCTTACTTTATTCGTAGCCCACTCAATTAAAATATCAGCAACCAACGGTCTTGAAAATTCAGCAGGCGGACGCTGACCATTTGCAAGCATCTCTCTAACTTTTGTTCCGCTTAAAGAAACAATGTCAGGGTTTTTTGGTGCGGTTTTGCTGCTGGCCATACTCTCTGTGTTATTACACCAGAATGTATTTTCAAACTTCAAAATCTGCATGCCCATTTCAGGACCAACTTTATCCATAATTTTTTGTGCATCGTAAGTGCCGTAATAATTACCAACACCGGCGTGATCACGACCGATGATCATGTGTGTGCAACCATAATTTTTTCTAAGTAAAGTATGATTGATCGCTTCACGCGGACCTGCATAACGCATTGCAGTTGGTAAAACAGCAAGCATTGTATTATCAGGATTGAAATAATTTTCAATTAAAGCTTCATAACATTTCATACGAACCGGTGCAGGAATATCATCACTTTTTGTTTCGCCCACAATCGGGTGAATTAAAGCACCATCAACTATTTCCTGCGCACATTTAATTAAATATTCATGTGCACGATGTATGGGATTGCGTGTTTGAAAAGCAACGATGGTTTTCCATCCGCGTTTTTCAAACTCAGCTCTTGTTTCACTTGGATCGAGGAAATATTTTTCATTAATATCTTCTTTGCGTAAAGGACGATTTACCATTTCCAGCGGGCCTGCTATAAATTTATTTCCACCGCGCCTGATAGCAGCCACACCAGGGTGTTTATCTTCAGTTGTACCAAAACATTTTTGTGCGAAATTGTCAAGATCCAATTCAAATTTTTCATCAACTTTCATTACAGCCAACACATTACCTTCTTTGTTCAACAATGCAATTTCTTCACCTTCTTTAATGTTGTCGAATTGATCACCCGCAGGCAAAGGAATTGGAATTCCCCATGCAAGTCCGTTTGTCAATTTCATGTTTTCAATTGCTGACTCGCAATCAGCCTTTCCCATAAAACCTTCAATCGGGCTGAACGCGCCGATAGCAATCATTTCTACATCTGCACCGTAACGGTCTTCAATAGTTAGTTGAAAAAGATTTTTGGCTTTTGCTTCGAGTTCCTTTTTGCGTGCATCGTTGGCAATTTTGTTTACCAGTTTTCCACCATGTGGTTGGTTCATGTATTAAAATTTTAAAATGAAAAATTAAGCTTCAACTGTTTCGAAATATCCGTTCTTTTCCAGATAGTCCACAACCTGCGTTGCACATTCTTCCAAACTATAGTCACCTGTTCTTACAACGATCTCAGGATTTTCAGGAGCTTCATACGGATCATCAATACCGGTGAAATGTTTTATTTCTCCTGCACGTGCTTTTTTGTACAAACCTTTCGGGTCGCGGCTTTCACAAACTTCAATAGGCGCATCAATATATACTTCAATAAATTCTCCCTGTGGTACAAGACTGCGCACCATGTCTCGATCTTCGCGGTAAGGCGAAATAAACGCAGTAGAAACAAACGCGCCGCCATCAACAAATAATTTTGCAACCTCACCAATGCGACGAATATTTTCTTTGCGATCTTCTGCTGTAAAGCCAAGACCTTTATTTAAACCATGGCGAACATTATCACCATCCAACACATAAGTATGAAATCCTTTTTCGAATAATTTTTCTTCCACTTTATTAGCAAGTGTTGATTTGCCTGCACCGGAAAGACCGGTGTACCATAAAATGGCGGATTTATGTCCATTCATGCGGTGGCGATCAGCCTTGGTAATAGTAGCGTTGTGCCAAACAATGTTTTTAGTTACTTCCATCTTGAGTTGCGGTTTTAAATTTTGCGCGAATGTAGCGCTATTAACCGGTAATTCCTATTAATACGATAGAAGTTGGTTTGAAGTTTAGTAACAGTTAACGATAATTTCATATTCTTATTAAACACACAAATAAAAAGCCTGTTAGTTGAAACAGGCTTTTATAAAAATTTTATTGTATTTCGTCTAAGCTTTCTTTCCTGTTATTTTCGTTTTCATATCCATTTTTAATGGCGCAGATTGGCTGCTCGCTTCTCCCATATTCATGTTCATATCAAGATTGCCATCCAAAGGCAAACCTGTAGGTACATCAAATTTCATTGTTCCGCTCATAGTTCCGTTAATGGTCATTGCGCCTTGCGAAGAAATTTTTGAATCTACTTTTACATTAGCATTGTTGCCCTCAACTGATTGAAGTGTGTAAGTGTTATCAAGTTTTAAAATCATACCCTGGTTATTCATTTCTGAAGTGTTCTGCCATGTGTCGCCGGGTTTTACAGGTTTATTTGGATACATGCCAAACGATTGCTGAATATTTTGTTTGAAATTTTCATCATTAAATGTGCTGCCAATTCCGGATGCCATCGAACTTGCTCCGGGCACATTTATAGATGACATAATTCGCTGCATCATATCCTGAATTCCGCTAACAGAACCAACTTGCCCGCTATCATTCATTGTAAATTGAAATTGTCCGCCTTTTAAAGCACCCAGTACTTTGCCAACTGTGGCTGAAACAACATCAGATGTATCGCCGGGCTGGTTAGAATCGTAATTTATATTCATGCCATTGCCACTAATGTGCATTGAAATATTTTCTATTGTGGCATTTAGTTTTTTCCATCCTGCACTATCACCTGTTGCACTAAAGCCATAACCCATTGCCATTTTATTATTCATGTTGAGCGCCTGACCATTTATATTTCCGTTCATTTGCATGCTTACATCAACGTTATAATTATAAGAACTGCCAACAGGCAAATTAAATTTTAGCGTGATGGCTCCGCCGTTACCGGGTTTATTATTGCAGGCAGATAGAATTATAAAGACAGGAATAATAAATGCTAAAAGAAATTTTTTCATGTTGCAAGGTTTTAGTTTAGCAATAGTAATGCAATTTTTTTGTTTGAAAGGCTTATAACTTTTTATGTTTGTACCGAAATGATTTCACCGCAAACGATAGAACAAATTACAAACCGCATCGATATTATTGATGTCATCAGCGAATTTGTAAAGTTGAAAAAACGTGGTGCAAATTATTTAGGTCTTTGTCCATTTCATAACGAGAAAACTCCATCGTTCACAGTCTCACCATCAAAAGAAATTTATAAATGTTTTGGCTGCGGTAAAAGCGGCAATACCATTACATTTTTAATGGAGCATGAAAAATATTCTTATGCAGAAGCATTGCGATGGCTTGCGCAACGTTACAATATTGAAATTGAAGAAACGATTGTAAGCGATGAAGTAAAACAAACGCAGCAGGTTTCGGAAAGTTTATACGCAGTAAACAACTTTGCACAGAAATTTTTCACGGAGCAATTGTTCAACACGGAAGAAGGACAAACGCATGCATTAAGTTATCTTGATGAACGTGGTTTTAAAGAAGACATCATTCAAAAATTTCAGCTTGGTTATAATCCGCAGCAGCGCGATGTATTTACAGCGGCTGCCATTAAACAACAATTCAATAAAGAAATTTTATTGAAGAGCGGATTGGTGGTAACACGCAATGAAGAGCTTGCAGATAATTATCGTGGAAGAATTATTTTCCCTATTCATAATTCCACCGGAAAAATTATTGGCTTTGGTGCACGTGTAATTGGCAGTGCAGACAAAGCGCCGAAATATATAAACACTCCTGAGAACGAAATATATGTAAAGAGCAAAATTTTATATGGCTCTTATTTTGCGCGTCATGCAATTGACAAAGCCAATGAGTGTTTATTGGTAGAAGGTTATACAGATGTTATCAGTTTACACCAGGCAGGAATTGAAAATGTAGTTGCAAGCGGCGGTACATCTTTAACAACAGATCAGTTGCGTATAATAAAAAAATACACAAACAATCTTACTATAATTTATGATGGTGATGCGGCAGGTGTAAAAGCTGCCATGCGTGGACTTGACATGGCTTTGGAAGAAGGATTAAATGTAAAGCTGGTTTTAATTCCTGATAAAGAAGACCCTGATAGTTATGTAAATAAAGTTGGAACAGAACGCTTCAAAAAATTTGTTGCAGAAAATAAAAAAGATTTTATTCTTTTTCAGCTTGATATATTATTAAAAGAAGCGGGCAATGATATTACAAAGAAGAACGATGCGGTGAATATAATTGCTGAAAGCTTGAGCAGGCTGAACAAAGCAGAAGATTTTACGAAGCGGCAGGAATACACTCATCAATGTGCAAGCGTTTTAAAGATTGATGAAAATGGTTTGATAACTCTTGTAAATAAGTATACACGGGATAGGTTTGGTAAAGAAGAAAAAAAGCACGAGGCTGCAGAAGCATCCGCACAGGCAAACGCTGCTGAAGAAAAAATAATTTTTCAAAAAGATGAAGCGCAGGAAAAAAATGTTTTGCGTGTATTGCTTGAATATGGTTTGAATAAATGGGACGAGAACGAAACGGTTGCCGAACACATTTTTGATGAACTTGAACAATATCGTTTTGAAAATGCGGAGATGGAATATTTATATGAAGTATATAAAAAGCAATATGATGAAGGTTTGCACCCATCAGCAAAAACATTATTGTATCATGAAGACGCCAGGGTGAGAACATTGGTGGTAAATGTTACATTATTTCCTTTTGAATTAAGCCAGCGCTGGGATGAAAAATTAGAAAACATTAAAGTGAATAATGTTGATACAAGCTTACAGGATGTGATGATGAGTTTGAATTATTTCAAGTTGCAGAAAATAAAAAAAATGTTCGAGCAGAACCAGGAAGATATGTTGAACTCAAAAGAATTGAATGAACAAATGCGACTGATGGAAATTCATAAACGTTTAAAAGAAATTGAAATGGAAATTACGCAGCAGCTCGGAACGGTGATAATTAAATAACTACAAGCTCCCATACTTTTTATAATACGCTACAACCCACGCTACCACTTCATCATAACTTTGTATTCCCTTTGGTTGATTGTTTGCTTTCAAATAATTTCCATACAATTTGGTAAGTAAAGGTTCGATGGGATTGCGATAATCTTGCAAATATTTTTTATAAACTGCATAATCACGTTTAACCAATGTATCTAACGATCTTATGTTTTGTTTTGCTGCTGCTGAATCTCTTTGATAAAGCTCTGAATTTGCATAGCTAAACAAATCAAAGTATGCAGAATAATTAAACGCTGGTTTGTTATTATACTTTGTAATTAAATAACCGATAAAACTCGCTTCACTTTCACTTGCATAACCAAGTTGATGCGCCATTTCGTGACAGGTTGTAAATGGAATTACAAAATCAGGCGCCGTTGTATTAACCTGCGCTTCGCCTGTGAATGGATTATAATAACCAAGAAATCCGCAGTAGCTTCCAATTGTTCCTGCAATCATTTGCTTAACATCAGCATTTTTATATTGTAAATATGGATATTGATTTTGCGCATCGCGATACATCTGCACAGCTTCATTAAAAATATTTTTATTGCCCGGGTATTTGAAATGAATGCTGTCTAATCTTCTCGCATTGCTGTTTAAGTTTTGCAGCAGTTGTGCGGTTGTATTTTTTAAGTCTTCGGTGCTGTATTCTTCCGGAATAACATTTAATTGATAACCGATTCCATAGCGATAATAGTTCAATCCCCATAACACTAAAAAAATTATATATACCCATAAACATTTTACAACAAGAGTTCTTATTGCAAAGAAGAATTTTATCCACGTAGGCTTATGCCTTAAAAACTGAATTATTTTAATGAACAGCCAAATAAATGCAATGCCATATAAAACATCTCCGATGCTAAACGGTAACCAGCCTGTTAGTGCTCTGAGCAAATAAGAAACTACGGGATAAATATGTATGCTGTAAACGTTTTCAATCCAATAACCTTGCAGCATAAACAAATGCAATAAAGCAACTACCACTATTAAGACTAAAGGTTTAAGCCACCATTTTTTGTTTTTTGCAGACTGCATTGCGGCTGCGAATTTATACTGATAAAATTCAAAAGATATTTAAAATATTACTTTGCACTTTCTTAATTGTATGCGACTCTGTTTATTTTTACAGTCCTTCAAATAAAAATTATGAGCAAATTTTCAGAATACAATTTCGCGAATCAGAAAGCATTGATACGCGTTGACTTTAATGTTCCGCTGGATAAAAAAACTTTTGAAATAAAAGATGATACAAGAATGAAAGCTGCTGTTTCAACCATAAAAAAAATTTTGAATGATGGTGGCAGCGTGATTTTGATGAGTCATTTAGGAAGACCAAAAGAAGGACCTGAAGATAAATATTCATTAAAACACCTGGTAAAACATTTAAGCGAATTATTAGATGGTAAGGAAATTTTATTTGCTGATGATTGCATTGGCGATGATGCAAAACAAAAAGCAGCATCATTAAAACCAGGTGATGTTTTGTTATTGGAAAATCTTCGTTTTTATAAAGAAGAAGAAAAAGGTGATGAAGCTTTCGCAGAAAAATTATCAAAATTTGGGGATGTTTATGTGAACGATGCGTTTGGTACTGCGCATCGTGCACATGCATCAACAGCAATTATTGCAAAGTTTTTTCCGAAAGAAAAAAGAATGTTTGGCTTGTTGATGGAAAGCGAAATTCTGGCTGCAGAAAAAGTGTTAAAGCACTCAGAAAAACCTTTTGTTGCAATTATTGGCGGCGCCAAAGTGAGTGATAAAATTTTAATTCTTGAAAATCTTCTTGACAGAGCAACCGATATTATTATCGGCGGTGGAATGGCCTATACATTTTTTAAAGCGGAAGGTGGAAATATTGGCTCTTCTTTGTGTGAAGATGACCGCATTGAAACCGCAAAAGAAATTATAGATAAAGCCGCCGGAAAAAACTGCTGTTTGCATTTGCCAAGCGATTCAATTATTGCAGACAAGTTTGCTAACGATGCAAATATTTCTTCCTCTATGAGCACAACCATTCCTGATGGATGGATGGGTTTGGATATTGGAACAATGGCTTGTGATATGTTCATCAAAGTAATTCATAACGCAAAAACAATTTTATGGAATGGTCCAATGGGTGTTTTTGAAATGGATAATTTTCAACACGGAACAAAATGCATTGCAAAAGCTGTGGCAGAAGCTACTGAAAATGGTGCTTACTCTTTAGTTGGCGGTGGCGATAGTGTTGCTGCGGTAAACCAGTTTGGTTATGCTGATAAAGTAAGTTATGTATCAACCGGCGGCGGTGCGATGCTTGAATTTTTTGAAGGAAAAGAATTGCCCGGCATTGCAGCAATCAGTCAATAATTTTTTAAAACAATATTGAAAAGCGGTTAAGTTGTTAGCCGCTTTTTTATTTTAATAAATTAAAGTTTAAATTCATCTCATGAAATATATAAAATGCATTTCAATAATTTTCCTGTTGGTTGGTTTACGTAATGATTTGCATGCGCAGGTTCCTGTAATTAAAGAACCGCATCATAAACCTGTTTTGGCAAATGATTACGTGCGATTGTTAGATGTTCACATTAATCCGCATGATACAACACAATATCATATACATGCTGCACCATCGGTAATGGTTATGCTTTCAAATTCAACAATAGGCATACAAAAATATGGTGAGCCGCCTGCCGCACCAGGTAATGTAACAGCCGGCACAACAAGTTTTGTAGATTATGCAAAAAATCCGATTACACATCGCGTTTTTAATTCGGGTGATAATGTTTTTCATGTAATGGATATTGAACTCGTAAAGAAAAACCCTTCTTCAGATTCATGTGATGCTATTCATGCAAACAATGTTGAAACAACCATCAATGAGAAACTTGTTCGTGTTTATAAATTTGATTTGGCTGCAGCTCAATCACTCAACATAACAAAAAGCAGTTGTGCGCATTTGCTTATTTGTATTTCAGGAAATGTAAATTCAATAAATAAAAAACTATCAACAGGTGATTACGTTTTCTTCAAACCAAATACTGAAACGACTGTAAACAATCAAAGCGCAGATAAATCAACATGCGTTGTGCTTGAGTTGAAATGAATTTGCAGCAACGTATCGAAAATAATTTTACAAGCGGTAATGACGTAACGTCAGTAAAAATACCATAGGTATTTGTTTTGATAATTATCTTTAATTAAAATTTAAAACTAAAATGAAAACAGGAACTCTCGCTTTAATAATAATAGCAGCGCTTATTCTTATTTTGGGTGGCTGCGGTTGCAATAGTTATAATGGGTTGGTTAAAGGCGATCAAAGTGTACAAAATGCCTGGAGTAATGTTGAAACGAACTATCAACGCAGAACAGATTTATATAATAGTGTTGTAAAAACAATTCAGGGTTCTGCAAATTTTGAAAAATCAACTTTAACTGCAGTAATTGATGCAAGAGCAAAAGCAACAAGCGTTCATGTTGATGTGAACGATTCTAATTCGCTCGCACAATATCAGCAGGCACAAGGTCAGTTGCAAAGCGCATTTGGAAGACTACTGGCCGTTGCCGAAGCTTATCCAGATTTAAAAACAACGCAAGCCTTCCAGGATTTCCAGGCGCAGATTGAAGGAACAGAGAATCGCATTAACATTGCACGCAGAGATTATAATGATGCGGTGAATAAATATAATTTATCCGTTCGCACATTTCCCAATAGCATTTTTGCAGGTATCTTTCATTTCCAAACAAAAGCTTACTATAAAGCTGATGCGGGCAGTGAAAAAGCGCCGGATATAAACTTCGATATAAAATAATTTTTGCTGATGTCATCTCTTTTAAAACGCAAACAGCAGTTTTTTTCTGCTGAAGAAGAAAACAAAATTCTTAATGCTATTCAGGAAGCAGAAAAAGAAACGAGCGGCGAAGTGCGATTGTATATTGAAAGCAAATGTCGCTTTGTAGATCCGCTCGATCGTGCAGCAGAAATTTTTCTTCAGTTAAAAATGCAGGAAACAGAAAACCACAATGCGGTGCTTGTGTATGTTGCAAAACAACACCGGCAGCTTGCAGTGTTTGCAGATGAAGGCATTTATACAAAAGCCGGTAAAGATTTTTGGAGCAATGCTGTAGCAATGATGCTGAAGGAATTTAAAAAAGAAAATTATGCTGAAGGATTGATTGAAGTAATTCAAAAAATAGGAAGTGCATTAAAAACATATTTTCCTTATGATGCTGCAACAGATAAAAACGAATTGCCAGATGATATTGTATTTGGAAAATAAAACTGCCGCAAGATTGATAAACACAATGAAACATTTTTTATTTCTCGCCTTATTACTTTTTTCTGCCAATATAATTTTTGCTCAGGAAGTTTTACCAAAACCCAATCCGCCAAGATTGGTGGTTGATAAAGCAGGTCTGCTTTCAGATGATCAACAAAATATTTTAGAACAAAAATTAGATGCGTTTAATGATTCAACCAGTAATCAAATTGCTGTAGTTATTATTCCTGCATTAAATGATGTTCCTATTGAAGATTACGCTGTAAAACTTTTTCGCGATTGGGGTATTGGTAATTCTAAACATAATAATGGTGTTTTATTGTTGATAGCAGCACAAGATCATAAAATGCGAATTGAAGTTGGTTACGGATTGGAAGGTGCAATAACAGATGTAATGTCGAACGATATTATTGCAAATGATCTCAGACCTAATTTCAGAGAAGAAAATTATTATGGTGGAATTGATGATGCCATAAACTCTTTAGAGAAAGCTGCAGTAGGGGAATATAAAGAACGTGGCAAGCAAAAAGATGATGATGGTGGTGGCGGAAATATTTTAGGTATTATAATTTTTGTTATTGTTATTTTAATTGCAATAGGCAGAGGCAGAGGTGGGCGTGGTGGTGGAATGATGAGCCGCAGAGGTTTTGGTAACTGGATTGTTCCCGCAATGTTTTTAGGAGGATGGGGTAGAAGAGATGGCGGCTGGGGCGGTGGTGGCTTTGGCGGCGGATTTGGTGGAGGTGGTGGAGGAGGCTTCGGTGGTTTTGGTGGTGGAAGCAGCGGCGGCGGTGGTGCCAGTGGAGGATGGTAAAAACTTATTTTTGTTCTGGTATCTCAACAAATATGTCGCTTTATAAACTTCTTTTCTTTTTATCCATAAGCTTTTATTCTTGCGGGTATTCACAAACAACGATGCAAGCAAATTCCACAGCATTTAAATTAAGTAAAAAAATAAATTCTTTAATAATATACATTGATAATTCTGATAGTTGTCGTAAAGCAGTTTCAATTTTAGACAGTGCAACTTCAATAGACAGCAATTGTTTTAGCTGCTATCAAAATAAAGTGATGTTTTTATATTCACTGAGACAATATACTCAGGCAGCTGTTGCGTTAGATAATTGCGTTAGAATAAAGCCTTACATAATAGGAAACTATATTTCAGATGGATTAATGCATATAAAACTTGGCGACACAGCGGATGCAAAAAAATATTTTCAACGGTCTTTATTAATATGCAACTCTGTTTTAGACACAATTAAAACAAATAGTTCTTATTATCCTGCAGTCGCAATTGACAAAGCAATAGTCGAAATTATTTTAGATAAACGTGACGAGGCAAATGCGGTTTTAAAAACTTTTTATAACACCGAAGCCGGCAGGTTATTTAAAGATGATTTTATAATTCTTTTCAATAAAAGCCGTAATGATATTATAGACAGCTTAGTTAATTCCGAAAAATATAGACATGTACAAACAGGTCCAGTACTCAAGGTGCCTTAAGCATCTAGTCTCAGTCATTTTATTTTTCAGCAGTAAGTTGTTTTAGTTTCTCCCACATTTCAGGAATTCGTTTTATCCAAACAAGTTCTTTACGTTTTATTTGTGCTTCAACAGCAGGATAGCCAAAATACGTTTTATTTCCTTCAAGCGATGATGGCACACCGCTTTGTGCAAACACCACTGCATTTTCGCCAATAGTTAATGTTTTACTTACACCAACTTGCCCCCATAATACAACACCATCTTCAATAATGCATGCACCCGCAATTCCAACTTGTGCGGCAAACAAACAATTGCGGCCGACGTTTGTATCGTGACCAATGTGAACAAGGTTATCCATCTTCGTTCCTTTACCAATTCTTGTTGATGCAGTAACACCGCGATCAATTGTGCAGTTAGCACCAATCTCAACATCATCTTCAATAATTACATTACCACAGCTCTGCATTTTTTTATACCAGCTATCACGATTTTTTTTTGTGTTGTAATAAAACGCATCACTGCCAACAACAGTTCCTGATTGAATGATCACGTTATTACCAACTTCAGTATAATCCATCAACACCACGTTTGGATGAATGATGCAATCATTTCCAATTTTTACATCAACACCAATAAACACATTCGGCATTATAACTGTTCGCTCGCCAATGCGTGCATTTTCGTTTTGCAATTCTTTTGTTGGATGAAATGGCCTGAAGTGATTTATAATTTTTAGGTAAGCTTCAAATGGATCATCAACAACAAGAATATTTTTTCCTTCGGGAATTTTTACATCTTTTGTATTGATGATGATGTGTGTTGCGGCACTGTTTAAACATGTTTCATAATATTTCGGATGATCAACAAAACACAAATCACCTTCTTCCACTTTATGTATTTCATTTATGCCATATGCCTGTAATGCAGTGCTGCCAATGGTTTCAGCGTTTATTAATTCTGCAATCCATTTTATAGAAACCGGTTGAGGAAATTTCATGTGCTTATTTTTTGCGCATCAAAGTTAGGTTGTTGTTGATGCGATGAATCATCATTTTGATTTTTAAACTTTGATTTTGAAATTGAATTTTTGTTTTTTGATTTTCGATTTTGTTTCTTACTTAATACAAATCCACATCAATTAAAAAAATTGTGAATAAAAATGTTTAGATTTTTTTTTGTGCACGTGAAAACTATTTCTAATATTGTATCGGGAATTTGATTTCCCACTTACTTACTAACCCATATATATACAAAGTCCTCCGATTGATCGGGGGATTTTTTTATTGTTTATGTTTCGCTATTTCATTATATACAAGCCGTACCGAACGTTGTCTCAATTCACATCATTATTAAATAAGAAAACACTTGCTGATTATTTTTCTGTTCCAAAAAATGTTTATCCTGTTGGACGGTTAGATGAAGACAGCGAAGGTTTATTGATCTTAACAAACGATACAAAATTGAATCAGCATTTATTAAATCCGGAAAATGAACACGAGCGAGAATATTGGGTACAAGTAGAAGGCGAAATTACGAGTGAAGCTATAACACAGATGCAGCAAGGCTTTCAGCTTAACATAAAAGGCAACAAGGAAAAAACAAAATCTTGTACAGTAGAAAAATTTGATAAACCTCCGCAAATTGATGAGCGTGTTCCTCCTATTCGTTATCGTGCCTCTGTGCCAACATCATGGATAAAAATAATTTTGAAAGAAGGTAAAAACAGACAAGTTAGAAAAATGACAGCGAAGGTTGGTTTTCCTACTTTGCGTTTAATTCGATGGAGAATAGAAGACATTATTTTGGGTGATATGAAACCAGGAGAGATTATCGAGCTTTCAAAAAAATCAATTTATAAAAAACTGTTTCATGGAATTGATATATGAAGTGAGTGAAGGAAATTATTTTATAACAACAAATAATTCCACACTTGATGTTAATATAATTCATCAATATCTTTCTGAAGAATCTTATTGGGCAAAAGGAATTCCAAAAAGCGTTGTTGAAAAAGCAATCGCAAATTCTTTGTGCTTTGGTTTGTTTTATAAAGGCGAACAAACGAAGAGCATGCAGGTTGGTTTTGCAAGACTTGTTACAGATAAGGCAACGTTTGCATATCTCGCAGATGTTTTCGTTTTGAACGAACATCGTGGCAAAGGATTAGGCAAGTGGTTGATGCGTACAATACAATCTCATCCTGAACTACAAAATTTGCGAAGATGGATTCTTACAACAAAAGATGCGCATGGATTGTATAAGCAAATGGGATGGATAAAACCTCCGGAAGATTACATGTATCGTTTTATGATGCGACATAATCCTGATGTATATAAGAAGTCGGCAGTTAGCAAAGTTTGAAAGTAGGTAAAGAAGTTTAAGTAAATGCGTTTATCAATTAAGATCATAAGCCTACTCAAGTATTCAATTTTTTTGTTCTTATTTATCAAAACAAAAGCCCGGAAATAATTTTTCTTCCGGGCTTTCAAACTTCGATCTTCCAATATTTAATTATGAATTCAGCATTAAAGGCATTACCAACATTAGTAACTCTTCAGCTTCATCTTGCGTGTTTGGTTTTATAATGCCTGCTTTATTTGGTGTAGATAATTCAATGGTTATTTCTTCGCTGTCTGATGCGTTTAAAAGTTCTATCAAAAACTTTGCATTGAAAGCAATTTGTAAATCTTCACCATCGTACTGGCAATTCATGCGCTCATTTCCTTCAAAACTAAAATCAACATCCTGCGCAGCTAATTGCAATTCACTTCCACTAATACTTAACACAACCTGGTTGGTACTTTTATTACTAAAAATGCTTACACGGCGTAATGCACTTTGAAAATCGGTTCTGTTAACTGTAAGCTTGTATGGATTATCGGCAGGAATTACCACTTTGTAATCAGGAAAGCGTGCATCAATTAAGCGGCAGCTTAAACGTGTTGAATCATGCGTAACAAAAAAATGATTACTGTTATAACTTACCGTTAGCTCATCATCATTATTCGGCAAAATATTCTTTAATAAGCTTAATGGTTTTTTGGGAACGATAAAACTATCCGCTTTTGAAACATCCGCATCCGTGCGTTTGTATCTAACTAAACGATGAGCGTCTGTTGAAACAAGTTGTAATGCACCTTTTGAAAGCTCGAAGAAAACACCTGTCATCGCAGGTCTTAAATCATCATTGCTAACAGCAAATAAAGTTTTATTTATTCCACTTAGTAATGCAGCGCTGTTTATGGTAAAACTATTTGCGTCATCTGCTGCAGGTGCTTTTGGAAAGTTGTCAGGGTTTTCTCCCATTACTTTATACTTACCATTATCGCTGGTTATTTCAACAGTAAAATTTTTTTCAATATTAAAAGTAAGTGGCTGATCAGAAATGTTCTTAAGTGAATCCATTAATATACGTGCAGGAATGCAAATCTTTCCATTCGTTTTACTTTCCACTTCCATTTCAACACGCATTACAGTTTCGAGATCGGTTGCAACAAGACTTAGCTTTTTGTCTTGTATTTCAAAAAGAAAATCTTCAAGGATCGGTAAAACTGTATTGGCATTTATAACGCCGCTTATTTGCTGAAGATGTTTTAATAAAGTTGATGAGGAAACTATAAATTTCATAATGCAGGTATGCTGTTTAACTTGGCAAAATGCTTTGAAGCATGCAGGCAAACCTACTGTAAATTGTTTTATAGGGCAAGTGAATTTTAAGCCTTTAAACCCTTTTTAAAAAAATGTGGATTGTATGTGCGTGAATATTTAACTAACTAAAACCGAATTTAATATTGTGCTTAATTTTTCTTTTACAAGTGGTTTTACAATGTAATCGTGCACGTTACTAAATTGTTGTGAGTAGTTAATATCCGCATCATTTACAGAAGATGTTACCAGGAAAATTGGAATATCTTTTAATGCGGGTGAATGCAGGTTTTTGAATGCGTGTAGAAAATCCCAGCCATTCATAACGGGCATATTTACATCAAGTAAAATAATATCTGGTAATTCTGAGGGGTTACTAATATTCTGTTCGAGAAAACGGTAAGCCTCTTCACCGTTTGAACAGGTTGTAATTTTTTTTGTTAGCCCTGTGGCTTCGAGGGTTTTGCTGGCGATGTATTGATAAATAGTATCATCATCAACGAGCAATACTTTAAGTTTAGTTTTATTCATAGGAGATGATGTCTAATTAATGCAATATTAAAGTTATTATTCATAGTGCGGAGATTTATGGGTTACCAATTTGGCCTTTTTCGTTACCGAAAAAGACTTTCATGGTTAGCAAATAATTCTGATAATGAATTTTTTCTCCCTTTTTTTGCAGAGCTAAACTTTTTCAATGCGAAAGGTAATAACTTTTTTTCTATTGCTGCCATTAATTTCTAATGCCCAATTAACTGTTCAGCAGATAATGCAGGACCCAAAGTGGATCGGCACTTCGCCCTCTAACATTCTCTGGGGCTATAACAGCAAAACACTTTATTTTAAGTGGAATCCGGATAATAATACCAGCGACTCGTTTTACAGCTATTCTTTAGGCGGAAATAAAATTTCCAAATCAAATTTTACTGAAGGTCAACTTGCAGAAGACATTTCAAACGGCAGATTCAACAACGCAAAAACGGAGATCACGTTCATTCATAATAATGATGTGTATTTGCTGGATGTTGCAAGCGATAAAAATATCCGGATCACACAAACTGAAACTGCTGAAAGCGATCCTTTGTTTGCAAATAATGACAGTGATGTAGTGTTTACATCAAACAATAATTTATTTGCCTGGAATATTAAAACCGGTGTTACAAGACAGCTTACCAATTTTGTAAACGAAAATCCACCGGCAGAAAATGCTGATCTAACTCAGCAGGCAATATGGTTAAAGAATGAGGCATTGCAAACTTCGTCTGTTATAAAACAAAGAGTGGACAAAACAGATTCTGCAAAAGCATTTCTTGATCGCAACAAAGAAAAAACGCTGCGTAAAATTTATGTAGGTAAAAAAGATGTAGAGCAATTAACAGTAAGCCCCGATGAAAGATTTATAAGCTATACTTTGTTTGAAAAGCCCAATGAAAAAAATACTATCGTGCCGGCTTATGTAACAAAAACAGGTTACACAACTGATATTTATGGTCGGCCAAAAGTTGGTCGACCGGAAGGCAATTATTCATTTTTCGTTTTTGATAAATTAAAAGATACGGTTATCAATATAACTCCAGATTCTATTCCCGGCATTTATGATAGACCTGAATATTTGAAGAATTATCCTGATACAAATTCAAATGCAAAACCCGTTTTGCGTAAAGTGTACATCCAGGGAATTTATTGGAATGAAAACGGAACAGCAGCAATTGCAGATATTTTTTCTTTTGATTTTAAAGACAGATGGATAATGCAGTTAAATGCTGAAACCGGAAAACTGAGTTTAATAAATCGCCAACATGATAGTGCATGGATTGCAGGCCCAGGAATTGCGTGGCTCGATTTCCCAAACATCGGTTGGTTAAGCAACAACACAATTTATTTTCAAAGTGAAGTAACAGGTTGGTCTCACTTATATTCGTATAATTTCAGCACACATCAAACAAATGCAATAACAAAGGGTGCGTATGAAATTCAGAAAGCTGTTTTAAGCCGCGACAAAAAATATTTTTATATCATAACCAATGAAGAACATCCCGGCAAACAAAATATTTATAGAATTAATGTTGATGGAAGCAATAAGATAAAACTTACATCTTTCACCGGCGGTTACGAAATGTTTTTATCGCCTGATGAAAAGTATGTTGCATACCGATATTCTTATCAAACAAAACCATGGGAATTATATTACCAGGAAATTAAAATTGATGCAAAACCACTACAGGTTACCAATAAAGGAATGAGTGATGCATACAAAGCTTATGCGTGGCGGGATACAAAAATTTTTACGTTTACTGACAGAGATGGTGCACAAGTTTATGCGCGTGTGTATGAACCAAAAGAAGGAACAAAAAATAATGCTGCTGTAATTTTTGTACATGGCGCAGGGTATTTGCAGAATGTAGATTATTGGTGGAGTTATTATTTCCGCGAGATGATGTTTAATAATTTGCTTGCTGATAAGGGTTATACGGTAATGGATATTGATTACCGGGCAAGTGCAGGTTATGGCAGAGATTGGCGCACCGCAATTTATCGTTACATGGGTGGAAAAGATTTGGATGATGAAGTTGATGCGGCGCATTATCTCGTAAAACAATATGGCATCGATTCAACGCGCATTGGAATGTATGGTGGAAGTTATGGCGGTTTTATGACGCAGATGGCCATGTTTACAAAGCCAAATGTTTTTAAAGCGGGCGCCGCTTTGCGCTCTGTTACAGATTGGGCGCATTATGATCACGGATATACTGCTGCAATTTTAAATGAACCTTTTACAGACAGCATTGCTTATGCCCGTTCTTCTCCCATAAATTTTGCCAGCGGTTTAAAAAATCATTTACTTATTTGTCATGGAATGGTTGATGAAAACGTACACTTTCAGGATGATGTGCGGCTTGTGCAAAGATTGATTGAGCTTGGAAAAGATAACTGGGAGTTCGCAGTTTATCCCGTAGAAGATCATGGCTTTGTTGAACCCAGCAGCTGGACAGATGAATACAAACGCATTCTTAAATTGTTTGATGAAAGCTTATTAAGTAAATAGGTTAGTGTGTAACAAACCTGCCATTCATCATTTAAAATTCAAAACTCATCAAACAAAAATTTTTATTGTAACTTTTTCTTTTGTTAATCGTACAACAAAAAAATACAAAATGAAAAAGTTATTGGGACTATTTACCTTATTATTATGTGCATCTGTTCCTTTTGCACAAAACACAACTGTTCACGATGATAATGCACAAGTGAGAAATGTTGGCAGCTTTCATGCCATAGAAGTTTCAACCGGCATCCACCTGTATTTAAAACAAGGCAACACAACTGCAGTTGCAGTAAGCGCTTCGTCACAAGAATTTGTAAGCAGAATTAAAACAGAAGTTGAGAACGGCGAGCTTAAAATTTATTTCGATAATAAAGGCTGGAATGGTAATAATAGAAACAGAGAATTGAAAGCTTATGTAACCTGTACAAACATCGATGCGCTTGAAGCAAATTCCGGTGCCGACGCGGAAACAGATGGAAACATTAATGCTTCTGATTTAAAGATCACACTTTCTTCAGGTGCTAATTTTGATGGACAAATTACTGCTTCAAAATTATCGATAAATCAAAGCAGCGGCAGCCAAAGTAATATTAAAGGAAAAGTAAGTGATGTCGATATAAGAACAAATAGCGGTTCTCAATTAAGCGGCTATAATCTTATAAGTGAAAATTGCAAAGCAGATGCAAGCAGCGGCAGCGATATTGAAATAACCGTAAACAAAACATTAGATGCTTCTGCAAGCAGTGGTGGTGGTATTGATTATAAAGGCAGTGCTTCTATAACTAATATTTCAAACAGTAGTGGCGGAAGAATAAAAAAGCAAAGCTAAACTTCATCGCAGCAAAAAGAGTTCCTGTAAAAAGGAACTCTTTTCATTTATATTGAAATGTTCCCTATTGCGTGTCGCCAAAATCATCATTGGTATCAAAACCAAGATCACTTAATTCATCTTCTGTTTTACCGCGAAGATTGCGGATCTTGTCTTTTAATCCACCTGCCAGATCAGTTGCAGAATCTGCAATACGCTGACGTGTTTCACTGCCGCTTGCAGGAGCCATCAATAAACCAACTGCCAAGCCTGCAACAAAGCCGGAAATAGTTGCTACTAAAATACGCTGTGCACTCATAAAAAATTTTTTAGAAGTAATGTTTAGATGAATATTATTTTTCAACAATCTTGCCAGAAAATAAAGTTACCATTTACTGCTGAAGAAAATGTTTGTTGATATGAAGGTCTCTTAAAATACCTGCTTTTGGATTTAGTGTTATACTAAACGATTTAAACTGTCCCACATTTACATCAATTACCATTTGCCAGCAGTGCATATCGCGTGTAAGATAAATGCTGGTTGCCTGTATACGTTGCGTTCTGAAATCAAAATAAAAACCACCGCCTAATTTCCATTTGGGAGAAATGCTTAGATCACCATTAATATTTACGTTAGAATTTAATTGCGAAATAAAATGTATTAAGTCTGATGAAAGATAATGCGAATAGTTGAGTGAATAAGATAACTGTACAGACCATGGAATATTAAAGTCAACAAACTCACCGGGATTTTGACGTACGTATTCTAATTCTCTTTGTTGCTCATCTGGTGTTATTGTTTCATCTGTAGGTAATCTCTCCTGGTCACTTCTTTGATCTTTCGATTTACTTTGAAGGGAAGTTGATATCGCCAGGTTACCCGATTCAAAATTTCCAAGTTTACCGTGCTTCCAAAGCAATTGATTTTTTCCGCTTGCATCTGGCTGGTAGGGATTAATTACGCCACCTGCTGTAATATTTAATTTGTTATTTAATAAACTGCTGCCCGCTCTTATACTAATCGGTTGAACCTGTAAACTGTCTGCTATAAAATTGTAGCCACTTGTAATACTCAGGTTATCCAGCAAGCGAACTTTTTTTACACTGTCTTCACCGGTTGAATCTTTATTTCGCACCTTCATTTCAAGCAGGTTGTTAATACCAAAATTTAACCCGCCAAATCGTTGTTCACTAAAACTGCCAAACACATTTCCTTCCAATTGAGATACTCTTGTTGTTCTTCCAAAAATGTTTGTTTTTACGGTTTGATAAAACTGGCTTACCAAATCAGGTTTATAACTTAAGCTAACAAACGGATCTATTTCATGCCTGATTGCCAGAATTCTCGAATGCTTAAAATTGAACGTTCCGAAAATACGTGTGTTGGTACTTAAGCCAAACGACATTTCTCTTGCAGCATAAAAACCTCTCTGAAGAGAAGTATCTACTTTTAATCTTTTATCATCCCAGTTATAAAGTATTTTTTGTGCATACCATCTTTCCTCATAGCTTATAGAAGGCGAAAGAACAAACGGACCAAGTGCAGGCAACGAAAGAGATATGGGAATACGATGATCTATTCCCCATTGAACCGTATCTAAAAGTCGTTGAAAGTTAAAAGCAGAATCATAAAATGAAATCGCATTTTCAAGATTGCCACTATAACCTATACTTAATTTTTGATACCACTTTGACGATGCTGCCTCGTTTTTATTTTGAAAAGGATAAAGTGTGGCAACATTAAATGCAACGGTTGGTAAATTTAAATTAATGAGCCTGCTTACGCTGTTTTGATTTTCGTTTGCCGATGCACTTAAATTGTATTTTCCATCTGCCCATGTTTTACTATATGTTATAGATGAGCTGAGATTATTTTGATAATTTTTAAACGCATCATTTGTAACGTACTTGTTAAATTGTGTACTGCCCGCATCAACACTTGCAGAAAAATTGGTGCCGGGTCGTGCCTTCGAATCTGAAGAATGCGACCATGTTAAATGATAGTTTGTAGTTGTATTAAACTCTTGCTTAGATGTACCGAAAGTGTTTAAGAGCTTTGGATGTTGAATAGAAAGCGTTAAGTTACCCCGATACTTATATCTCTTATAATATTCAGGCGTTATTCTAAGATTCCATCCGCCATAGGAATATAAATCAGTTTCGACTCGGGCGTCCCAATTATCACCTAACACTTTATAAAAACCTAATCCTTCTAAACCCAAACCTTGTGCATCGCTGGTAGTAAAACGTGGTGGTAATAAGCCCGAATGCCTTCCGCGTTCCAAAGGAAAAATACCGAAAGGAATAAAAATAGGAATAGGTACACCTTCAAATTCAGGATATGCAGGCCCGGTAATAGCAAGCTTATTATTAATGATCTTCATTTTCTTTGCGCGAAAATCGAAGTGTGGTTCATCAAGATTGCAGGTTGTAAATCTTCCGCGGTAAGCATACTCAACATCTTTATCTGCCTTCTTTACAATTTGTGCATTCACAAACATTTCGCCTTCTTTATAATAAGTGTTTTTTATTAATCCTCTCTGCGATTTAAGGTTGTAAAAAACCGTATCCATCTGCGATGTTTGATCGCCTTGTGTAAACGTTGGCAGGTTTAATGGACCCTTAGATGTATCTGTTCCTCCAAAGGCTGTAATAAGATGTGATTGCTGATCGTATTGAATAGTATTGGCATCAAGCTTTATATCTTTATAATTAGTGTTTGCTTTACCGTAAAGAATAAATTGTTTGGTAGGTATAATTAAAACGCCACTGTCTGCAGCTGTATATTTAACAGGCGCATCTATTGAATCTTTAGAAAATAATAATGTGTCTACACTATTTTTTTTCGTTGTGTCGTTAATAGAAGTGTCGGCTGTATTCTTCAATAAACTATCTGCGC
>DASZUY010000299.1:0-4889 GCA_035547495.1 Parafilimonas sp. | reverse complement strand
GAAACATTTTGGCAAATGCTTGCACGTGGTTTTGGTATGAAAGTAAATGCAGATGCCTTTGAAGAAATGGCAAAATCGCTTTCTGTAAATATCCTCGCAAAACATAAAAATCAAATTCACCAGTTAGAAGCATTGTTGCTTGGGCAAGCCGGATTATTGCAATCAAATTTTGAAGACAGTTATGCAGTAATGCTGCAAAAAGAATATCAATTTCTCTCAAAGAAATACACCTTAAAAACAATAAATAAAAAGCCTGATTTTTTAAGAATGCGACCGTATAATTTTCCAACAATACGGTTGGCTCAATTAGCGATGCTGATTCATCAATCTTCGCATTTGTTTTCAAAAATCAAAACAGCCAAAAATGTAAATGAGATTTTTCAATGGTTCGATATTAAAGCAAATGATTTTTGGAATTATCATTTCACGCTAACAGATGAAAATTCGTTCAAACCCAAACAAACCGGGAAAGTTTTTGTTCAGCACATTATTATAAACACAATTGTTCCGGTATTGTTTACTTATGGGTTGGTACGCAATGAACATGCGTGGAAAGAAAAAGCAATTAACTGGTTAATGCAATCGCAACCCGAGGAAAATGTAATTACAAAACAATGGAGATTATTTCGGATTGAAAATAAAAATGCATTCGACAGCCAGGCGCTTATTCATTTAAAAAATAATTATTGCAATTATAAAAGATGTCTTGATTGTGCAGTTGGCACAAAATTGTTACGGGAATAATTTTGATGGAGCGTGAAATAATAATCGAATTTGAACGAATACCTTTACGCAATAATTAAGCTATGCAATTTGGAATTCTTGGCAGTGGAAGCTGGGCAACAGCACTTGCAAAAATTTTAACCGACAGCAAAAAAGATATTTATTGGTGGGTTCGCAACAACGATACAATAAACCACATCTCACAGCGCAGACATAACCCGCATTATTTAAGCGGTGCTTATTTTGATGTGAGCCGTTTGCAATTAAGCAGTAATATAAATTTTGTAATTGAAGCCAGTGATGTTTTGCTCATTGTAATTCCATCTGCATACATTCATCAATCTTTAAGCGCTTTAAATAAAGATGCATTCAAAAACAAAAAAATTATTTCTGCAGTTAAAGGAATTCTCCCTGAAAAAAACCAGTTGCTGAATGAATATCTCACTGAAAATTTTAATGTAGAGTTGAATAATTATTTTACGTTGCTTGGACCATCGCATGCAGAAGAAGTGGCGGCAGAAAAACTTTCATACTTAACATTTTCAGGTCTTGATACAAATCTCACAAAACAAATTGCAAATAATTTTCAAACCGAATTTATTTCAACACGTATTAACCCGGATGTGATTGGTGTTCAGTATGCCTCAATTTTAAAAAATATTTATGCGCTCGGTGCAGGTATTGCACACGGACTTGATTATGGCGATAATTTTTTAAGCGTGTATATAGCCAATGCTGCAAACGAAATGGTGCGGTTTGTAAAAGAAGTTAAGCATGAAGATTCTGCTGCAGATATAAATTATGCTTCATCAGTTTATTTAGGTGATTTATTGGTTACGTGTTACTCTTTGTATAGCCGCAACAGAACTTTAGGAAATATGATTGGCAAAGGATATTCTGTAAAAACCGCGCAGCTTGAACTGGGTATGGTTGCCGAAGGTTATAATGCGAGCAAATGTGTGCATACAACAAACCTGGATTTGAAAGTAAATATTCCGATCGCGGATATTATTTACAAAATATTGTGGGAAAATTTATCTGCCGCAGAAGGATTTAGTCTAATAGAAAAAACACTCGTGTAACTTAACTTTCTTTTCTGCAATTTGAATGTAATTTTATTGTATGCCTTTCGCGATAAGTATATACGGCGTTACATTTTTAGCATTGTTTGGTATTATTGGTTTAATAAATCTTATCAGGAAAATATTTGCCCAACACAAGTAGTGTTCGAAGTTCCAATCAATTCATCACAATACTTTTCACCAGCTTAGAAATCTCTTCTGCATTATCTATTATCATCAAGTGACCGCCATTATTTACGGCAACATCAGCTTTAATAAATCTAAAAGGTAAAAGTTTATCATCGGTACCATGTATATGCGTAATATTAGATGTAAGCGTTTCATTTTGCCATGTGAGAATTGCACCAATTGCCCAACGGTAAAATTTTATATCAGCATGTAAAGCCACATCATTGATATATTTTTTTGTGCGCCGTTTTTTTGTACCGAGAAAGTAATTCCTGATCCGTGATCTATGTTTTACAGACCATTCAGGCAAAATTTTATAGACAGGTATATATTGAAACATCTTCCAATAAAATGGAATTTCATTTTTTGTTTTAGCGCTTGAAATAATTACAACTTTTGCAGAAGGCATTGCTTTTGCAATTTCAACTGCTATCATGCCGCCCAGCGATAAACCAAAAATCACTGGATCTTTTTCATGAATAAAATGCTGCTTTATACGCATCGCATAATGGTGCAAAGTTTCGTTTGCAAAAGGTTGAATCCAGTTGATAAAAACTGTTTCTGCAAAAGATAAATCGAGGTACTGAAAACATTTTTCATCCGCACCCAAACCCGGTATGCAATAAATCGTTTTCACATAACCTCCACTAAAAAATAATTTTTTCTTCCTTTTTGTACAAGAATATATTTTTTGTGTAACAAAGAATCAGCCGAAATTGTAAATGCGATATCAGAAATTTTTTTTCTGTTGATACTTACACCACCATTCTGAATCATTTTTCTTGCTTCGCCCCTGCTAGGAAAAATTTTACTATCTGCCAGAAATGAAATGATGTCAACGCCATCAGAAGATAAAGTATAATCAATTTTAATGATGCCTTCCATGTTTTTCAAATCATCTTCGCTTAAACTTTCTGCATCTGCATTTTGATTGGTAAATAATTTTTCTGTTGTTTCAAGCGCCTGTTTTAATCCATCTTCACCATGCACAAATAGTGTAATTTCTTTCGCCAGCATTTTTTGTAAGTTTCTCGCTGCTGCATCTTCTTCATGCTGATGAATCAAATTATCAATTTCATCCTTTGGCAAAAACGTAAAGATCTTAATCCATTTTTTTGCATCTTCATCTGCAGCATTTAACCAGAATTGATAAAATTGATAAGGCGAAGTTTTATCAGCATCTAACCAAATATTTCCTTTTTCTGTTTTACCAAATTTTCCGCCGTCAGACTTGGTGAGCAAAGGACAAGTAAATGCAAATACTTCGCCTCCAATTTTACGGCGAATTAATTCTGTTCCTGTTGTAATATTCCCCCACTGATCACTGCCACCCATTTGCAGTTTACAATTATGGTTTTTGTACAACCAATAAAAATCATAACCCTGGATTAATTGATACGAAAACTCTGTAAAGCTGATGCCGCTCTCGCCTTCAATTCTTTTTTTCACGCTGTCTTTCGCCATCATATAATTTACAGTAATGTGCTTGCCTACATCACGAATAAAATCAAGAAACAACATTTCTTTAAACCACTCATAATTATTTACCATCACCGCAGCACTGGGTCTTGATTCATCAAAATCTAAAAATTTTTCAAGCTGCTTTTTTACACCTTGCTGGTTATGCTGTAAAATTTCCTCACTCAATAAATTGCGTTCTTCACTTTTGCCACTTGGGTCACCAACCATTCCTGTTGCGCCGCCAACTAATGCGAATGGTTTATGACCTGCACGCTGTAAATGCACCAACAATAAAATAGGGACAAGACTTCCAATATGTAAACTATCTGCAGTTGGATCAAAGCCAATATAACCTGATGTAGATTCTTTGTTTAGTTGCTCTTCTGTTCCCGGCATTATATCCTGAATCATTCCGCGCCAGCGTAATTCTTCAATTAAATTCATTAAAAATTTTTTGCAAAAATAAGTTTCGGTTTAGTGATGTGTTTAATTAAAGAAAATAAAAAAAGCGCAAACAAAAATGTTTGCGCCTGTACATAGTTTTTAGTATGCTAAATATCGTCGCCAACTGTTCCTCTTCTGCCAAAGATTAATGATAAAATAAATAATACAATAAATAAGAAGAATAAGAATTTAGCAATGCCTGCTGCACCTGCAGCTATACCACCAAAACCAAATATTGCAGCGATAATTGCAACTACTAAAAATATTAAGGTCCAGCGTAACATAAATTAAGTTTTAAAGTTTATTAATAATGTTATCGCTTATATGTTTTAAAATATCGTGCCAGAACACTGCTTGTGTAAACACGTTATTGGTAAAAGAAGCTTCCTTTGAATTGGCAAGATAAAAATTGAGTATAAAATTTCCTCATTTGTTACATTTGATTATAAAACTACTTCCTTGAAACTGTTTACACCTATACTAATATGCTTTTGGCTTTGTTGCACTTTTTATTCTGATCGCTCCTTTGGTCAAAAAAACAAAGAGACAGAAAGCAGCTTGTTTACAAAAGATGATGTGCTGCAGTTAAAACTCTACGCAAATTATAAATCGGTTCAAAAAGACAGGGGCGATAAACCTTCTTATCATCCCGCATTATTAAGTTATAAAAATGACGACAGTGTTGAAGTTTCCATTCCGCTTAAAATAAAAGTGCGCGGAAATTTTAGAAAAGACAGAAGTAATTGTTTTTTTCCGCCATTGCTTTTAAACTTTCCAAAACATTATGATGATTCTGCAGGCTTGTTTATGAAGCAAAAAAATTTAAAACTGGTTACGCAATGCAAAACGGATGATTATGTAATTCGCGAATACCTTGTGTATAAATTATATAATCTTGTTACTGAAAAAAGTTTTCGCGCAAGATTAGTAAGGGTTGATTATGTTGATTCTTCAAATAAACTAAAAGCAGAAACGCATTACGGAATTTTGTTGGAAGATGAAAACGCGATG
>DASZUY010000298.1:0-8117 GCA_035547495.1 Parafilimonas sp. | reverse complement strand
AGATGTGTTTGTTGTGAATATGATTCCAAATAATTTATCTGCAGTTGAAAAAGAAGATGGCTGGAAATTATTATTCAATGGAAAAAATTCTGATGGCTGGCGCGGTGCATTTAAAAAGGGTTTTCCAGATCATGGATGGCGAATTGATAGCGGAATGATCACTGTTTTAGAAGCAAATGGTGAACAGGGAAAAGATGGCGGAGATATAGTTACATTAGATGAATACAGCGCTTTCGATTTTCAATTTCAATTTAAAACAACACCCGGTGCCAACAGCGGCGTAAAATATTTTGTAACACTGAAAGAAAAAAGTGACAGTTCTGCAATTGGTTTGGAGTATCAAATACTCGATGATAAACTACATCCTGATGCAAAAGCAGGAAGAAACGGTGACAGAACATTAGCATCATTGTATGATATGATCCCCGCAAAAAAAGATGCGAGATATTTTAATCCGCCTGGTCAGTGGAATTGGGGAAGAATAATTGTTTATCCCAACAATCATGTTGAGCATTGGCTGAATGGAATTAAAGTATTGCAATATGAACGCGGCTCAAAAGAATTTGAAGACCTGGTTGCCATAAGTAAATACAAAATCTGGGACCATTTTGGCGAAGCAAAAGAAGGACATCTTTTGTTACAGGATCATGGCAACGAAGTAAGTTTCAGGAGTATAAAAATAAAAGTGTTGAAATAACTCAGCTGTAAATTTTTGAACCTTTCAACACTTTTACAGCAGAACCTTCTGCAAGAAAAACGGATCCCGGTTTTTGATCAAGCGTTTCTTCAAAAGCATTACCGTACAATTCTTTTGCACTGCAAATAATGTCATAACTTTTTACCTTATGTATGCGCCATTTCGGATGTTGTACTTCATAAACACCTGTACAGGTTTTGCTGATAAAAGTATATCCCCAATAATGTTCAGTAATAAATTCTTCTGGCGAATTTTCGATAATTGGTTCCGGATTTTTTTCTGCAACGCAGTTTAAATAATTCCATTCATTACCAATCTTCCAATTATATTTTACATGCAGCTCATTATTTGTTTGCGTCCATTCATGGTTGGTTTTAAGTGTAACATAATTTTCGCCATATAAAGTATTCGCAATAAAACTATCATTCTTTTCGGAACAATTTCTTTCATAAAAACAACACCCCGTTTCCATGTATTATTCTCCTTGTATCGAACATAAAAACGCAGATTTACTTCTTCGAAGTTTGTATGAAAAGGAAAAGCAATACCACGCACTTTTACATTTTGAAATAAGAATGCAACAAGACTTACATAATGCTCATCATTGAAAGTATCGAGCTCAGTTTTGCATGGTAAATATGGTTGAAGAATTTTTGGATCAATTAAATAATTCGCCATGATCAAATTTCGCCATGCTGCTGAAAGAAATGTTTTTGCCATTTGCTACACTGTTGGCTCCCACCCTTTCTCATATGTTCTTTGCCACAACTTCATCGCTTCTTCATTATTTAAAATATGACCATTTGATGGATCGCAATGCAACACACTGCCTGTGCGTTGCGCAACATTTGCAAGATGACAAAGCAACACAGATTTGCTTCCTTCATTCACTGGTGAATTCAGTTTTGCATCGCCGCGAACTGCATCAACAAAATTTTGAAAATGGTATAAATCGAGATTGCCGGTTGAGCTTACCAGATTATTTGATTCAGCGGCAACATCTGTTTTGCCTTCTTTAACGAGTTTATTTTTTGTATCAAAAATTTTCCAACCGCCACCACCATCATTCACCAATGTGCCACCATCACCATAAATTATAAAGCCGCGACTTTCACCTTCAACAGGATAATTGTTACAACTTCTTCCCTCCCATGTTATCGATTTATCACCATCAAATTCAAAACATGCAACCTGTGTATCGGTTGTTTGCCAATCATCTTTAAATGCATAACGACCACCAGCCGATGTAACTTTTGTTGGATATTCAGCGCCTAAAAACCAACGGCAACAATCAATTTCATGTGTGCCATTGTTACAACTTTCCCCGGTGCCCCAGTTCCAGAACCAATGCCAGTTGTAATGAACGATATTGTCTTTAAAATCTTTACGTGGTGCAGGTCCTTGCCACAAATCCCAGTTCAATGTTGAAGGAACAGGAACAACTTTCCCAACACCGATCGAACCGCGATTATTTGCATACCATGCTTTTGCAAAATATGCTTTACCAATCGCGCCATCTTTTATTAACTGTGCAGCTTCGATCAACGTTGGCATTGAACGGCGTTGATTGCCCATTTGAATATGCTTTCCATATTTTAAATAGGCTTGTGAAATTAGTTCACCTTCATGCGGATTTTGCCCGCAAGGTTTTTCAACATACACATGCTTGCCACTTTTTACGCCCATAATTGCTGCCGGCGTATGCCAGTGATCAGGCGCTGCAATAACCAACGCATCAAAATCTTTTTGCTTTAATAGTTCACGAATATCTTTTACAACAGTTGGTTTGCGTTGTGCATCTTTCAATGCATTCAATCCATTTTTAATCGCACCATCTTCCACATCGCAGATATAAGCCACTTCAACATTTTGCAACGATGCATAAGATTTAGCAAGATAGGCGCCGCGGCTGTTCACACCCATAACTGCTAATACAACTTTATTACTCGGTGCCTTTTTTCCGAAGACAGGGAAATTTAAAATCGTAACTCCTGCAGCGGCGGCTGATGTGTTCTGAATAAATTTTCTTCTGTTCATGATTGCAAGCTTTGCGGATAAAGGTAATAGTTTACCACTAACAGAAAACTGTAAACTGTGAACTGAAAACTGATAATTATCTTTAAGCGCTTATCCATATCATCATGTCATTTATTATTCTAATTGCAGCCATAATCATTTTAATTCTGTTACTCACGTGGGCAAGGCTTAATGCTTTTCTTGCATTTTTAGTAGTGTCGATATTTATTGGTTTATGCAATGGCGTGAAAGTAGATCAGATAGCATCTGCTTTGCAAAAAGGAATCGGTAGTATTCTTGGTTCATTAACTATTATTCTTTGCATGGGCGCAATGCTTGGAAAATTAATTGCAGAAAGTGGCGCGGCGCAAAAAATAACCGGCAGTCTTGTGAGTGTGTTTGGTAAAAAATATATTCTGTGGGCGATGGTGTTAACAGCTTTTATTATTGGTATGCCGTTGTTCTTTGATGTAAGTTTTGTATTGATGGTGCCGTTAATTATTTCTGTTTCCAAACGATATAATATTCCTGTTGTGTACAGTGGTTTGCCTGCAGTGGCAGCAGTTTCGGTAACGCATGGTTATTTACCACCACATCCTGCGCCAACTGCATTAGTAGCGCAATATCATGCTGATCTTGGGGTGACGATGTTATACGGTTTGTGCATTGCAATTCCCGCAGTAATTATTGCAGGACCGATGTTTGCACCAACACTAAAAAAATATACCAACAAGCCACCCGATACATTTGTTCCAAAAGATTTAGAAGAAAAAGATTTGCCTGGTTTATTCAACAGCATTTTTACAACATTTCTTCCTGTTATTTTAATTGCGATCGCAACGGTGTGTAAACTTTTTTTACCCGCAGAAAACTTACTCGTAAAATTTTTTACAGCAATCGGCAATCCGCCTATCGCAATGATCATTGCCGTATTTTATGCACTATATAGTTTGGGTTTGAAAAGAAAAAAATCAATGAGCGTTTTAATGAATCATTTGATTGATGCGGTTAAAGATATTTCTGTGATCTTATTAATATTAGCGGGCGCCGGCGCCATGAATGAAATTCTTACTGAAACAGGCATCAACACGCAAATCGCGGACGCACTGCATAATTTCAATATACATCCTTTACTTGCAGCATGGTTAATTGCAGCGGTTATACGCATTGCGTTAGGCTCGGCAACTGTTGCCGGTTTAACAACTGCCGGAATTATTGCACCCATCATTGCAACAAGCGGCGTTAATCCAAACTTGATGGTGCTCGCAACCGGCGCGGGCAGTTTAATTTTTGGTCATGTAAATGACGGTGGATTTTGGTTGTTTAAAGAATATTTCAATTTAAGTTTAAAAGATACTTTTAAAACATGGAGCGTAATGGAAACAATTGTTTCTTTAATTGGATTGATTGGTGTGTTTGTGTTGAATAGTTTTGTGCATTAAAAGCAAAAATTCAAAATTTAAAATTTAAAAAATGGATGCAGATAAAAACTTCGAACAATTAAATTTAGAATTACCGCCAGCACCCACACCAATGGGCGTTTATAAACCTTTTTTAGTTGTTGGTAATCTTGTTTATGTTTCTGGTCATGGACCTTTATTAGCCGATAAAACTTTAATTCACGGTCGTGTTGGCGATACCATGAATGAAGATGAAGGAAAGCACGCGGCACAACAAGTTGGGCTTGCAATTCTCGCAACGCTTAAACAAAATCTTGGTTCGTTTAATAAAATAAAACGCGTTATAAAAGTTTTAGGCATGGTTGCATCAACATCAAATTTTGAAAGACATCCTTATGTTATTAATGGTTGCAGTGAATTGTTTGCGAAAGTTTGGGGCGATAATAATGGCGTTGGTGTTCGCAGTGCAGTTGGTATGGGTTCTCTGCCTGGAAATATTCCGGTAGAAATTGAAGCGGTGTTTGAGTTGACTTAGTTATACTGACAGTTTAACGCCATCATAAATTTCGTTAATCAATATAGTTTCACCAATTGCTTTTATGTCGAGATAATTGTTACCGTCATTATATTCTTCCAGCTCCCAATGATTACTTGCGTTCAATCGAAATATTTCGATATGCAAACTTTGCGAATCAACAAGAATGTATTCTTTTAAAGTATCAATGTCACGATACAATTTAAATATTTCACCGCGGTCATAATTCTTTGTTTTTGGTGAAAGCACTTCAATAATAACAGTTGGATTCAACGCATTGAACTCATCATTATTAAGCGTTATAACTTCACCACAGATAATCGAAATATCAGGGTAAGTAAATAATGTGTTTTCAGGAATATGAATGCGAGTGTCGCTATTATAGGGTTTACATTTTTTACCCTTTAACTTATTTGGCAAAGCAACAAAAAGATTTCCGGCAATTTCGTTGTGCGGCAACTTTGCGCCAGACATGCTAAACACTTCTCCTTTATAATATTCATGCTTTTCAAGAGAAGCATTTTCCATCTCCAAATATTCCTCAATAGAAATTTTTTGTTTGCTGTAAGCAATTGCCGCTTCATTAACTTCCATACTATAATAATACAAAATCAGTTTTGAAATAAAGTTTTCGATACTTTGTGTTTTAGTTGATTAAAAAGAGTTCAAATGAATTGGTTTGAAATAAAAAACATTGAAAGCATAGATTCACCTGCGTTAATTATTTACAAGGATCGTGTTGAAAAAAATATTCAATCATTAATTCAAATGAAAGATGTTGAGCATTTGCGTCCGCATGTAAAAACAAATAAAATTGCAAAAGTATGTAAGATGATGTTGGAAGCAGGCATCACCAAATTTAAATGTGCAACAATTGCGGAAGCAGAAATGTTGGGAATGATAAACGCTCCTGATGTTTTACTCGCATATCAACCAACACAAACAAAGGCAAAACGATTGTTGCAGCTCATTCAAAAATATCCGGCCACACATTTTTCCTGTTTGATTGATGATGCTGAAAATACAGAAAACATTTCCAAAATTTTTTCTGAGAATAATAAAAAGCTTGATGTTTATATTGATTTAAATGTTGGTCAGAACAGAACAGGCATTAAAACCGAAAATGCGTTTCAGCTTTTTGAAGATTGCGAAAATTTGCAAGGAATAAATATTATCGGCTTGCATGCTTATGATGGTCACATTCGTGATATAAATATTGATGAGCGTAAACGTAATGCAGATAAGGCTTTCAGCGATGTAATACAGCTTGCCGAGAAAATTGAATCATCGGCACAAAAAAAATTAAACATTGTAGCAGGCGGCTCTCCAACTTTTCCTGTACATGCTCAAAGAAAAAATATTGAATGCAGCCCCGGCACTTTCGTTTTTTGGGACTGGGGTTACAAAACGCAATTTGCAGACGAGCCATTTCAATTAGCAGCGCTCGTTATTACAAGAATAATTTCTATCGTTGATGAACATACAATTTGTACTGATCTTGGTCATAAATCTGTTGGTGCAGAAAATACAATTGATAAACGTGTCTATTTTTTAAATGCAGAAAATGTGCTACCTGACGGACAAAGCGAAGAGCATTTGGTTTTAAAAGTTAGTGATGCATCCCAATATAAAATCGGTGATGTGTTGTATGGTGTGCCTTATCATATTTGCCCAACAGTTGCATTATATGAAAGAGCAATAATTGTTGACAACAACAATGTTATTGATGAATGGAAAGTAATTGCGAGAGATAGAAAAATTACTGTTTAACTGTTTTGATTCACATCATTGACTGTTCTAAAAAAAAACAAATCATACAAAACCATTACTATGTTTTTTAAAAAAAAGACTCGTTATTTTTTGTTGGTGATTTTATCCGTTATAACGTCATCAATCACTTTTAGTCAACAGTTTAGTGCTGCAGTAAAAAAATTTATCACAGTTCAGGCAGATACAATTGCGCTTACACATGCGTTGCTGATTGATGGAACAGGCAACGCCGCCAAACACGATCAAACAATCATCGTTATAAACGGAAAGATCGAAGCAGTTGGTGATGCAAATAAAATCGCTGTTCCATCATCTGTAAAAAATATTGATTGCAGCGGTAAAACAATTATTCCGGGCATGATAATGATGCACGAGCATTTGTTTTATGGTGAATATGTCTCTCCTCAATATTTAGCTGTCGAAATGCCTGTGTCGTTTCCACAGTTATATTTTGCCGGCGGCGTTACCACCATGCGAACAACAGGAAGTGTAGAACCTCAAACTGATTTAAATATTCGCGATGAAATAAAAGCCGGCAAAATGGTTGGACCCGATATAGATGTTACGGGACCTTATATTGAACGTTCGGGTTTGCCTATTCCTGAAATGTTATATATTAAAAACGCTGAAGACGCCGCGAAAGAAGTAAACTATTGGGCAGACATGGGTTGTACTTCTTTTAAATTATACATGGATTTAACGCGTGCAGATGCGAAAGCTGCAATTGATGCGGCACATAAACGCGGAATAAAAGTTACGGGTCATTTATGTTCGATAACTTTTCGCGAAGCAGCGGATCTTGGCATCGATAATTTAGAACATGGTTTTTATGTAAGCAGCGATTTTGAAAAAAATAAAAAAGAAGATGAGTGCAATGAGCCCGCACAAGACGCTTCCATTGTTCAACTAAATGAAGAAAGTGACAGTATGAAGATGTTGATTCGATACCTCGTTAAGAAAAAGGTTGCGATCACTTCTACTTTACCCGTGTTCGAACCAAATGCGGGCCGCGAAATTTTTCCAGGTGATGGCGGCGATGCACTTGTTGCAGAAATAAAAGAGCAAATTGAAAACTACTCCAAGGTTGTTTCAAAGAAAGATTCGGCTGCCATAAAAATGTTTCATAAAGAAATGTATTGGGAAAAGAATTTTCTGATATGGGCGGAAAATTGATGGCCGGAATTGATCCAACCGGCGAGGGAAGAGTAATACCTGGTTATGCAGACAGACATGTGTTAGAGCTTTTAGTTGAAGCCGGTTTTACAATTGGACAAGCCGTGAAAATTTGCAGTCTTAATGCGGCACAATATTTAGGAAAAGATAAAAAAATTGGTACTGTTGAAGTTGGTAAGAACGCTGATCTTGTTTTAATAAACGGTGATGTTGAGAAAGATGTTCATGCAGTGAGAAACACAGAAATTGTTTTTAAAAACGGGATAGGATTTGATTCGAAAAAAATTTTCGACTCGGTAAAAGGAATGGTTGGATTACATTAAACGAATTTGAAAATAATAAGTTAATCAGTTAAATCTTATCTCGTGATTATTGATGCACACCTGGATCTTAGCATGAACGCAATGGAATGGAATCGTGATTTGCGTAAATCAGTTTTTGAATTGCGTGAAACTGAAAAAAATCTTCAAGATAAACCTGACAGAGCAAAGGGCACCATTGCGCTTCCTGAATTGAGAAAAGGCAA
>DASZUY010000297.1:0-2816 GCA_035547495.1 Parafilimonas sp. | reverse complement strand
AGTGATGACGTTGATTATGGTTTGATGATGCTTGGAAAAATAATTAAGAAAATGCTTTAATCATTCACAAAATAGAGTATCGCAAATCTTTTAATCCATTAATCCAGCCAAAATCTATGTTCAGACAACTTATTCTGTTCGCAAACTCTTTACAGGGTTTGCAATTGCCGCTCTTATGATTTGAATACTTAAAGTGAGCAATGCAATTAATATGATTGAAATGCCGCTTGCTAAAAATATCCACCACGAAATATTTGCACGATAAGCAAAGTTCTGCATCCATTTATTCATGCCTAACCATGCAATTGGTGCAGCAATAACAAATGCAAACAAAACAAGTTTTATAAAATCTTTTGAGAGCAGCGTAACAATTTGCGCAACAGTTGCACCCAACACTTTCCTTACACCAATCTCTTTTGTGCGCTGATTGGTTGTATATATTACAAGACCCAACAATCCAAGACAACTGATAATTATCGCAAGCGCTGTTGCCCATGAAAGCAATGTTGAAGTGTGCTTTTCACTATCGTAAAATTTTGCGATAGTTTCATCAACAAAATTGTAAGTAAAATCTTCGTCAGGATAAATTTCTTTGTATGCTTTTTTAATTTGCCCGATAGTTGTTTGCCATGCGCCTGCTGTCGTTTCAGGTTTTAATGCAATCTCTAACTGAGATTGCCAGTTTTTATCGCTGTAATAAGCGAGCGGTTTTATTTCTGCATGCAAAGACTGTGAATAAAAATCTTTTAGCACACCAACAATCGGTGTTTGTTTGTCGCCACGATCAATCACTTTTCCAACTGCATCTGCAGGGTTTTTAAAGCCAAGAAATTTCGCATAAGTTTCGTTGATCATATACTCAATTGCGCTATCACTTCTTCTTGGAAATCTGCCTGCGAGCAAATGCATCTTGTATAATTTAAAATAATCATCATCTGCATTTTTTATCTGCACTGTTGTTTCAATTTGTTTTTTACCGGTATTAAATTTCATGGTTCCAAATGATGAACCATTTGTAGCAGGTGCTTCACTGGCAGTGCAAGCCAATGACACACCGGGCAACGATTTTATTTTTTGAAGCAGCACATCACGCACCGATGCCTGCTTGGGCAAGTTCTGCAGATGAAAATAATCAATAGGCGTTTCAACAGTTATAATACCATCTTTTCTAAATCCCAGGTCTTTGTTTAAGGTGTAGCGTATTTGAGTGCTCACAATTATTGCAGCAATTATAAATGCCTGCGCAAAAACAAATTGAGTAACGGTAAGCGATTTTCTTATCCAAACTCTTCTTGTTGAACCAGAAGATGTATTGCCTTTTAAAACTAAAACAGGATTATATTTCGAAAGAATAATTGAGGGATAAAAACCTGCAAAAAATGTAATTACAAGAATCAAGGCAACAACGAAAATAACAACGTTCGCATTCACCAGCATGCCTGCATTTATTTTAGGCGGAATAAAATCGTGAAACAATTTTATAATAAAAGGGGTTAGTATTAATGAAATGATGGTTGCAAAAAAAGTCAGCAAAAATGTTTCACTCAAAAACTGAAAAATTAATTGTCGTTTAGAACTGCCCATTGTTTTGCGCACACCAATTTCTTTTGCGCGTTGTGCTGCCTGAGCCGTTGTAAGATTAATAAAGTTGATACAAGCAAGTACCAACAATATTGCAGCAACAGCAAGTAAACTGTATAAGGTTGTACGGTTTGCAATACGCTCATTAAAACTATCGTAGTCGCTGTTGAAATGAACATCTGAAAGCGGTTGTAATGAAAAAACACTTTTTAGATACGCTTCCTTTTGATGTTTATCAAACAACTGCTGAATTTGTTTTGTAAGCACACCGGTGTTTGTGGCTTCATTCAGTTTTATAAATAATTGGTTAGCGGAGTTAACACTACCCCATTCATCCCATCCCGTATTATTTTTTAAACCGCTGTTGGGAATTGTGCTGTATGAAATAAATTCTTTAAAACTAAAGTCTGTATTCTTATCAATATCTTTTACAATTCCTGTCACCGTTGTTTTTATTGAATCGTTGTACGTAATTATTTTACCAATATCTTTTGAAAGATCATTACCGGGGAAATATGCTTTTGCCCGACTTTCTGTAAGCACTGTTGTAAAAGGATCATGCAAAGAATTTTGCGGCGAACCTGCAAGCCATGTATACGAAAGCATGTTGAAATAATTGTTATCAACATACACTATGTCTTTTTGTTTTTTGTATTTATCAGGTGTATTTCCGGTTGCAGATGCAATAGATACATTTATATCTCCGTTAGGTGTGCTTAAAGGAACAAACATTTCTATGCCTGTTAAATCTTTTTGTATCGCCTGGTTTAAAGGCATAGGCAATCCAGAATTTTTAAAATCATTATCCGGAAACTTCATATCGCTTACAACGCGATAAATGCGATCACCATTTTTTTCAAATTTGTCAAAGCTTAAATCGTAACTAACAATTAAATAAATTACCAGCGAGGCACTGATGCCGATTGCTAAACCAATAATATTTATAAGCGAAAAAAATTTATTGCGTATTATATTTCGCCAGGCGGTTTTGAGATAATTTTTAAGCATGGTCCGAGACAGAATTTTATGATTAAAAAGTTTTGATTTATTTTTTGAATCATGTTAGTTCTAATTCAATTATCATCGTTCAAGTTTAAATGAGGGCCTCCCAAACAGGAGGCCCGTTAAGCAGTTTATATTTACTTACTGCTTATGAGACAAAAATTTTTAACGGGCACCATTCTTTTCTGCACAAAAGTTTGTTCAATGCCTATGCCAACGCTGAAACCCTTATC
>DASZUY010000296.1:0-1671 GCA_035547495.1 Parafilimonas sp. | reverse complement strand
GCAATACCGACAGCTTCTTCAATCGTATCTGCTTTGATGATCAGATAGCCGTTGATAGCTTCTTTCGTTTCCACGTAAGGGCCGTCTGTAATGAGGCTCTTGCTTTTAAGGACCTTTCCTGAACCGGGTACCAGGCGGTTTCCTTTATCGGCTAATTTGTTTTGCGCAGCTACGCTTGCCACCCAGTTTTTGGCATTTTCCGCAACATTTTGCAGCATCTCCGGCGATAGTTGCTTCATCTTGGAGAGATCCACCCGAAAGACAAATAAGAACTCTTTCATTGTAATTTGATTTTATGGTCAAAAACAAATGACAATCCGGTACGGTGGTTTTGGACATACAGAATAAAGATTTTTGCAAACTCTTTTACAAGTTATCTGCTATAAACTGCTGCGCATAACTTTTTATCTGATTCCTTGCATATCTGAACTGCTCTATAATTTCTTCTTCTGTTCCGCTTGCCTTTGAAGGGTCGGGAAAATTGTGATGAAACTTTTTTGCTTTTGAAGGGAAGAAAGGACAATTTTCTTTGGCATTGTCGCAAACGGTAATTATAAAATCAAAATCAATATTACGATATTCGTTAATGTGGTTGGAAGTGTGATGCGATATATCAATATTGTCTTCTTTCATTACCTCAATGGCTTTCGGGTTTACGCCGTGCGCTTCAATACCTGCACTGTAAATTGCGGCTTTATCTCCCGCAAAATATCTTAAATATCCTTCTGCCATTTGGCTTCGGCAACTGTTGCCTGTACAAAGCACTAATATTTTTTTGTGCACAACTTTTATGGTTAATTGTAATTGAGAATTTTTATCCAGGTTCCTTAAACAAGAAGCCAAATGATATTAATGATGCAAAATTTCGGGTCAAAGCCAAAAATGGTTTGTAAAATAATGACCGATGTGGTGATAATGACCGGCTTCCTGTATTGAATGATCTTTTGTTTCATCATTGGCAGCAACCTGAATTTGGCTTACAGCAGGAACTACTTTTAACTTCGGCAAGGTTTACTTTTTGCTTCTGTACAGGAACGCCGCAAGCATCTTGCGCCAAACAGGCGGTTGCTTTATTTTTGAGCACAAAGTTTTTGCCGTTAAAATCTAAATCATATTTACCAATCGTGTTGCTTTGATACTCTACCTCAATTTCTGCATCTGTAAGTCTTAATTTTTCTTCGGAAAGTTTGACGATATTCAACAGCTTTGTTGGCTTTAAACGATGTTCATCATCATTTGCATCCCATAATTGAAAGTTTATTACTTCTACGTTTCTGATTGTTCCGCCACAATCAATAAAACGTTTTGTAACCATTCCTACTTCCGTAACGTGAAAATGTTCAGGAACAAATGTTCCGTCCTCTAACTGAAATTCAATATGGTCTAATGTCGATAAGACTTCTTTTAACGCTGATAATCTCATTTTGTTTGATGTTATTTGCTTTATTGCAATATTGCGATGATAAATTATAAAAAAATATTCAGCAACATTTCTGTTGGGTCACCGTCAGGATGATCTTCGAAAAATAATCTTTGAGAAAGCTGAAGTTTTTTTCATCAATACAATAACAGATGGAGTTACCTTCTATATTTCCTTTAATCAATCCTGCATTTTTAAGCTCTTTCAGATGCTGAGAAACGGTAGGCTGGGCCAAAGGCAATTCGTTCACA
>DASZUY010000295.1:0-2972 GCA_035547495.1 Parafilimonas sp. | reverse complement strand
AATAAAGATCCGATGAAAACAAAGCAACTTGAAAAGGGCATTACGCAGTTAACAGATGAAGGTGTTGCGCAATTGTTCACCCAATTTGGCGGCAATAAAAAAATTATCGGTTGTGTAGGAGAGTTGCAGTTTGAAGTTATTCAATATCGTTTGTTGCATGAATATGGTGCAGCCTGTGAGTTTAGAGTGTTACCATTTTATAAAGCTTGCTGGTTAACGAGTAACGATGAAAAAAAGCTCGATGATTTTCTTCGCTTCAAACAACAAAATTCTGCAATGGATAAAGATGATCATCCTGTTTATTTGGCGCAGAGCGAATGGTTTTTAAATACAGAAATTACCAATAATCCTGATATACAATTTCATTTTACAAGCGAGATACATAAATAGTTTATAGTTTTTGGTTTTTAGTTTTGAATATTATTTTTTGTTTGCCGTTCACTGCTATTTATAAGTTTACAAGGTTCCTTCTTATGGCTTCAAGTGCCATGCCGGTGCGGCTTTGCACATTTAATTTTCTAAAAAGATTTTCGCGGTAACCATCAACCGTTCTTTCAGAAACATGCATGGTTGCTGCAATTTGTTTATACGTTGCATCGCTGCAGGCAAGTTTTAAAAATTCTTTTTCTTTATCAGATAAATGCAGTTCATCTTCTCTTTGCTGATGTTGCAATAATCGCCTGAAGTTTATGTTTGCGGCATCAGCATTATAGTATCCTTTGCTATAAATTTCATGTAAGGCTTTATCTAATTCATCGGGGTGAATATCTTTTAAAAGATAAGCGCAACAACCGGCTTTGATCATGCTTATGATAGTTGCGTCATCATCCTTCATTGATAAGGCAACTAATTTTATTGCAGGATATTTTTTAGTAAGATTTGCTGCAGTTTCTTTTCCATCCATTACCGGCATATTTACATCCAGTAAGATAATATCAGGCTCCTGTTTTTTTATTTCGAGTTTATCAATTAAATCTTTTCCGTTCATTGCTTCGGCAATAATGGTAAAATCTTTCAGGCTGCTAATTAACAAGCTGAGTGATTTTAAAAAAAGCTGGTGATCATCTGCTATGCCAAGTGTTATATTCATTGCTTTGTTATTTCAAGTTTCACTGTCTCTTATTCCAGTGTTTCAAAAATTCTAATGTTTTTTTCACTACTGACGATTCACGTTTCACGTTTTTCATTCACAGGAATTTTAATAGTTATAATAGTTCCATTCTTTTCACCTTGTTGCCATTCAATTGTACCGCCTAATAATTGTGTGCGATGTTCCATATTACGCAAACCAAGACTTTCTTTCTTTACTTTTTCGATGTCAAAACCATGCCCATCATCTTCAATACTTAACTCAAAATGTGCATCTGTATTTTTTATTTGTATGATGATATGCTTTGCGAAAGAATGCTTAATACTATTTTGTAAAGCTTCCTGTACCACACGAAAAAGCATTACCTGAGCGTCGGGTTCCAGTGGCAATTTTTCATATTGACTGATTAATTCAACTTTAATATTTCGTGCAGCATTTATACGTTCTTTTTCTGCTTCTAAGTTTTCCACGAGATTGAATTGGTGCAACCATTCTCTGTTTAATGATTTTGAAAGCAAACGTAAATCCTGTATTGCTTTACCAACAGTCTGCTCTGCAGTTTTAATTGTATCAGGAACCTCTTTCATTTCCATACTTGCAATACCTAATAAAAGTTTTGTACTGCTTAAAAGCTGACCGATGTTATCATGTAATTCCAGGCTAATTTGATTGAAGGAATATTCCTGGGTTTCGAGTTGGGTTTTTAAAAGCTCTTCGCGATATTGTTTTTCCATTTCTAAAATTTGCTGCTGATGCTGAAACCTTCTTTTCTGATAATAGAGAAGAATAAAAATCATTAATCCTGATATAACAAGAAATACAATGATTCCAACTATTGTGAGTATGAGGACTTCGTGGAATTTGTCGCCCGGCATAAGAAAGCGTAAATAAAAATTAAGTACATAATAATATTCAAAATTTGCAACAATTCATTCAAAGGAGAATTATTGTAATATAAATAATTTAAAATTCCTGTTATTGGTAATTCACAACAACAGTAAAATATAAGCGCTGCTGCAATCCAAAACTCCGGAGATTTCTTGAAGTCAATTAGTTTATCTGCAGTAAAAAGTTCATACAAAAATCTTGCACTAACGCATATAACAAACACATCGCCTGCCATTACCACATAACTATTCCAGTCTTTTCCTTTATTAAAAATAAACATTCCGGTAAAGAGCCAGAAAAAAGGAAAGATTATTAAAAATATATTGATGATAATCTTTGCAGTATTTGATAAAATAATCCTTTTGAAAAAATAAGCAAGCATAATATATTCAATAAGCATAAAACAGTAATAGACCGGATAATTAGAATCAAGATGCAAAAAATCAATCAAATAATTCGCACATATTTCAGTGAGCAATGAAACTCCTAAAAAAATTGAAAATAGTTTTAAATGTATTGAATATGAAAACTTAAAGCTTGCTAAACTGGCAAAAAAAGCCAGTGCCAAAAATGATAAATAAATATAAAAAAGCCAGTGCATTTACTACCTAAATTTACTAAGGACATTTTTTTGTCGGGCAGGGGTTGCCGGTATCAGTATAAGTATCTTTTAATAAGCTTAGTAACTCTTTTTGTTTTTTGTTGTCTTTATTATAAAGTGTATCAACATTCTTGATCATATCACTAATTCCAAAACTTAAGTATACTGGATTTGGAAGAGATGGTTCAGTAAATTTAAACAACAAATCTATTTTAAAAGTGAAAGGTTTTTCGGCAGGTTTTGTAAGATCTAATAGCCAAGTCCCTAATTGGATATATCCACTGGTGATTGTATGAGTTTGCAAATAGCTCAATAAATCTGGCCCAAGAGCGTCGTTGATATATTTAAATATAAATCGGTTAGAATACCATAAACTGTGGCTTTCTTCAATCT
>DASZUY010000294.1:0-2834 GCA_035547495.1 Parafilimonas sp. | reverse complement strand
TCCGCAAAAGGCGGATTATTTTGATAAATGTTTTGCCCCTGTCATGGGAGAGGAGGCCCCGCACATTTTCAAGGATAAATGCTTTGGGCTGTTTTGCTTTAAGGATGCGGATAATCTCAAAAATCATACGTCCGCGTGGATCTTCAAGCCCTTTACGCATACCTGCAACACTAAATGCCTGGCAGGGGAACCCGGCACAAAGGATATCAAAACCTGGTATTTGGGATGCATCTACTTTAGTTATATCCTCTGCAAAGTTCCCATTTTCAAAGAGTACCGGTGCAATGGCTTTAAAATTAGCCTCGTATGTTTTCCGGGCAAACTTGTCTATCTCGCAGGCAAACACACATTGTGCACCGAGTTCATGCATTGCAAGATGAAAACCGCCGATACCGGCAAAGAGGTCTATAAAAGTAAGTTGTGGGTGGGTAGTGTTTCCTGGGGTCTGTTATGACGCATGATTTATAAAACAATACGCATCATAGCAACCCTACAAAGCCATAACAGGAGGCAGGTTTTTGTCTTTTCCCAAATCACTCTTCAATAGCGCAGGTTAGCGGGTGCTATACTCCATCAAAATTCTTTCACCAAAACAAGCACAATGATGGACATGCAAAAAATGCTATCGCTTTTTGACCACTATGCCCGGCACCAGGACAATTTTATTGCACTTGAAAAACTGCTGGATACTTTTTTATTCTCCTTCCGTATCCATGACACACCAGAAGAACGGGAAAAAGCCTTTCATATAATTAATGGCTTTAAAGAAAAAGAAGCTATTGCCGGTCTGTTAGAAGAAATAGGTAATTTATCGGAAGGATTTAATGACCCCTTGGGCGAGTTGTATATGCAGCGCATCAGCAGGGGCAAACAGGGACAGTTCTTTACACCAATTCACATCTGCGATTTTATGGCAGCTATCACTTTTGGAGACCTTCAGGCAGGACAATCAGTGCTTGACCCGGCCTGCGGCAGCGGTAGGATGCTGCTATCAGCCGCCAAACAAAACAGGAAGGTTCAGTTGTATGGCGCTGATATTGATGGCACCTGTGCAAAGATGGCAGTGATGAATATGTTGTTGCATTCCCTTACAGGAGAAATCGCACACATGGATTCTTTGAGCAACCGGTTCTATAGTTGTTACCGTATCGGTACCATTCCATATGAAGGCGCTCCGTTCCCCTGCTACCGGTGGTTTACTGACCCCGGAGAAAGTACCATTGCTCACCATGCCAAAAGACAAACAACACCCTCTCTAAACCCTTTTACTCCCCAACCTCCAGGTACCGGGCAGCAAGGTTCATTGTTTTAAGCAAGTTTTGCCGGGGTTACCCGGCTTTTCATACTAACCTTCAAAATAAGAATTATTAACTTACAGCTGGTGCATTCAATATGACTGTACATTTCTTGCAGGGTTAATTAAAAAAGGTATTTAATAAAATATTGCCTTGAATTACAGGCCAAAAGATAGATTATGTCAAAATAAAAATTGGTAACTTTAAAAGTCAAAGATTCTTTTTCTGCCGAATGAAATAAATTTGGTTACTATCAATCTATAACAACGCTTGAATAATACTTAAACATTCAAAATGTATGACTACTAGTATGTCCGTAACAACTCATGACGACTCCTACAAAATATCCCTATTTGAACTGTTTTTTCACAACAGACCTAATACAACTACTGAAATAGAATATTTGCTAGATAACAACGGATACAGTCGAAGACATAAAGAATGGCAAGTACAGGAATTTGGGAAATTAACAAATAAAATAAAGATAGAAATATATTTGCCATATTCAGACTTTAAATATCAGTGGCCAATTAATAATTGGTATAATTTAGAAACACACAGGCTACATAATAAACATAAAAAGTATAAGGGCGCGGCTAAAGAGTTCACATGGATGGACTATGTATTATATCATCTGCATGATGAAAATGTTATTACCGTTCCAGACATGAATCAAAAGATTTTTTATATGGTAAATTGTTGTAGTATCCGAGAGATACCTTGCAGAAAAGCATTTATGAATGTCCTGAAAGCTGGCTTGCTTACATCAGAATATAAATGCTGTATTCAAAAAAAAGATATTCAAGAAGTTTATGACAATCTCTTTAATGAAGAAAAAATAGAATTTTTGACATGAAAAAATAAAATGAGTCGGTTGAAAAATATTACAAGGCTCGCGTACCAGAACAGGCAGCCTTCCTTATTATTATAACAGCTATGTCTTGTGTCTAAAGACGCAAAAAGCACTTGGTAAAGGTCAACAATTGCAATTGATTATTTAACTTTCAACCGCATATTTGTAAAAATCTGAAAAATTCGCTGGAGATTGAAAAAATTGATATTAAATAGGGACAATCAGAAATCTTTTGCCATATAAGTTAAGTTTATAGCTAAGAAAGGTCAAAATCAGACTAAATCAAATAAAGAGTCTTGTAATGGTTCTATGTTGGGAAATACATTTCCCATCTTGGAAACCAATGCAGGTAAACATTTCCGATGATTCTCCATTACAACTTCTTTATTAAAAAATTTGGTAGCTTTTTCCTTTAGTGAAATAGCGCTAAATCCCTTGCTCGTTTGACCGTCAATCATCAATTTTATATAAAACGAGTATTTGGGAAGGCTGATAAAATCAATGGCAGAAAAAGCAGGATAAAATTCTTTAGCCAATGTTTCCGCATTGTAAGCGTACCTATTTTTCGGCCAGTTAGTGATTAGAGTTTTCTAAGTTAATCATCATTTGTTTTTCAAATATTTTATCCACTAAACGGCTCTCTTCAAATTTAATTTCGTTCGCCGTTTGTGGATAAAGCTTCAGTT
>DASZUY010000293.1:0-6778 GCA_035547495.1 Parafilimonas sp. | reverse complement strand
AATGATGATGAATAACCATCCATTTCTGCAAGCGGAACTTTTGCAGTAACTTTTTGAAAATGTCCTTCTGCATCTATGCCCTCAACAATGGCACGGCGTGTTTGTAAATCACCCATTACAGCACCGGTTAAATCATCCGGACATAACACTTCCACTTTATAAACAGGCTCAAGTATTTGCGGATCTGCATCTTTAAATGCTTGCCTGAAAGCCTGTAAGCCTGCAATCTTAAATGAAATATCGTTGCTATCAACAGGATGCATTTTTCCATCATACACACTTACACGAATATCTCTTGCATATGAACCTGTGAGCGGACCATTATGCATTTTTTCCATAACACCTTTTAATATTGATGGAAGAAAACGCGCATCGATTGCGCCGCCAACAATGCAATTATAAAATACAAGTTTGCCACCCCAATCCAGATCATAGGTGTCACGTCCTCTAACATTTAAACCATTCGGTTCAGGTATGCCTTCATACCATGGTTCAATGCGCATGAACACTTCACCAAACTGTCCGGCACCACCGCTTTGTTTTTTATGCCGGTAGTTTGCATCCGCCGCTTTGCGAATGGTTTCGCGATAAGGTATGCGCGGCTTTACAAATTTTATATCCAGTTTAAAATTGTGTTCGATCTTCCATTTTGCAACAGCTAAATGCATATCACCTTGCGCATGAATAAGCATTTGTTTTAGCTCAGGAGAAAACTCAACAATTAAAGTTGGATCTTCTTCTTTTAATTGATGCAAAGCTTGTGATAATTTTTCTTCTTCACCTTTTTTAGTTGCTTCAACTGCAACCGTCATGTTCGGTGCTGGAAATTCAATTGGTTTTAATTCAATATTTTTTCCTTTTGCATGAAGCGTGTTATTTACATGCGTATTTTTTAGTTTAAGTGTTGCACCAATATCACCGGCACATAATTCATTAACAGTTGTGCGTTTGTTTCCTTCAACCAAAAACAACTGATTAATTTTTTCACTTACATTGGTTGATTCATTTTCTAATTCCATTCCGCTTTTAATGCAACCGGAGTAAACTTTAAAAAATGAGAGTTCACCCACATGTGGTTCACTTACTGTTTTATAAATAAACATACATGCGGGACCGTTTTCATTACAGGGTAAATCTGCGCCCCCCAACGTTTTTTGCGGCGGCATTTCATTTGCACTCGGACAAACATTATCAATAAAACCCATCAATCTGCCGCTGCCCATATTACGTTCTGCACTTAAGCAGAATAACGGAAATATATCATGATTGATCATTGCTTTTTTCAAACCAACTTTCATTTCATCTTCATCCAACTCACCTTTATCAAAATATTTTTCCATCAAGGTTTCATCGTTGCTTGCAACAGCTTCAACTAACTCACGATGTAATTCCTCTGCCTTATTTTTTTCTTCATCAGGTATTGGTAATTTTTCAGGCTTGCCACCTGTGTCTTTAAATTTATACATCGTCATGCGCAGCACATCAATTATTTCATGAAAACCTGCGCCCTGTTGTCGTGGATATTGCACCACCTGTACTTTACTTCCAAAATGATTTTTTGCTTCTGCAACGGTGCAGTCAAAGTCGGCATCATCTTCATCCAACTTATTCACCGCGAAAATCATTGGCGTTTTAAACTGCTCAGTATAATCCCAAATAATATCGGTACCTACTTCAACACCCATTTCTGCATTCAGCAACATAACACCGGTATCGGCAACACGTAACGCAGAAATTACTTCACCAACAAAATCATCATATCCTGGCGTATCAATAATATTTATTTTATAGCCACGCCATTTTGTGTGAAGCAGTTTACTAAAAATAGAATTGCCGCGTTCCTGTTCCAATTCGTGGTAATCAGCTACAGAATTTTTTTCGGAAACAGAACCGCGGCGTGTCGTCAATCCAGCTTCATATAACATACATTCCGCTAGAGTGGTCTTGCCACAGCCGGCGTGGCCGAGCAAGACAATAGATTTTACGTGTGAAGTATCAAATTCAGGCATGGCAAAAAGTTTTATCGTTAATTAAAACCATTTGATGTATAGAAACAAGGCGACAAGCTTGCAGCCATTTCATATACATTCAAATGGCGAAATATGGAGAGTTAATTTTGAACTGATACAATTAATGTATCGCCGTTACAAAATGATTCAGGTCGTCGCGTAACTCGGTCAATGTGCTTTCAAGCGCTTGATAATTGTCGTACAGATTTTCGTGGTACGCCGAGATGTTGTCTGAGAATTGAGTATCTAAACTTCCCGAGACTTCAGAATGCAGTTTGCGGTCATAAAGTTTTACCGCATGTTTTAGGTCATGAATGTTAATAAGCTGAATGTGCAGTTGGTTTTGGAGATGTTCGAGTTCTGTTTGTTCTTCTTTAGATAATGGATGATCTACCGCCTTTTGTAAAGTTGTTTGCATTTCCTGCAATTCATTACGATGGGAACGCAATGTTTCTCTCCAATCGTTGCATTCCCTGGTAAACTGTGAGATTTCTGTTTGAACCATGGGATTATAATTTAAGTGAAGAAATTTCTCGATTAATCGGGACAATCGCACAACTAATGTAGAACTAATTCTGAAAAATTCAAGACAATTTTTTCCTAAAACCAAACTCTTTGTTCGCTATATTGTTAGATTTTAAATTACAATGGCAACAGTTTTATTAACAGGCGGCACCGGCATGATCGGCATACATCTTCAAAAATTTTTAACCGATAATAATTATAACGTTATTGTTCTGGTAAGAGATAATGCGATAACAAAATCTTCAACTCAAAATATATCTTACGCCAAATGGAATGTGGAAGAAGGAGAGATCGATAAAAATGCTATTGCCTCTGCAGATTATATTATTCATCTTGCCGGCGCAAATGTTGCTGAAAAAAAATGGACAGATAACCGCAAAAAAGAAATCGTTGAAAGCAGAACAAAAAGCGGAGAGCTATTGGTTAAATCATTAACAGAAATTCCCAATAAAGTTAGAGCAGTTATTAGCGCGTCAGCAATTGGATGGTACGGACCTGATACGAAAGAATCAAAGGAACATGGTTTTAAAGAAAATGAGCCAGCTTCAAATGATTTTTTGGGTGAAACTTGTAAATTATGGGAAGCAAGTATTCAGCCAGTTTCAACATTATATAAGCGCTTATGTATTTTTAGATTTGGAATCGTATTAAGCAAAAAAGGCGGCGCTTTGGAAGAATTTAAAAAGCCTTTGAAATTTGGCGTTGCTGCAATTTTATCAAACGGAAAACAAATTATAAGCTGGATACACATTGATGATTTATGCAGGCTTTTATTATTTGCAATTCAGCAATCATCTATTGCAGGAATTTATAATGCAGTTGCACCGCAGCCTGTAACAAATAAAGAACTCACGCTAAAACTTGCAGCGCAAATGCGCGGTAAATTTTTTGTACCGGTACATACACCCGCGTTTGCTTTAAAATTCGCGTTAGGCGAAATGAGCATTGAAGTTTTAAAAAGTACAACTGTAAACGATGATAAAATAAGAAATGCAGGTTTTGATTTTTTATATCCTGATATTGAAAGTGCGATTGAAAATTTAATTAGCGTTAAGAATTAAAAACAATCGTGTATCTTTTAAATTCCATTTGTGTGTAACTTTCATCACTATTTGCTTATGACGAATGAGAAAGCCAATATGTATATGCATTCTCACAATTTTTTCAGTTGTTTTTTCTTCTGATGCACAGCCGCTGCGGCGATTGAACAGCTTTTCTTATAACATCAATGATGGTTTATTACAGAGTTCTGTTTATGATATGAACTTTGATTCATTTGGTTTTGTTTGGCTGAGTTTTGAAACCGGGCTTCAGCGATATGATGGAAACAGTTTTACAAATATTGCTGTTCAAAATGGTCTGCCTGATAATCGCTATATCAAATTTTTTAAAAGTAAAAACGGAATGTTGTGGTTATACCACTCGAAAGGTATTAGTATTTATAATGCGGCAACCAATCGTTTTTCATTTGTATATTCTTTCAACTCAAAAACATCAACGCCTGCCGTGTGGCCGGTGAATGAAGATGAAGGTGCTATTTATTTTTATACAGCCGACGGTTTTATCACCGGTATTGATGAAAATAATTTTCACGTAATTAGTCATAAACGTTTTCCTTTTGTAACAAATCGTTTTGAATTGCCTGAGGAGTTTCAAACTTCAGGTGCGCCGGTTAATCACACGGCGATGATTTGTTTTAATGGTTCAACATTAATAACATGGGATTTAAAAAAAGGGGCTGCTACAGGCATGGCGAGAATCCCATTGCCTTTTGAAATTCCAAGCCAGGAATTTCATCCATTGAATAACTATGAATGCCTTTTGTTTAAAGGCGGAAAATTAAATCTTCTCAATCTTCAAGATAATTCTTTTGCCACCTTGCCGAAAAACATCTTTAACTGGCAAACAGTAGATGGTGTTGCGTTTGAACAAACAAATCATCAGCAATTATTGATGAGTGTAAACAACCGGCTATATAATTTGAATACGCAAACAATGCAATTAACGCAGCAACTTGTAAATTTTCAGAATCAGCCTTTCTCACATTTTCCAATTCACTATATCAGGTTTGATAATTTCGGTAACATATATTTAATTACACGCAATGAAGGTTTTGTAAAATTGCTTGCAGATACATATCCAATAAGTTATTACGGCACACTGCAAAAAGAAAATAATTTTATTACAAGCCTTGAAGTTGACAAAAGAAATAATCGCATTCTCGCCGGCGCACTGAATAGTGGCTTGCTTGTTTTTGATACGCTTCAGCAATTAAAACAACACATAACTGATATCGGTGCGTTTCAACAACCTGGTCCATTAATAATAGCCGCGATTACGCATATTAATGATGATTATTATTTACTGTTTCCGCGTAATAATCATGAATGTATTTTATGGAATGCTGTTTCCGGAAAGTGCAAATTTGTGCCGGTAAAATTTCAGACTGCTGATGTTTCAGATACAACAGGTAAATTAAATAATGTTATCTCCTACTATAGCTCTAGGTTACAATTAAGTAATCATAGTGAACTTATAGCAATCGATCAAAACTTTTACGATGTTAGTTTCTCTGCACATAGTCTAAACATTAAAGCTTATGCTTTCACTTATCGCACAAAGGGATTATGCCGTTTTCAAAATTTTATTTTAAGCGGAACAGACGATAAATTATTTTTTCGTGATACGTCTAATTATTTAGTCGTAAAAAGCATAACTCTTCCCGGCTGCGGAGAAATACGATGCATTGCTTGTGATAATAATATGATTTATGTTGGTTCCAATCATGGTTTGTACAAACTGGATGATGATGGTAAGATTATATCAGTTCTTACAAAAGAAAATGGTTTGCCTGACGATTATATATATTCAATCGCATTAAATAAAAACAGTGTATGGTGCAGCACAAATAAAGGTTTAATAAGAGTTGATAGCAGGAATAATATTCTTCACTTAAAAAAAGAAGATGGCTTGCAGGAAAATGAATTTAATACCAACATTATTGCGCAGGAAAAAGATGGTGAATTATTTTTTGGAGGCGTAAATGGCGTAAACAGTTTTTATCCTGATAAAATAAATAACATCAGCGATTCGCCAAAAGCTGTTCTTACTAACATCAAAGTAAATGATGAAGAGTCTCTAAAAGATTCTGCAACATGGATGATGCAGAAAATTCATTTGCCGTACAATCATAACAATTTATATTTTGAATTTAGCGCACTCGGAAAACGAAACGCAGAGCAATATTTCTATCAATATAAAATGTCGGGCGTTGATAAGAACTGGATACAAAGCGCCGACGTTAGAAACGCAAGATATTTATTACCGCCGGGCAATTATTTTTTCCAGGTGTATGCTGGAGATGTTTATTCTGATCATCCGAAAAATATTAAAACAATTGAGATCATTATCAGTCCGCCGTTTTGGAAAACATGGTGGTTTATTTCGTTGTCTATTTTATTTTTTGTGATAATAGTTGTTTTTATAGTGCGACAGTATTTAAATCGCAGGTATCAAAAAAAATTAGCCGTGTTACAACTGCAAAATGAATTGCAACATGAGCGGGAACGCATCAGCCGCGATTTGCATGATAACATCGGCGCACAACTAAGTTTTATCAGCAGCAGCATAGATTGGGTTATCGACAAGAATAAAGAGTTGAATAAGGAAGAAGAGTTGAAACAAATGAAAACCATCAACGCTACCACAAAGGACGTGATGATGAATCTTCGCGAAACCATCTGGGCTTTACATAAAGATAAAATTACACTGCAGGAGTTTTCAGATAAGCTGAAAGTATATATTCAAAATATGCTGCAGCTTCAACCGCAGCTTCAATTTACAGCAGAAGAAAAAATTAATAAGAATTTTGTTATAACACCTGCAGAAATGCTGAATATCTTCAGAATATGCCAGGAAGCTGTGAACAATATTTTAAAACATGCAAATGCTTCACTATTGAAACTGATAATTTATTCCGGTGAAAATTCATTTCATATCTGTATTGAAGACAATGGTGTTGGATTTAATTCTTCCGAAATTCCTGGTGAACATTATGGATTAAAGAACATGCGATATCGCGCAGCAGAAGCAAATGCAAGACTTTCAGTGAAAACGCAAATAAGAAAAGGAACAAAGATTGAAATTGACAAATACAGCAAATGAGCTATTGTTTTCGACAAGCATAAACATCAATTTTGATTATAAGATAATATGAAAATTCCCATCGCCATTGTTGATGATAA
>DASZUY010000292.1:0-21031 GCA_035547495.1 Parafilimonas sp. | reverse complement strand
TGTTGAAGAAGATTTACATCAGCCACCTGTAAAAAAAATTACATGGTATCATACTGGTGCATATTTTAATCAGCAAAAAGTTTTAGATCAGTTTGAAGAAGAATATAATAAAGGTTCGTTCGAATTCGATCTGCCAAAACCAATTCTTCCAAACGGATTAACCGCAGAAGAAAGCCGTGAAGCGTTGCGTGCATGTAAAGGCATTGTGCTTCGACAAGAAATTTATTCAACTGATGGAAGCGCTGATGCAGATAAACCTTATGCAATAAATACACACAATTGCATCATCAAATTATTGCAACCGCAACTTGAAAATAAATACGCCGTTTTTTTATCGCATGAAAGCGAAGCGCTGAATATTCATTACGAAAGAAATTTAAATGATCCACGTATTGCTCATACTTTAAATATTGAAGTAGATGATTTTGGAAATGTGTTACAAGCTGCTTCTGTTGTATATGGAAGAAAAATTGTCGATGCGCAATTGCCTGCTGCAATTCAAACAGAGCAAAGTAAAACGCATGTTGTTTACACCGTAAATAGTTATACAAACGATTTTGATTTGCCTGATACTTATCGCCTGGAAGAAATTGCTGAAACAAAAACATTCGAGTTAACCAATAATAGTTTCAATGCAATTACTCAGTTCACAATTGATAGTTTGTTGAATGATTTTACAACAGCTTCCACTATTCAATATCAAGATAAACCAAATGGTTCCTTGCAAAAAAGATTGATCGAAGATGTGCAAACAATTTATTTGAATAATGATCTGAAAACACCTTTATCATTATTGCAAATGGATACACTGGGTTTCGCCTATCAAACGTTCAAATTGGCATTCACACCTTCGTTAATTACAAATATTTATGGCGGAAGATTAGTGAATCAAAATTTAATTGATGCAAAATATATTCAGCAGGGTGGTGTGAATTGGTGGATTCCTTCAGGCAAAAATATTTACCTGCAAAATGCAGAAACAATTGCTGATGCACAACAGCGTTTCTTCTTGCCTGTTGCTGTGCAAGATGCTTTTGAAATTGAAACAAAACTTTCTTACGATGCTTATCATTTAGTAATTATACAAACAGAAGATGCCGCGCAAAATATCTCCACCGTTGAAGCATTTGACTATCGCACATTACAGCCAACTGTTTTAAAAGATATGAATGATAACATCAGTGAAAATATCACTGATGAACTGGGAATGGTAATCGCAACTTCTGTTCATGGTGATGAAAGTGACGGCAACCATGGTGATGAACCGCTAACAAATTATACAATTATTCAGCCCGCAGATGTTGCAGATGTTGTTGCCAATCCAAATAAATTTTTGCAAAAAGCAACCACATTTTTTTACTACGATTTGTTTGCATGGATGAATAGCAATCAGCCTGTTTGTTTTGTAAATGTTGTGAGGGAAACGCATGAAAGTGAATTGAACAACAATCAAACCAAAACTTATATCAGTGTTGGTTATTCAAACGGGCTTGGACAAAATCTTCAAACAAAAGTCCAGGCAGAACCGGGCGATGCATTAAAATGGCAAGGCAATAATTTAGTAACGATTGATACAACGCCGAATCTTCGCTGGGTTGGAAATGGCAGAACAATCGTAAACAATAAAGTCAATGTTGTAAAACAATTTGAACCTTTCTTCAGTACAACGTTCCAATTTGAAAATGATGATTCGTTGGTGGAAATTGGTTTTTCATCCGTATTTTATTATGATGCTTTAAGCAGAACAATACGTATTGAACATGCGAACGGAACATTTTCCAAAACAGAATTTGATGCATGGAAACAATTGAAGTATGACGAAAATGATACGGTGCTCGATAGTCAGTGGTATGTTGATCGGGGAAGCCCAAATCCTTTAGGCGCAGAACCCGCAGATGCAGAACAACGCGCTGCGTGGCTTGCTGCAAAGCATGCAAACACACCATCGCAGGAACATTTTGATTCGCTTGGCAGAACGATTTTTACAATTGCAGATAATGGCGCTTCAGGAAAATATGCAACGCAAATTGTTTTGGATATTGAAAACAATCAGCGGCAAATAATTGACGCACGCAACAACACGGTGATGCAATTTGATTATGATATGTTATCGCGCCAGGTGCATCAAATTAGTATGGATGGCGGCGAACGTTTTGTTTTTAATGATGTGCTGGATAAAGTTGTTTTTAATTGGGATGATTTGAATCATCGCTTCAAAACAGAATATGATGTGTTGCATCGTCCATTAAAACAATGGCTGAAAGAAGATGTGAATACTGCTGCTCCTGAAAAATCAATTCACTTCAGTGTGTATGGAGAAAATCAAGCTAATGATAAACAATTAAATCTTCGCGGGAAATTATTTGAATCATTTGATCAAAGTGGTTTGGTAAAAACATCTGAGTATGATTTCAAATACAACATCAAAAAATCTTCACGGCAACTATGCAAAGAATATAAAAAGATCATCGATTATAATGTTGTCAATCCAACATCATTATTAAATACAGAAACTTTTAATTCGAATTCAATCTTTGATGCTCTCAATCGTGCCGTTGAAATTGAATTACCTGACGCAAGTAAAATTCATCCCACGTATAACGAAGCGGCTTTGCTTGAACAGGTGAATATTTTTGTGCAAAGCCAAAATCAAAATATTGCTTTTGTTCAGAACATAAATTATAATGCAAAGGCACAACGTGAAAGTATTTTGTATGGAAATAACACATCAACAAAATATACGTATGATGAAAAGACTTATAATTTAATTCGCATTCTTACTACAAGAAATAATGGCGCTAATATTATGCAGGACCTGAATTACACATTCGAGCCTGTTTCAAATATTACCTCAGTAATAGATAATGCGCAACAAACGATTTTCTTCAACAATGCTGCAGTTGATCCGTCAATGAAATATGAATATGATGCAATTTATAGATTGATCTATTCACAAGGTCGCGAACATGCAGGTGCTAATGCAGCAAGTGATCAATTCGATTCAGATAAAACAACATTCAACAATCAGCGACTAACGTTGCCCGGCGATATGAATGCGATGCAACGCTACGAAGAGAAATATGATTATGATGAAGTTGGAAATATGCTGCACATGATTCATAATGCCGGCAATGGAATTTTCAGCAATAAATGGACAAGAACATTTTCACCAAACGCAAATAATAATCGCTTAACACAAACGCAGGTTGGCGCAAATGTTACAACATATAATTATGATGCGCATGGCAATTTGCAAAATTTGCAAAACGGAACTTTTGGTTTAACATGGAATTACCTGGATCAATTGCAGCAGGTTGATTTAGGCGGCGGCGGCGGCACCGCCTATTATGTGTATGACAGTAATGGAAATCGCGTAAGAAAAATTATTGAAAATGGAACTTTGATTAAAGAAAGAATTTATTTGAATAGTTATGAACTGTATCGCGAAGCTCAAAATGGCAACATCAATCTTGAACGCGAAACGATACATGTGATGGATGATAAACAACGCATCGCTTTAATTGAAACAAGAACAAAAGGTGAAGATAACGGCTTGGCATTTTTGATTCGTTATCAATATTCGAATCACATTGAAACGGCATGTTTGGAGTTAGATAATAATGCTTCGATCATTTCTTATGAAGAATATTATCCTTTCGGCAGCACGGCTTACCAGGCAATGCGCAATCAAACAGAAACATCAAAACGTTATCGGTACACGGGCAAAGAACGTGATGCAGAAAGTGGTTTGTATTATCATGGCAAAAGATATTATGCATGCTGGCTGGTGCGATGGACAGCCGTTGATCCCATCGAAATTAAAGATGGCATAAACGATTATGTGTATTGCAGCAATAATCCTGTTTTGAAAAAAGATTTAACGGGAACGGATGGCACAACAGGTGGCACATGGAAAACAACAACGGATGCAAATGGTCAACCCGTTTATCAATCAACCGGCGACCAGGCAACAAAAGATCTGGGAAATGTTGGCAAAGCAACCGGAGGAATATTTTTGGATTCCGAACAATTCAAAGCAATAAAAAAACAATTGCTTGATCCAAAGTTGGATGAGCTCACTGCTTCTTTAAAAATTGATTGGGAAAAAAATAAAGCTTCATTGATTGTCGGCGGTGTATTGATTGTGTTGCCAACTGCCGCTGTAATTACAGCGCTTGGTATTAAAAATGAAAAATTAAATGTGCCGGTTGTCGGCGATGTGTACACAGGTCAGGCGGCTGCAGGTTTGTTAGGATTGTTGCTCGGCGCTGGTTCAGAAAAATTAACGGATGAACGTTTTAAAATTTCTGTGAGTTATGAAAAGAAAGATGATAAAACAGATTTGTATGGTTTTGAAATCACACTGAAACCAAAAAAATCTGAAGACGAAAAGAAAGATGAAAAAAAGCAAGACACAAAATCGCCTGAAAAAACAGATCCGAATTCACCAACGCCAACGCAACAAAAATCTGCACAGCAAAAACAATTGGAACAATTAAGAAAAGATATTGCTGCGCCGCCCTCACTTACTATCGGTGGAAAATTCGGAACGGGAACTGTGCAAGGCTCCATAAAATATGAAACGCCAACAGCGCTTGGAAGATTTAGTGTTTCCCCTGCATTAAAAATAGCGCCACAAACAGCTCCAAATGTTACGGTTGATCTTGGCTTAACGACAATTGTTGGAGGAAATCGCGTGAAGATCGGTGCGCAATTCTTCGTGAATAATCCAGCTTCAACAAGTTCACCTTTTGATGCGAAGTATGATGATAAAACGCAAACCGGCACCGTAACAACAACGCCGCCATTAAGAGGAACCGGAGGAACATTAGGAATAAGCGGAACGTTTTAAATGATGATGTAAATTTTAAAAGCTCTTTGAATAATTTATTTATGTAATCAACTGTCGTATTTCATGGCAACACGGTTGTGTCACTCCCTTGTGCTGCATATGTTCATAGCAGCTCTGGTTTCATAATTTAAAATCATTTATTAGCAAGACACTTCAAGATTTTTAGAACGATTCGAAAGACAAACCGTTTTAGCTCCGAAGGAGCAACGTGATTGTAGCAAAATAAATGAATAAAAATACCGGCTCCGAAGGAGCCACCTGTTTATTTGAATTTATTCAGGAAGCTCCTCCGGAGCTGATTGCACGTTGCAACATTTTACTATAAACGGGTTGCTTCTCCGAAGCGTTGAAGTTTTTATGCAATACGAGTAAATCGCAATATTGAATTATTTTTTAAACATCACCCCCAACAACATCAAACCTGAACACTTAAAAAAATTATTAAACAATTAATTTTTTTAAGATGCCAAACATTTCTAATGCCGCTGCTTCAACAAGCGCACGTTATTCAATCTCAGGAACTGTAAGAAATCAATACCAGCAATTAATGACTGGTGTTTTGGTTCGCGCATTTGATAAAGATATTCGCAGCGAACAAACATTGGGCGAAGCAAAAACCAATGAGCAAGGTTTCTATCAAATTTATTATTCGCCGGAAAATTTTGCATATACTGATAAACAAGCGGCTGATGTACTGTTGCGATTGTACGATGCAAATGGCACGCAGCTCAAACAAACAGATGTATATTATAATGCACCGGTTCAGTTAACGATTGATATTTCATTTGCAACACAATCTTATAAAGGTGTTTCAGAGTTTGAACAAGTACTGGCAACTGTTACACCTTTTTTGGGAAGATTGTCTTTGGCTGAAGTAACAGAGAATTCAGATACACAAGACATCACTTTTCTTACCAACAAAACAGGTTTGCAGCAGGATCGCATTAGTGCGTTGGCAATGGCTTATCGTTTTGAATCGCAAACCAAAATTGAAGCAGTTGTTTTTTATGGTTTGTTGCGCGAAGGTGTGCCTTCAAATATCACTCAACAATTATTGCAAAGCATTGCAGCGCCAACGTATGAACAACAAGCGCAACAAAAGTTGAACGGCATCATGCATGAAAATATTGATGTGCTGATGCAGGCATTGCAACAATCAATTAATGATAACATCATTCCATATAACTTAACTGCAGCACTTGAAAAAATTAAAGCAGAGTTGTTGCGCATTATATCAACGTATGCGCAACAAAATCCAACAACAGGAACTTCATCGACCATCTTTCAAAATATCCAGATCGCAGGTTTAAGCGATGAGGATTCAAAACAAGTAACAGCATTATTAGCACAGCATCAGGGAAGTATTCAATCATTTTTTTCTGCGCTTACAAATCATGAAACGCTTGCAGGAAGTGCTGATCAATTGAACGCAATTTTTCAATTGAGTGATCTTACAAATAACAATGCGCAGTTAACAGCAGCGCTGGTAAAAGATCAGAATATAAAAAAAGCGGCAGATATACGCAAGCTCGCAGCAAACACAAAAGCTGATTGGGAAAATTTATTAAAGAAGAAAAAAATTGATGTGCCTTCTGCAAGTAAGAGCATAAGTGTTCCGGATCGCATTAAAAGTTTTGCAGAGAAATTAGAGAAAAATTTTGTAAAGAAATTTCCAACAACTGCGTTGGCATCAAGATTAAAACAAAATACAAGTTCGCAAACAAGTGAACAAAATAAGTTGGTGAATTTTTTTGATGCAAATCCTGATTTTGATCTGCAAAATCATCGCATAGAAAATTATTTATCCACCAACGCAAAAAATATTTCCGAAGAAGACAAGCCAATTGTTGCAGGTCAGTTAAGAAGATTACAACGCGTTTTTAAGTTAGCGCCAACATACGAAGCATCGCAGGCATTATTGAATAAAGGCATTCATTCTTCTGCGCAGGTGTATGCAATGGGCAAAGACAGGTTCATGAAAACATTTGCTTCGCAGCTTGGCAAAAAAGAGGCAACGCAAATTTTTTCTAATGCTTCAAAAATGTATGCACAAACAGTTGCTGTTGCAGGCAACATGCATGGTTTGGCAACGGCGTCTAACTTAAAAGTGTTGCCGAATTACCAGGATGTAATGAAGATGTCTCCCGCTGCAAAAGAAATTCCGAATCTTGATGTATTATTTCAGCACGCAGATTTTTGCGAGTGCGAAGAATGCCGTTCTGTGTACGGGGCTGCATCTTATTTAACCGATGCGTTACATTTTTTAAGTCAGCGCATGACGACGGGCGGCGACACAGTTCGTGATCGATTATTACAACGCAGACCAGATATTGGCGATATAGATTTGAATTGCGATAACACTAATACAGAGCTGCCTTACATCGATATTGTAAATGAAATTTTAGAAGAAACAATTTCGCCAACCATCTTCACTATTGCATCTTCATTCACAGCAAATCTTCCTGCATTTGTTCCGTTGGTGAACACAGATCCTTTGCCTGATGAACAATATGCAATTGATGTAACGCTATTAAATGAATTGATTTCTCACACAGCCGATATTCCGCACATAGATGTTTTGCTAACATCGAATGCAATGGTTTCTGATGCTTACCAGGCGATGGGTTCTTCATCAACACAATGGATCATTCGTGATAAAAATATTGTTTTAAAGCTCACGCAAAATGCGGCTGACATTAGTGTGCAGCTGTTGCATCAAACATTGTTGAGTGCGGATGATTTAAGTGCCAATCCTGAATACACGAACGTAAAAGTGTATGATAATTTTTTGAAGCCAATTCCTGCAACGCCAACCTTGCCTTTCGGTTTGCCATTCGATTTGTTTAGTACGGAAGGTGAAATTTATTTAACGAAGCTTGGCATAAGCAAAGCTGATCTCATAAGAATTTTTGCGCAGGAAAATTTGCCGGTTGCAACGCCGCCAACAAGTGAATTAGAAGAAGCGTTCGCATATCTCGATGTAGGTTTTGAAGAACGTGATTTGATCTTTAAAGAAGATTTGGTTAATCAAAATATTTATTGGGGAACACTAGCGGCTTCATCTTCTGTTGAAGTGGATTTGCTTTTGAATTACACAGGTTTGGAATATGCGGATTTGATGACCTTACTCACATTACAATTCATCAATCCGTCGCTTGATAGTAAGATCGATCATGATGATATGAGTTGCGATTTGAACACGCAACATATCACAAATGTTACAACGGAAAAGTTCGACCACTTCAATCGCTTTTTAAGATTATGGAAAAAGACATCATTAACTTTTGAAGAGCTCGATGCGTGCATTCAATGTCCTGCAATTGGTAATGGAATTCTTGATGCAAATTTTGCATGGCAGTTTCATGCATTCCTTCAATTAAAAGATAAACTTGATTTAGATGTATTTCCATTGCTTGCTTTGTATGAAGATATTCAAACAAGTGGCGATGATAGTTTGTACAACAGTCTTTTCCAGAACAAACAAATCACTTATCCGTTAAATGCTGATTTTGCTTTAGCGAATGTAAATAGCGGAGTTGCGATCACTGAAATTCATAAATCAATTATTGAAGCGGCAACTTTTATTACGCCGGATGATCTGAATATTTTATTAACGGATAATGCCATTACAACTTTATCGGTTGCCAATCTTTCATTGATCTATCGCAATAATTTGTTGATGCAGGCATTATTATTTGCAGCAAATGATTTGCGCATCGCCAAGCAAATAATTCCGGTTGATGTTTTTTCTTCTCCTGTTAACACGATTGAATTTTTATCACAGAATGATTTGTTGAATAATGCAGGATTTAGCGTTTGGGATGTGAATTATATTTTACGTCAGCAAAATGATATTAATCAAACTTTAATTCCAACAGATGCAACAATCACAACAAATCTTGGTGAGTTAGAGGATGCTTTGTTGGTGATTAATACAAACACTTCTGTACAACCGGATACAAATGGTGATTTGCTTACAAAATGGTTGAATGATCCTTTGTTGAAATGGCATTCGACAATTTCTGCGAAGCTTATTAATATTTTAAAAACGATTGATGATGATGATTATAACAATATCGTTTCATCAAATTATACTTTCTTAAAAGATCTGCGTGTACAATACGATGCAGCATTTCATGAAACAACGCTTTCGGTTTTAAATCCGATTGAAAACTTATCGCAATTAAGTGCGAACATCAGTTACAATTCCGGCACAAAACAATTATCGTTTACCGGTGCAATGACAGCGAATGAACAGACAGCTTTGCTTGGCGCTTTCACCGACCAGGATTGGCAGGATGCCATTAATTTTTTGAATGTCAATCCTAACGGCTCTACTGGTTTGGATGCATTGCCATTGCTCACTTCTTATGCGCCTTCATCTGGTCAGTTAAGTTTTAATAATGATACAAAAACATTGCGCTTTACCGGTTATATGGATGCGACGTTGCGTGATGCATTGAAGAATTTTTATAACAATCCAAATGCTGTTCGTGATGCATTGGATAGTTTGTTTGATGCGCAGTTAACGGATAACAGTGCTTCAAATGTTTTCTTCGCTTCTGATGCAGATGTTGATACAAATTTGAAATCGCTGAATTATGTTGACATTGCAAAACGATTTGATTTCTTCTTGCAAAAAATTTCGCCTGTTTATAAAAACATTCAACAACAAACTGCGATTCAAAATCGCATCAGCACATGGTTTACGGTTGATAAAACTATTTCTGCGCAATTGATGATTTCTGTTCCGGCAATCTTCACAGATTTTACAGACAACAACTTCATTCAAAAAACAAAAGTTTTAAGCAGTACGAATTATCCGAATCAATACAATCAATATTTATGGTTGGCGAAGATTGGTTTCATCGTTACCAAATTAAAAATAGATGCAACTGCATTAGCATGGATTTTAATTCATGCTGCAGATGTTGATATCACTGATCTTTCAACACTGCCACTTGTTGCAGTAGCAGCAAATGTTTCGCAGGCTGATTTTGATGCGCTTGAAAATTTAATCAATCTCATCAGTTTATATCATAGTGATGTGCCAACATCAACCAATACAGTATTTACTGTTTTACAGGATGTGATTGATGGTGTAAAAACAATTGATGATCTTGAAACAGAATTTTCAGATCTGTATGCATGGGATAAAGATCAACTAAAAGCATTGATAGAAGCACCGAATTATTTGAATCTTTCCACATCAACACCAGCTACATCAGACTTAAAAAATATTCGCATTCTTGTTCGATTATATAAATGTTTTGCAACCATGCAATTGCTTGGTGTTGCTGCGGAAGATTGTATTAACTGGAGCAAGCCATCATTGAGTTTTGATGATTCAACCAAGATCAAACAAACATTAAAATCGCATTATAATGATAGCGACTGGTTAGATGTAACAACCCCGCTTCAAAATAAATTACGCGAAAGCAAACGCGATGCATTAGTAACTTATTTGCTTGCAAATCCAGGAACAAATACATGGCAAGATTCAAACGATCTCTACAGTTATTTTTTGATTGATGTGGAGATGAGCGCATGCCAACCAACATCACGCATTGTACAGGCAACAAATTCTGTTCAGCAGTTTGTTCAGCGTTGTTTTATGAGCATGGAAGCAGATATAATTGTAAATGCTGATGATCCTGACCAGGATCAATTTGACAGCAAGTGGAGCCAGTGGCAATGGATGCAACAATATCGTTTGTGGGAAGCAAACCGCAAAGTGTTTTTATATCCGGAGAACTGGATTGAACCAACATTGTTGCCTGATCAATCTGCATTCTTTAAAGACCTGCAAAACGATTTGTTGCAAAATGAAGTAACGCAAAAAAATGTTGAAGATGCGTTCATGAGTTACTTAGAAAAGCTGGATGGCGTTGCGCGTTTGGAAGTAAAAGGCATGTGGTACGAAGATGATAATCAAACATTGCATGTTGTTGCGAGAACGTATGGCGGCGATCCGAAGATCTATTATTATCGTCAATACATTGAAAACAGGAGATGGACTGCGTGGGAAAAAATTGATCTCGATATAAACAGCGATCACATCATTCCTGTTGTGTTCAATCAGCGTTTATATATTTTTTGGGCAGTGTTTACAGAGAAAGGAAGAGACGTTCCGGATAGTATGAAATCACCAAACATTGATACTGATTTTCCGCTACACAAACCGGATAAATATTTGCAGATTCAAATGGCTTTCAGTGAATATAAAAGTGGAAAGTGGACGCCAAAGAAACTTTCAAATAATGATTCAACCGGTTTTATTGAAGATTATCAATGGATGCAAAATTCATTCGATCCTTCCATCTGGTACCAGGTTGCGCCGGACAGATCAAGATATTTTTTCTCTCCTGTTGATTTGCCCGCGCCCGATTACAGCAACTTACAAGCTTACATAGAAAAGAAAGATATTAAAGGTTGGTGGGAAGCATTTATTGATGACATTGAAAATTCGTTGAAACAAAACGGAACGCTGAATCTTAATTGCTATTATATTGATGATAATGGCTATTATGATTACAAAGGAACTTTCGATCTTGATCCTTGTCGCGGTTACCCGGTTGTGAACAATAATTATGTTTCAGTTAATTTAAAATTATTTACACGCAGTGGTTTATCGAATATGCTGGATGATGAAACAAATGATACATCAAATAATTTTCTTTCATTTCCTGCACAATCATCCATCTTAAATCAAACGCCTGGTTTGTTCAGAAATCTCATCTCGTTACAAGCCGGATTTTTTGATCGCTGGGTGTATATAATGGAACTGATCTTCTTAAGCAAATATCAATATGCACTTGAGCAACGCAACCCGCCAATTACGCTTGGAACTTTCATGCCTTTCTTTTACCAGGATGCAAGTACGCGTTATGAAAAAACAGGTCGCACCTATTATGTTGCGCCGGAGATTAGTGATAACGATGAGTTTGAATTATTTTATGCTGATCTTGAAGCATGGTTCTTACAATTGCTCGACTTATTAAAAGCAATTGTTGAAGGTGACACCGCAGCAGAAGATGAAATAAGAAAAGCGATGCCGCAAATTCCGCAAGGCAAACGCATTTTAACGTTGTATCATTTTTATAATTTTTATCATCCGCAGGTTTGCTTTTTCATGCGCCAATTATTTAATAAAGGCATTGATGGATTGATGGGCAGGCAAACACAATTAAAAGGTGATGTGGCATATGATAGTGATCCAACAAAATTCAATTTCAATACAACTTATCAACCGCAATTTGATGTGTACAGCGGTTCGCCGGTAACGTATCCAAATGGCGTCGTTGATGCAACGCCGGGTTATCCGCGTGAAGATGTTGACTTCAATATACAAGCCGGATATTCATTGTATAACTGGGAATTATTTTTTCATGCTCCGTTGATGATCGGCGAACAATTAAGCGTGAATCAACAATTCGATGATGCAGATAAATGGTTCAAATATATTTTCAATCCAACTGATTCTTCTGCGTATCCTGCGCCTGATAAATTCTGGGTTACCAAGCCATTCTTTTTAAATGTGGTTGATATTTCAGGCAAAACAAAATATGATCTGCAGCGAATAGAAAACTTCATGTTTGGCATTGCTGATCCAACAACTGCACATCCAAATGATTTAGATAAAAGTGTTGAAGACTGGAGAGAAAATCCGTTTCAACCGCATTACATCGCACAATACAGAACAGTAGCTTATCAAAAAACTACGGTGATGAAATATTTGGATCATTTGATAAGATGGGGCGATTATTTGTTCACGCAACATACAATGGAATCTGTAACACAGGCAACGCAATTGTATGTTTTAGCTGCGCAGATTTTAGGACCGGAACCAAAAATTATTCCGCCTGCTTATGAAGTGCCGGTAAATAATTATTACCAGTTGGAAAAGAAATTAGACTCTTTTTCGAATGTGTTGGTGGAGATTGAAAATCTTTTGCCGATGCATACATATAAAGGTTTTGATTATTCAAATCCTGATAATCCAGATCTGCCTTCATTGCAATCTTTGTATTTCTGCATTCCTTTCAACGATAATATTCTTCAATACTGGACAACGATTGCAGACAGGTTATTTAAGATTCGTCATTGCTTAGATATTGAAGGCGTGTTCTCACCACTTTCATTATTTGCTCCGCCAATTGATCCGGGCATCTTAGTGCGTGCAACGGCGGCTGGCTTGGATTTGAGCAGCGTGTTGAATGATCTAAACGCACCCTTACCACTATATCGGTTTTCATTTTTAATGCAAAAAGCAACAGAGTTGGTTAATGAAGTAAAATCTTTAGGTGGCGCATTGCTTGCTGCATTAGAGAAAAAAGATGCAGAGCATTTAGCGTTGTTGCGATCAAGTCATGAAATAAAATTGTTAAGTGCTGTGTTGCAATTGAAGCAAACACAAATAACGGAAGCGCAAAATCAAATTGATAATCTTACCAAGCAAAAAGAATTGATCACGATACGAAGAGATTATTATCAAAACTTAATCAGCAATGGACTTAGTACAAACGAAACAGTTGCTCTTGCTTTAAACCAGGCATCAACGGTTATTGATACTGCCATCGCAATTGGTTATACGTTAGCTGGCGGTTTGAAATTAGTTCCTGATTTTATTTTAGGTGCTTCAGGTTTTGGCGGCTCGCCACATGCAACCGTAAATACAGGTGGTAAAAGTTTTGGTGATTCTGCTGAAGACGCTGTAAGAAATTTGCAATCTATTGCAACGGCATTAGATAAAAATGCATCGCTCATGAGCACGAATGCGTCGTATGATCGAAGAGCGCAGGAATGGAAAAATCAACTCAACCTTGCTAACAAAGAATTAGATCAAATTGATGTGCAGATTTTAGGTGCGCAAATTCGTTTGGATATTGCGAATAAAGACAAAGACAATCAGCAATTGCAAATTGATAATGCGAAAGAAGATGATGATTTTATGCACAGCAAATTCACGAATGAAGATTTGTATGCGTACATGATCAATAAAATTTCAACAACATATTTCCAGAGTTATAATCTCGCTTATGATGCTGCGAAAAAAGCAGAGCAATGTTTCCGTTATGAATTGGGTTTGAGTGACTCGTCTTACATACAATTTGGTTATTGGGATAGCATGAAAAAAGGTTTGCTGAGTGGTGAAGCATTGATGTATAATTTGAAGCAAATGGAAATGGCTTATTATGAAAAAAATAAGCGTGAATATGAATTAACGAAACATGTTTCATTGGCACAATTAGATGCGATTGCATTATTGCAATTACAGGAAACAGGTCAGTGTTTTATCAACTTGCCTGAAGAGTTATTTGATATTGATTATCCTGGTCATTATTTCAGAAGATTGAAATCTGTAAGCTTATCTATTCCATGTGTTGCCGGACCATATACAACAATTGGTTGCACATTAACGCTGATGAATAATTCTATTCGTATTGATGGAACAAGTGTTGCTGATGCAAAAAAATATCCGCGTAAATCAGTGAATGGAATTCCTGCAGATGATCCGCGTTTCAGAGATAGCGGTGGCACATCACAATCAATTGCGTTAAGTCATGGGCAAACCGATAGTGGTTTGTTTGAATTGAATTTCCGTGATGAAAGATATCTTCCGTTTGAAGGTGCCGGTGCGATCAGCAAATGGCATTTGCAATTCCCATTTGCGAATACAACAAATAAGTTGTTGCAGCAATTTGATTACAACACCATTTCTGATGTCATCATTCAATTAAAATATACAGCACGTGAAGGTGGCGATGCGTTGAAGGCAAATGCATCAACTAATCTTTCAAACAACATTAATAAAATGTTGGTGAGTTTGAAAGATACAGGGCTTTCACAGTTGTTTAGTTTAAAGCATGAGTTCCCGACTGAATGGTATGCGTTCTTAAATCAGCCAGATGCAAACACGGGAGATCAAACATGTGCCATTTTAATTGATACGAACAGGCTTCCATTTTTTGTATCGCAAACCAATTTAAAAATCACGAGTATATCGTTATATGCCGATGCAATAAATCCAACACCGCAATTGCATATAACATCGCCGGGAAATATTACCAACAATAATTTTTCATTCGCTGCGAATCCATCGTTTGGTGCATTGCTGGTGGCAAGCCCAATGTCTCAATCGTGGGGAAATAATACATTGGGCACATGGAAAATTATCAAGCCAGGCAACACAGCTTTTTCATCAAACGATATAAAAGATATGTATGTGCTGATTAAGTATAGTGTGAGTTAGTTATAAGTTATCGCGACCAACAAACTTTTCTGTTCCGGTTAAAAAACCGATAGCGCGTTTTACATTTCTGTCAACAGATTCTTCAGTCTTAAGAAAATTTATGTACCGTAAAATTTCTTTTTGCCTTGAGGTTGATAATTGATAGAATGCCTGTTGTGCTTTTGTGTTTTTCTGTAATGCCGTTTCAAGTTTTGGGTGCATCGGTGTAATTCTTTCTGAAGGATCAAACTCAATATTTATTTCTATTATGTCGCCAACATCTTTACCTGCAATTTTTCTCATGGGCGTATTCAAATACAATCGCCATTTGCCACTGTACTTTACAAGATTTTGAATGAATAATTGTTCATTTATAATCAGCTTCACAGGTATATTTCCTTTTTTCTTTCCTGCTTCTATAAATAAACATTTTAAAATAACTGAAGGTAATAGCACATAAGGATTAATTCCTATCTTATAAATTTTGGCAGAGAATTTCATTAGTGATTAACTAAGAGTTTGTGAATGCTGATTCAAATTTGAATAACCACTATCAACATGTATTAGCTGTCCTGTAGTGTGACTCGATTTTTCTGATAATAAAAATGCAACTGTATTTGAAATTTGTTCTGTTAATGACTTACTGTTTTGAAGCACGACTGCATTAACACGAATGTTATACTTTAATAATTCAACTGCCCATTCTCTTGTCAGCGCACTTTCTCCGCAGGTTGCCGCAGGATAATTTGAAATGATGTTTACAATTGCGCCTTTTGATTTTTTGAGTACGGGTAATGCGTAATGTGTGATCAGATAATAAGAAATAACATTTTCTTTTAACGACTCGACGAAGGTTTGATAATTGGAGGTTTTGAAATCACCAGCATTGCTTATGCAGGTGCTATTTATCAAGCCATCTATGCTTCCAAATTTTTTTTCTACCTGCTGAATAGTTATTTCGCATTCATCAGGCTTTGTAAGATCAGCACTAAATTGAAAACATCCTTCGCCGACGCTTTCAATCGCGTTTGCCATTTTTAAATTATTGCTTTCACTTTTTTTGATTAAAACAGGGATAGCTCCTTCATTCGCCAATACTTTTACAATGCCTTCATTAAACGCTTTTGTGCCTTCACTTACTACAATAATTTTGTTTTCTAATTTCAAATCCATCTCAAATAATTTAGATGAACCATGTTAAAATATTTCGATTCACTTTTTATACGCAACAATATTTTTTAATGTTCCAATTTCAGTAATGCTTATTTCAACTTCATCATCTTCATTTAAAGTAAAATCATTTGGAGGAACTACACCAGTTCCCGTCATTAAAAAACAACCATGCTCAAATTGCATTTCACGGAACAAATATTCAGCAAGCTCTTTCAATTTTCTTTTCATCCTGTTCAATTGGATTGAACCTTCAAACGCAATGGTGTTTTCTCTTTTTATGTTTATGCTGATGGTTGTATCTAAAGTAATTTCATTTTCTGAAATATATAAGCAAGGACCAAGCGCAGCACTTCTTTCATACACTTTTGCCTGCGGCAGATACAAAGGATTTTCGCCCTCGATATCACGCGAACTCATATCATTGCCAATTGTATAAGCGCTTATATTTCCTTTTGAATTAATGAACAAAGTAAGTTCCGGTTCAGGCACATTCCATTTCGAATCTTTGCGGATAAAAACTGCTTCATTGTGTGCTGCAACACGCTGCGGCAATGCTTTAAAAAATAATTCTGGCCGCTCAGCATTGTAGACCTTGCTATAAAAATCTGCGCCACCTGCGTCTTTGCTTTCTTCCATTCTTGCATCCCGGCTTCTTAAATAAGTTACGCCCGCAGCCCAAACTTCTTGTTTATGTATCGGTGCAAGGATTTTTATATTAGTCCAGTCAACATCAATTTTATTTTTTGTTTGTGTCGATAAGAATTGAAATAAATTTTCATGATTGATCAATTCATCCCAATCTTCTTCAAGCAAAAAATTTTCGCTATTGTTTTGAAGAATGATGCCGGTTGATGTTTTAAATAATTTCATATTTTTTTTATTGGTCTGAGACTTTTGAAGCGTCTGGCCATACTACCAATTTTTTACATCATCCAAATTCACATTAATTAATTGCTCTACTAAATTTTTCAACGTATTATAATCTGCCTGCAAATGCATTGTTGTTTGATGATATTCCTGCGTTTCGCCCGGCTGTAATTCTTGTGCAGATGAAGAAGATTCTATTTCATAAAAGGGTCCCATTTGGCTGCCATCTTCCAAAGGTCCATCATTATAAGAATTGATTACATCACCCTTGTACGGTTCTTCCTGCAACTCCCATTTTGCATTTACATACAAACCATTTTTGTGCACTTCAGGAATTACAATCGTTAATATATTTTTTCTGAAATCATAACTGCAAACAAATGGCTTTGCAATCTCCGGCGCCAAACCAATTTTACCACGTGATTTTCCATCACAACAGAAATATAAAACGCTATCTTTTATAAGAAGCCTTGATGAATCAATCTTTCCAAAATAATCATCAGCAATAAAGCTATGCGCATTTTTTATTGGCGAAAAAGGAATGATAACTTTTGCATCTTCCGAAGGCGCAAACATTCCTGCAAGCCAGATAGAAAGCAAACCGCTTTCTTTACTCCATGTATTATGACCTGTATTTTGTATTTGATTTGTTGATTCGTATGCAACTGTTTTAATGTTATTTGCAATGGTGACGTTTAGTTTTTTTTCAATGGTATTTTTATTAAGCAAATGAATTTTTCTGATGATGTGAAGATTGAAAGTATTGCCCGAATAATTAGTAACATCTGCAGTCAGCGAAAATGTTGCGGATGTTTCATCAGCATGGTTAATCTTATAAGGAATTGTATCAATCAATGCAGGCACCTGCCAGTGTGCATAATCAAAGGGATCATGTTTTTTAAAATAGATAGAATATTGACCGCCTTCTGGCCCAAGCCAAAATCTCTCTTCACCACCAACAGGATTAAATTGCTTTTTCACTTCACCTGATGCAATCAAATTGTAATTCAGCCAGCCAAAACTTATACCACCATCCCCACCGGCAGTACTTGTAAAAACCCTTGCCTGGTGATCTGCCGACAACAAAACTTTTGCGTCACCATCTTGTAATTCGATTATATTTTTTAGATGCTTTTTTATAAAGTCCGCATCATAGCCATAACTACCTTGTTCAAACATTGAATCTTTTTTTGGTTGCCTTATGAGAATTATTTTTCGTGCACACAATCAATTAAAAATAATCCTGCGCACTTAATAGTTCGTTTTTAACTACAAAGAAATGCCACGTTTCCATGGAATGAAATCATCATGCAGGGTTGCTTCTGCTTTTGCTTTTACATCACCGTTTGCAACATCAATAATGTAATCTAAAATTCTTTCTCCCGCTTCCTCAATGGTTTCATTGCCTTCAATTATTGGCCCTGTATCAATATCAATAATATCCTTCATTTTATTATACAGCGCTGTGCTCGTAGATAATTTTAAAACCGGCGCAATTGGGTTTCCTGTTGGCGTTCCCAATCCTGTTGTAAACAAAACAATGTTTGCACCTGCGCCAACTTCAGCAGTTGTTGATTCGATATCACTGCCCGGCGTGCATAGTAAATTCAAACCTTGTCTTTTAATTTTTTCAGGATAATCCAACACATCTGCAACAGGAGAGGTGCCGCCTTTTTTTGCAGCGCCTGCCGATTTTATTGCATCAGTTATTAAACCATCTTTAATATTTCCCGGCGAAGGATTTGCATAAAAACCAGAACCAACTTCCATGGCACGTTTGTTATAAGTTGTCATCAAGTGCATAAATTTTTCTGCCGTTGCATCATCAACACAACGGTCGCTTAATTCTTGCTCAACGCCACACAATTCAGGAAATTCACTTAACACAACAGAGCCGTCAAGCGCAACCAGCAAATCAGATGTATAGCCAACTGCAGGATTTGCGGAGATGCCAGAAAAACCATCAGAGCCACCGCATTCCAAACCAATACATAATTTGCTTAATGGCGCCGGTTCACGTTTTAAATTGTTGGCTTCTGTTAAAGCGGCAAATGTTTTTTTAATTGCTTCACTCAACAATTTATTTTCATTGCCGATCTTTTGTTGCTCCAATAAAAATAAAGGCTTCGAAAAATTCGCATCACGCCTTGCAATCTCTTCTTTCAACAATGAAATTTGTGCATTCTGGCAACCCAAACTCAACACAGTAGCACCTGCAACATTTGCATGTGTAATATAACCGGCAAGCAATCCGCATAAACTTCTTGCATCATCTCTTGTTCCGCCGCAACCCAATGTGTGCTTTAAAAATTTTATACCATCAATATTGGGAAATAATTTTTTATTCTTTAATTGAAATTCATAGTTATCATCGAGCATTAAATCATAAGCTGTGTTACCTGTTTCATATTCGTGGATTAATTTATGCACCATCGCTTCATACGGCGATTCTTTCGGCGCATAACCTAAAGCTTTCATAAATGCTTCCTGCAAAACATCTACATTTTTATTCTCGCAAAAAACAAGCGGAATAACGAGCCAGTAATTTCGTGTGCCCACACTTCCATCTGCACGATGAAAGCCGTTGAATGTTTTGTTTTGATATTTTGAAACATCTGGTTTGTGCCAGTTGGTATGTCTTTCTTTCAGGCTAAAATTGTTTGATGCGTGCTGAATATTTTGTGTTGATATCAATCCGCCACGCGGGATATATTTCGTTGCTTTTCCAACGAGCACACCATACATAATAATTGCATCACCTTCATTAAAATCTTTTAATGTGAACTTGTGTTTTGCCGGAATGTTTTCCTGCAGCGTAACACCGTCATAAACCTCGTTCTTATACAAAGTAGTTAGTGCTACGGCAACGTTATCATCTTTATGTATTTTTAAAATCTTTGTTTGCATGAAAATTATTATTCGATTTTACTTTTAGAGAATTCGCCATTGATCATGCGCAAAATATTTAGCGGGTTTGAATCCTGTAATTCCTCTGGCAAAAATTTATCATCAAAATTCTGATAGCAAACCGGTCTTGTAAATCTGTAAATTGCTGTTGAACCAACCGATGTGAATTTACTATCTGTTGTTGCAGGATATGGTCCTCCGTGCATCATTGCATGTGTAACTTCAACGCCCGTTGGAACACCATTCATAATTATTCTTCCCGCTTTCAATTCAAGGTAATTTATTAAATCACGATGATCATTTAAATCTTTTTCAGTTGCCCAAATTGTTATGGTTAACTGACCTTGTAACGACTCTGCAATTTTCATAAACTCATCCTTATTATTTGCCACGATGTGCAAACTTGAGGGACCAAAAACTTCTTCATGGAACTCCATATTTTCAACAAAGCTGTTAACAGACGCAGTAAACATATAAGGTGCAACAGCGTTTTGTTTTTCAGTTTTAATTCCTTTGCGTATAAGTTGAACGTCGTTGCGTTCAGACAATTTTTTTATGTTATTTTGATAAGTCGAAAAAATAGCGCTTGTAAGCATTGCATCTCCCGCATTTTCAGCGATGCAATCAGCAAAAGTATTTTTAAAATCTTCTGCAGCTGTGCTGCTGTGTGCGACAATTATTCCTGGATTTGTACAAAATTGACCGGTGCTTAAAACATTAGATGCAGCAAGCGTTTTGGCGATGTCATTGCCTTTTTGCTGCATCATTTCCGGCAAAATAAAAACAGGATTTGTGCTGCCCATTTCTGCATAGACTGGAATTGGTTCTTCACGTTTTGCTGCTGCATCATAGATTGATCTTCCTGCTTTAAGTGAGCCCGTAAAACCAACTGCTTTTATTAATGGATGCTGAACAAGATGTGTCGCCGTTTCAATTGATGCCGTTTGAATCATCGAAAAAATTCCATCCGGCATTTTTGTTTTTTGTGCCGCATCAACAAC
>DASZUY010000291.1:0-5256 GCA_035547495.1 Parafilimonas sp. | reverse complement strand
ATAATCATAACCGAGATTGGAAAGCAGTAAGCAGTGAATTTGATTTCATCGAGCCCAACAATAAAAAAGAATACAAAAAGATAAAGCTGCTTATAACACCTGAAGATATCGGCATTGTAAAAGCGCAAATAAAAACGGTGTGGGATAAAATACAGTCGCACGATTTTTATACCGGCTGCGGTAAACCCGATTGTCATTGGTGCGAATTTGTGAAGACAAACAACATGGCAGTGGCTTTACATGAAATAACAAACGAGGAAGAAGAAGTCTGAACGTGGATTTGGGAGGATTTTTGGATTAACAGGACTATAAGTATTAAAGCGTTTATGTTTGCAAGAGTTAACATTCGATGAAAAAATATTCATTCTATTTCCTCATAATCTTTCTAATCACAAAAGTCCTGTTTCTGTATTCCTGCGCCAACATTATACCACCCGGCGGCGGGCCAAAAGATACAATACCACCTTTTCTTATAAAAGCCGTGCCGGCAGATTCATCGCTTCATTTTAATGCAAACCGAATAACGCTTACGTTTAGCGAATACATACAATTGGATCCGCAAATGTTGCAATCCGTTATTACTTCGCCTAATCCTGTTCAGCAGCCGTTTGCAGAAAGTCATTTGCAAAATGTAACCATTCGTTTAAAAGATTCGCTTCAACCAAATACAACTTATTCTATCAATTTTGGCAATGCAATAAAAGATGTGAATGAAGGCAATCCTGATAAAAATTTCACTTATGTTTTTTCAACAGGAAATAAAATTGATAATGGCGAATTGCGGGGTAAAGTGCAGTTGGCTGAAACAGGAGGTACAGATTCAACATTGATCGTAATTCTGCACAAAGATTTGAATGATTCAGCCATAAAAAAAGAACGTCCTTATTATTATGCACGGCTGGATAGCGGCGGCAATTTTAAATTTCAGTACCTCGCTCACGGCACATACAATGTTTTTGTTTTACCGAATGATTACACAAAAAAATATGATGACAGTACAAAAATGTTTGCATTTTTAAATTCACCTGTAACGATTGATAGTACGCCGTCTCAGCCATTAATGCTATATGCATTTAATGAATTTAAAGCGGGTAAGGAAACTTCAAATACACCAACAAATCCATCCAATACGCCAACTAAAAAGAAACCGGTTGATACAACAAAAGCTATAAGATTCAACACAAACCTGCAGAAGTCGCAAGACTTGTTGAACGATTTTGTTATCAGTTTTCAAAACTCTTTACAGCACTACGATTCTTCAAAAATAATTTTAAGCGATACAAATTATAAAGCAGTTGCGGGTTATAAAATAGTTCCCGATACTTCATTAAAAACATTTTCAATTCAATATCCCTGGAAAGAAAATGAATATTTTAAATTGATAATAGAAAAAGATGCATTCACAGATAGCAGTGGTAAAACACTTGCAAAGAATGATACGATTAATTTTAAGACTGCAAGTGAAAGTGAATATGGAAGTATTCGGCTGCGGTTTTCGAACCTCGATTTGACTAAAAATCCTGTATTGCAATTATTGCAAAACAATATTATTGTAGATTCTGCGGCACTAACATCAACAGAATTTTACAGGCGCCTTTATAAACCGGGTGAATACAGTTTAAGAATTTTGTATGACAGTGATAAGAACATGACCTGGACACCCGGCAATTTTGAATTAAAAGAACAGCCTGAAATTGTAGTTGCCATACCAAGAAAAATTACAATAAAACAAAATTGGGATAACGAAGTAAACATTGAATTGTGAACGTTATAGCAGAATAATCATAACTTATCATTCATAAATCATCACACAGCATTTAGTAATTTTACAAGATGCAATTCTCTTCTTCTCTTTTAGAAAATGCAGTGAACGAATTTGCCAAGCTTCCGGGAATTGGTAAGAAAACGGCGTTGCGGCTGGTATTGCATTTATTAAAGCAAGATGAATCTGCAACAGAAAATTTCAGCGAGATTATAGCACGCATGCGTAAAGAAATAAAATTTTGCCAGCGTTGCTTTAACGTGAGTGATGCCGATATCTGTTCAATTTGCGCAAACTCTTTGCGCAATCAAAGAATTATTTGTGTGGTTGAAAATTTACGCGATGTTATTGCGATTGAAAACACACAACAATTCAGCGGCACATATCATATTCTTGGTGGCATCATTTCTCCGCTGGATGGAGTTGGTCCTGATCAATTGCAAATCGAATCGCTTGTGCAGCGTATTCAAAAAGAACAAACAGAAGAATTAATTTTTGCACTCAGCCCAAACATACAAGGTGATACAACCATTTATTATATTCAGAAAAAAATTCAACACCTTAATTGCAGAATTACAACCATTGCACGCGGTATTGCATTTGGTGGCGAACTGGAATATGCAGATGAATTAACACTGGGCAGAAGCCTGCAAAACCGCATGCCCGTTGACAGATACATCTCTCACTAACCTATTTGCTGATACAACTTTCTTGCTATATTTTTGCATTCTCAACGGCGGATTTGTTTATTGTTCGGCCAACATTCGGAACTAATAAACGCAAACTTTCTCCAGCAAGTTTTCACGTTTAAGTTTTGATTGAGCATCCCAATAAATAATCTGCTTTATTTAAAAATTTTGTATGAAGATTAATGAGCTTTTACAACAGCGCATTCTAATTATTGATGGTGCAATGGGCACCATGATACAGCGCCATAAATTAACAGAAGCAGATTATCGCGGGGAACGATTTAAAGACTGGGCTTCTGATATAAAAGGCAATAATGATTTGTTGTGTTTAACGCAGCCAAACATCATCAAAGAAATTCATAAGCAGTATTTAGAGGCCGGCGCTGATATTATTGAAACGAATACATTTAATGCACAGCGCGTTTCGCTGGCAGATTATAACATGCAATCATTGGCTTATGAGATTAATCTTGAAGCAGCAAGAATTGCACGCAAAGCAGTGGAAGAATTTTTTGTTTCGTATGAAGGCAATGACAGAACAACGGCTTTTGTTGCCGGTGCTATCGGTCCGATGAATAAAACTTTATCGCTATCTCCTGATGTAAATAATCCCGGTTATCGTGCATTAACTTTTGATGAAGCCGTTGATGCTTATTATGAGCAAGTGAAAGGTTTGGTGGAAGGTGGTGTTGATGTTTTGTTGATTGAAACAATTTTTGACACATTAAATGCAAAGGCTGCCATCTTCGCTATAAAAAAATATTTTCGCGATGCGCAAAAAGAATCATTACCTATTATGATTAGCGGAACAATTACAGATGCCAGCGGAAGAACATTGAGTGGACAAACACTAGAAGCATTTTACACTTCTGTAATGCATGCAAGACCTTTAAGTGTTGGTTTGAATTGTGCACTTGGTGCAAAAGAAATGCGACCACACATTGAAGAGCTTTCGCAGCTTGCTTCATGCTATGTATCCGCATATCCAAATGCAGGTTTACCCAATGCCATGGGTGAATATGATGAGCAGCCCGACGAAACAGCCCATTTTATTGAAGATTGGGCAAAAGAAGGTTTTGTAAATATTGTTGGTGGATGTTGCGGCACAACACCAGAACATATTAAATCAATTGCAGCGCATGTAAAACAACTGCAACCTCGTCCGTTACCTGTTGAAGAAGCTGTTTTATAAGAATGAAAATTACATCGCAAACACTTTTGTTAACTATAATTTCCGAGGTACTGTCTCGGAAATTTTCAACTCCCTTTACAAAAAAATCCTCTTAAATGAAGAACCAAACTATCATAAAACCATATTTAAAACTCAGCGGTCTTGAACCTTTAACCGTTCGCCCTGAATCAAATTTTATAAATATTGGTGAGCGTACAAATGTTACTGGTTCAAAAAAATTTGCAAGGCTTATTCGTGAAAATAATTATGAAGAAGCATTGAGTGTTGCGCGTCAACAGGTGGAAAATGGCGCCCAGGTTTTAGATGTGAATATGGATGATGCGCTGCTGGATGGCGTTGCAGCAATGACGAAATTTTTAAATCTGCTTCAAAGCGAACCGGATATTGCACGCATTCCAATAATGATTGATTCATCAAAGTTTGAAATTATTGAAGCAGGTTTAAAATGTGTGCAGGGCAAATGCATTGTAAATTCAATTTCATTAAAAGAAGGCGAAGAAAAATTTATTCGCCAGGCAGAAATATGCAATATGTTCGGCGCCTCTGTTGTGGTGATGGCATTCGATGAAAACGGGCAGGCAGATACGCTTGAAAAAAGAATAAGCTTTAGTGAACGTGCTTATAAAATTCTTACAGAAAAAGTTGGTTTCAAACCGCAGGATATCATCTTCGACCCAAACATTTTTGCTATTGCAACCGGTTTGGAAGAGCATAATAATTATGCTGTTGATTTTATCGAAGCAACAAAAATCATTAAACAAAAAATGCCTCTTACAAAAGTGAGTGGCGGTGTAAGTAATCTTTCATTTTCATTTCGTGGCAATGAACATGTGCGAGAAGCCATGCATAGCGTGTTTTTATTTTATGCAATAAAAGCAGGGATGGATATGGGCATTGTAAATGCCGGTCAGCTAATAGTGTATGATGAAATTGAACCAGAATTAAAAAAGTTATGCGAAGATGTAATACTCAACAGGAATAATGATAATAATGAAGCCACAGAAAAATTGATTGCGTTTGCAGAGACCGTTAAGAAAAAAGATAAAACAGAAAAGAAAGATGATGCCTGGCGCAATACTTCTGTTGAAGAAAGACTGAAACATTCTTTGGTGAATGGCATCACAGATTATATTGATATCGACACAGAAGAAGCGAGGAAAAAATATCCAAAACCTTTGCATGTAATTGAAGGTCCGTTGATGGACGGAATGAATGTAGTAGGTGATTTATTTGGCAGTGGTAAAATGTTTTTGCCACAGGTAGTAAAAAGTGCACGGGTGATGAAGAAAAGTGTTGCATATCTCACACCGTTTATAGAGGAAGAAAAATTAAATAATCCTAATGCCTTAAAATCTGCTGTAGCAAAAGTTTTACTCGCAACTGTAAAAGGTGATGTACATGACATAGGTAAAAATATTGTTGGTGTTGTATTAGGTTGTAATGGTTATGATATAATTGATTTAGGTGTGATGGTGCCTGCAGATAAAATTTTAGATACGGCAATAAAAGAAAATGTTGATGTAATTGGTTTAAGCGGATTGATAACACCATCGCTTGATGAGATGGTGCATGTCGCTCATGAAATGAAACGCCGCAATATGCAACAACCTTTG
>DASZUY010000290.1:0-5804 GCA_035547495.1 Parafilimonas sp. | reverse complement strand
CCGGGCATCATCAAAGCTTGCAAAACCAAATTTGAACGACTGTGTATTGTTTAAAAAGAGGAAGCTTTTATTAAAATCAAGATTTACTCCTTTGGCTATATCTTTTGTATCATAATAAAACCTTGTTCCGGTATTTGTAGTAGTGGCTAAAGTCGGATAACCGAGGTAAGCAAAATAAGGTGCGTTTTCAAACGGTTGTGTATAAACCATTTGCCTGTAATCTGGCTCATTTTTGCTATAGTTGGTGTAATAGGCTAACCATTTTATACGCAGTTTTAATTTCGGCAAATTGTGCTCGCCTCCAATTTGCCCGTTATAAATAACATTGCTTTGAAAACTGTGGGTATACGCATAATAGGGCGATAACGAGCCTGTTCCCGCCTGGCTCTCTCCACCCCGCGTAATGGTTTGTATGGTTGAATTTATTGCAAGAAGATTATTAAAGAAAAATTTATTGTTAGGATTTATTTTAACTGTAAAATTTCCTAAGGCACTTGATAATATAGTATGCGTATACGATGTGTCTTTAAAATCATAGTAAGGCAAACCCGTATCAACAGAATCTGGCAAAACGGTTACACTTCCATAATCTTTATTTGCAAGATGAGAAATTCTGTACGTTGAATTGTAGCTCAAACCAAACAAGGCACCAAACTTTGGAAAACCGTTTTTAGCGGTTGTTGTATACGCGCCCGACAATTGCAGTAATGAATTTAGTGGAGCGGTGAATTTATAAAGTTTCCAATCATTAGGTAGAGATTTTGCCTGGTTAATTTGTTTATTCGGCGGAAGTTGATTGTATATTTTTGTTGATGGAAAATTGCCAGGCAAACTTCTTGAACCGTCGTCTAAACCAAGAAAGTCTAACGAACTAATACTTTGCTGATAAAATTTTTTATTCGTAGTAATAGTATTTAGCCCTGCACCTATTTTGAAAGAAAAGAAATTTTTTTCGGGCACGTCTTTTAAATTCACAATTACAAGACCGCCGGCAAAACTCGCCGGATATTCTGCAGAAGCACTTTTTATGATCGTGATATTATCAACTAAGTCAGAAGGAAAAATATCAAATGCAAACGTTTTGCGATCAGATTCTGTGCTTGGTAAAACGCACCCATTTAAAAGTGCTTCATTATAACGGTCATTCATTCCTCTTACAACAACAAATTTATTATCCTGTATGCTGGTACCGCTTACCCTTTTAAGTACATCGCCAATATTTTTATCCGGTGATCTTTTAATCATATCGGCGCTGATTGCATCTGAAACAACAACTGCATTTCTCCGCGCAATTAAAATTGAATTAAGAGTCTCTTTACTTGCATTCGCAGAAGTTACAACTACATTTTGCAATGTGTTATTTTGGGCAGAGCTCATTAATATATTAAAGCTCGTCACTTCTTCATTAGATACAGTTAAGCCAGAAAATTCCTTTGATGTATACCCAATATATGTTGCTTCAAGTGTATAATTCCCAGGCTTTAGTTTATTGAATTTGTAAACTCCATCTACATCACTGAGTGTTTTTATCCCAGTATTTTTTATAATAACTGTTGCACCTGCCAGCGGTTGGCTGTTGCTTTCATCAACAACTTTACCTGTAATAATCCCGGACTGAGCGCTTGTTTGTAATGTTATGATAACTGCTAAATAGAGTAGATATTTCGGTTGCATTTTTTGCGCAAATAACCTTGCTTTTCTTACGTGAAGCACGTTTGCGCGGGTTAATTCTGTATTAGTTAAATGTTAACCCATTATGACCAAATTGTTATTGTCCAATTAATAATTTAGTCATAATTACGTAACCGGTGTTTCTCTTTTTAGACATAGTGCGCAAATATTTTTGGTAAAAATTATTTTTTATGCAAAAAAAATTTCCACTACTGAAGGCTTTAGCGGTACTATTCACCACCGCATTTTTCTGTGCAAAAATGAATGCACAAACACCGTTACCTAAAGTGTATGTGAATGCAAACATTACTACAAACACTACGTGGACGGCTAACAAGATCTGGTATTTGAGAAACAAGATCTATGTAACAAACGGCGCTACACTCACCATTGAGCCGGGAACAGTGATTGTGGGTGACACCATTAAAAAAGGTTCATTAATTATTACAAGAGGTGCCAAAATTATGGCAGTAGGCACGCCTTGCCAGCCTATTGTTTTTACTTCTGCTAAAAACAAAGGTTCAAGGGCAAGAGGCGATTGGGGCGGCGTAATATTATTGGGATACGCGCACACCAATTCTCCCGGTGATACAAATCATATTGAAGGTATCGACCCAATCCCTAATACATTGTATGGTGGCGGCAAAAATCCAAATTGTGGCGGCGGCGATTGTCCGAATGACGCTGATAATTCCGGCACCATGCGTTATGTAAGAATCGAATTCGCCGGTGTTGCGCTTTCACCAAACAATGAAATAAACGGGCTAACATTTGGAGGTGTAGGATCAGGAACCACAATTGATCATATCCAGGTTAGCTTTAGCAACGACGATTCTTATGAATGGTTTGGTGGCAAAGTAAATGTAAAATACCTGGTTGCCTTTAGAGGCATCGATGATGATTTCGATACTGACCAAGGTTATTCAGGCAAAGGACAATTTTTAGTGGCTTTGCGCGATCCTAAAGTAGCTGACGTTTCAGGTTCTCATGGCTTTGAGTCTGATAACGATGCGACAAGTTCCACCAACACCCCCCAAACAACAGCCATTTTTTCTAATGTCACAGACGTAGCCGGCGGAGATACCACCGCAAACATTTATTATGATGCAGGAGCGCTCATTCGCCGCAATTCAAACGAATACGTATTGAACTCAATAGTTATGGGCTGGCCAAGAGGAATTATTATTGATGGCACAACGACTGCAACCAATGTATTATCTGATACAATGGTGATGAATAATATTATCGCTACAACACAAGTTTCTAACCGTATTATTTCAACACCTGATAATCCAAGTGTTGATAATTTGTTGCTCAGCCATGCAGGGAACAAGTTTTATAAAGGCAATTCCGGAGTTAAGCTAAGATCGCCGTATAATTTGACAGGCCCTAAATTCTGGCCAATTACAGGTTCTCCTGCAAATGGCACGGCTAATTTTAACCACGCAGTTTTGAAAGATCCATTCTTTACAAAAGTTGGTTATATAGGTGCATTCTCAAAAGATTCAACACAAGACTGGACCAAGACATGGACAAATTGGAATCCTAATGGAACCGATTACCGCTTTGGTGTACCATCTGGAAATGGTTGCCCTGGCAAAGCCGAATTTGCTGATAATACTGAGGAAACCTCGGCTGCCCCAATAGCAGATGCAAAAGTAAGCCCTAATCCTTCTAATGGCAGTTTCAGTCTTGAAGTGAAAGGATTTAGTGCAGATAAACTTGATATTAAGGTTGCAGCTTTAAATACAGGTAAAGTTTATCTCGTAGGAAAAGTAACTAATAACACTACAAATAGAATTAATGTAAAAGCGCCTAATGGAAATTATGTTGTAGAAATAACAGATGGTAAGACTGTGATTAGCCGTAAGATTACGGTACTTAATTAAAGTTTGCATATGTTTAATTACATAAAGGGGTGCATTTCTATGCGTCCCTTTTTTTACTTAATTGTTTGCTCACCGGTCGTTGCCTTCTTATAAAGCATAATGAACCGTTCCTCATTGCCGGCCATTTCCATCAACCATATTAAAGCTTCCAGCCGATGCTTGAAGGCGTGATGACTCATCAATAAATTCAACCGCCTGAAAGGCTTCTTTGTATAGGTATTATTTACCTCTTGTTGAGGAAATAAGTAGTTTTTAAGAAATTCCTTTATTTCTTCCTCCTTGCTCCTCTCAATCTCTTTGTTGTACTCCCAATGCTTTATTTTACATAGGTTTTTTAGAAACCTTGTCTTCAAGGCTTCATTGCGCGAAAATCTCATGCAGCAGTATTAAATCACATTCAAGTTAATGCGAATTTTTTTTCCGTAATATTAATTTTTCAATTAACAAAAGCGGAAATTGAACTTGGAGAACAACGTATAATGAAAGGTGAGGAAGTGCACCTGAGACGATTTATAAATTGTCCGGCTAGCTATGAATTTAGTGGTAGCAATTTGTGCAATTAATCGAAATAATCGCCGCGCCGATATGGTGTTTTTTTTTTGGTTGCAAGCCGTCAGCTTTCCCAGAAACTTATTGAGTATCGCGGGGAAGTGCATTACGTTAGTGGCATCATGAAAAACTAATTTTATAGAAAACTATATAGCAAATTGTTTATACCATAATGCGTTAGTAGCGGTGCAAGCGCATAAAATATACCATCATCCATGTTAATCTTAACTTAATATGGCTGCAACAAATTAGTGTCATTTGTCTTGTATTTTAGCATAAGAATAGACCGAAGATGAAATATTACAAAGTGGAAGCGCTTGCATTTGATGTTACCATACCGGATAAGGAACCGCAGCTTACCTGTATCTTAATTTACCGGCATTTGACTTCTTTGACAGAGTCGCAATTAGAAAAAAAAGTGAAACAAGATTTCAACAAGATACCTGAACTTATTTATAATAAGTGTCTGCACTTCGCCGAAATTTCGGACGAAGAATTTACCTGGCTGCAACAGAGCCGTACCACCCACATTTTTAGGCCCTATGATTCCTTTCGTCAATACGGTCCTTTGCAGCTGTAGTATGTAGATGCCTGATTGCATCTTATCGCTATACAAAGTTGAGCTGAAAGCAAATAGATTTTCGATGAATAAATAAACTTCTACTTATAGCCGTTAGAAAACGGCAATTTTAATAATTGAATACTTAAAGATCACCGCTCATCCTGCCGCAAATAAGTTTTGGAGCGCAATTCATCTTCATCGTCCATATCACCACTGCTGATAATTTTTTTCCAATCGCCATAACGATTGAATTTTTTCAGTGCAACCTCAGGATCGAAAACTTCTTTTGAAGGAAACACCAATTTGTAAGGAGTATAATCAGGTTTGTCTGTAAAAAAATCCTGCAGCTCTGTTGCTGTTGCATCGTATTGATTTACGTAAGGCACATTCAAAATATTATAGATCATTTTTAAAATGGAACCAAAATTTGCATGGGTATGCGATGTGTATCCATGCTTAACATAGGGTCCCGCAAGCATAAGCACGCTTCTATGTGCATCAATATGATCGACACCACCTTGCGGGTCATCTTCTGTAATGATCACCAGCATATTTTTCCAATACGGTGTATGTGACAAAAATTGCAACATGCCACCAAGTGCTAAATCATTGTCCGCAACAAACGAATGATAAAAAGGATAACCATCCTCCGGTCTCGGATCTGAAGTATGATCGTTAGGCAACTGAATCGTTATAAGAGAAGGCATTTTCTGTTTGCCTGTTAACCACATTTTTTTGAATTCCGTTTCAAACTGGTTTAGTCTGAATTGATCAGGAATATTCATATTAAAACCAGCGTAGTTGTGACTTGTTCTGGGAAATAACGCTTTCTGCGTTGGTTCAACTACACCATGGCCAGAGCCGGTTAAGGTATCAACCCACGCTTCACGGTTATGTGCCGTTTCATTTGCTTCGCCAAAGTTGTAAAAAGATACATGGCGTCTGTCCAGCGCTTCCCACAAGCCACCACGCTCGGCATAATCTTCAGGATCCATACTGCCTGTAGAACCGGGAAATCTTCTGCCGGGCGCTTTGGAAAAAAGTTTTGCTGTTTTATCAACACTTGAATTTGCCTCTACCCATTCATTCGGAATAACGCCCATCATCCAGTGATGACCGTGAATAGAGGCATC
>DASZUY010000289.1:0-5181 GCA_035547495.1 Parafilimonas sp. | reverse complement strand
CTTATCATTAATAGAATCTTGCGTAAATTTTAAAATGGAACGGATAAACGGGCTAAGATCCGTGTAATGTAGAAAAGCATCTTTTTCGTAACCAACATCTATAAAAGCAGCATTTAATCCGGGAATAAGTTTTTTTACTTTTCCAAGATATAAATCTCCAACTGCAAAAACCGCATCTGCTTTTTCATGATGGAGCTCCACTAACTTTTTATTCTCGAGTAACGCAATTTCAACACCGTTCGGGTTTGCGTTAATTATCATCTCTTTGTTCACTAATTGTTCTTTATAACCATATAATAATTATACTGTGCAAAAATGCACTGCTCTAAAACAGGAAGGAAAGGAAAGCGGGATAATGGAGTGGTAAATAAGACCGGCGTAATAAAACGCCGGTCTGCAATTTATCTATTTTTCTTCTTATGGCGGTTTTTTCTCAGTCTTTTTTTTCTTTTGTGCGTAGCAATTTTATGACGTTTTCTTTTTTTACCACAAGGCATACTTGTTGAATTTTTTAATAATTAATAATTTTATTGTAAAGATTTTATTCTTGCTTGTATTTCATTTCTTGCTTCAGGCACCTGGATATATTTTAATCCTTCATTGTACCATTTTATTGCATTCGCTTTATCATTTTGCCTGTCATAAACCTGCGCAAGATTTAAAATTGCTTCGATATTATCTGGCTGAATTTTTATAACATTTAAAAACCTTTCAGCCGCCTTATCGTACTGTCCACTTTGAATACCACCTAAACCAAGCATCATTTGAGCATAGATATTATCTGGATTTTTATCTGCAATCTCTTTTATGGCAAGAATGCCCTGCATAGGATTTTCAGAAATATTTCCAAACATATAACATGCACCCAACCCAATTTTCGATGAATCGTTTTGCGGATTCAGCTTTAAAGCAATTTCAAATAACTCTTTTGCTTGTGTTGCCAGCCAATGTTGCATTGCAACATCGCTTGTTGCCATCATATTGTCTAAAAGCAAATGGGCTGCAAATGTGAGGTTTTTTTCAGAATTTTCCAACTTGGCAGCTTCACCGGCATAATAAGCACCAATTTCTTCATTATGTAAGCTATCCATCCAATACGAAGCAAGCTGATGATCTATTTGTATTTGCTGGTTATGAACATCACCACGCACAACACTGTTTTCCATTTGCGAGAGCTTTTGCTGTTGTGTGGCATTTAGACCTTGCTTCGATTTTGTAAGAACATCCTGTGTTGAAAGATTTGATACAGGCTGTTCAGAATTATTTGCAGCACTGATTACCGGCTTCTGAGGATTAACCGTGTTACCAAAGAAATATAATCCGCAGAACAAGACAGTTGCCACTGCAACCAAAATCCACTGTTGTTTTTTCACTAAAAAAGTTTGCAGGCAAATTTACTGTGCAGGTTGCATTTGCTTTACTTCATTCACAAATTCTTTAGAAGGCTTAAAAGCCGGAATGAAATGCTCAGGTATATGCACAGCAATGTTCTTTTTGATATTTCTGCCAATTTTAGCAGCACGCTTTTTTGTAATAAAACTGCCGAAGCCCCTGATGTAAATGTTTTCGCCTTTAGCAATGTTAGTTTTGATTTCCTTAATTAAGGATTCAACAGTAACCAGCACGTCAACTTTAGGAATGCCTGTTTTATCAGATATGTTATTGATAAGATCAGATTTGCGCATGGGTAATGTTTTTAGTTAATACAAGCCTAAATGTAAAACATTCATTTAAAAACAAAGTAATTTTTTGTAAGAATGTTTTAAAAAGATTAATGTGAACTTGACACTTCTTGTTTAAAAGCTATTTTAAAAGGTTTTTAATTTCATTCAACTTCATCAGTGCTTCTACTGGCGTTAATCTGTTTATGTCAATATTTTCAAGAATTTCTCTGATATTTTCGAAGGTTTGTGAGTGTGCATCAAAAATAGAAAGCTGTACTTGTGGTGCTGCAATTTTTTTTATGTTGGATTGATGTGTCTCATCATTTTTTTCTTCCAGTTGCTTCAAAACTTCATTGGCGCGTTTAATTAATTGCTGTGGCATGCCAGCCATTTTCGCCACATGAATGCCAAAGCTATGTGTGCTGCCGCCCGGCGCAAGCTTTCGTAAAAAAATAATTTTGTTGCCAACTTCTTTATTGGTGATGTGGAAATTTTTAATTCTCGGAAATTTATTTTCCAGCTCATTTAATTCATGATAATGTGTAGCAAATAAAGTTTTGGGAGCCGATGATGAGTTATGTAAAAATTCGGCAATGCTCCAGGCAATAGAAATGCCATCATAAGTAGATGTACCGCGACCAATTTCATCCAATAAAATCAAACTGCGTTGCGAAATATTATTAATGATGCTCGCCGTTTCATTCATCTCCACCATGAATGTACTTTCGCCGCCACTTAAATTATCGCTGGCGCCAACACGCGTAAATATTTTATCTGTCAACGGAATTTGCGCTTCGTCAGCCGGAACAAAACTGCCCATGTGTGCAAGCAAAGTAATAAGCGCAGTTTGCCGCAGCAATGCACTTTTACCGCTCATGTTTGGCCCGGTAAGTATTATTATTTGTTGTGATGAAGGATCAAGTAAAATATCATTTGAAACATATTCTTCACCAGCTGTAAGATTTAGTTCTATAACAGGATGACGGCTTGCTTTTAAATTCAGCTCAAAGCCTTCATGCAACAAAGGCTTTTTATAATTGTATTGAAGCGCATTTTTTGCAAAACAACAAAGGCAATCAAGCACAGCAAGAATGTTTCCATTGTTTTGAATCGGCGCAATGTAATCCTGCAATTCGGTTAAAAGTTTATCATATATCTCCGCTTCAAGCTGTAAAATTTTTTCTTCGGCACCTGTAATTTTTTCTTCATATTCCTTCAACTCAGTTGTAACAAAACGTTCGGCATTAGTGAGTGTTTGTTTACGCATCCAGTTCGCCGGCACTTTTGATTTATGTGAATTGGTTACTTCAAGATAATATCCAAACACATTATTAAAACCAATCTTTAAAGTAGTGATGCCGGTTTGCTCAGCTTCCCTCTGCTGAATATTGATGAGATATTGTTTTCCGCCGCTTGCAATTTCCCGCAGTTCATCAAGGTCTTTATGAATGCTTTTTTTTATAACCGAACCTTTATTGATTGCAACAGGAGGCGCATCATTTATTTCACTTAATATTTTTTCTGAAATATAATTGCAGGGATTAATTGCATCTGCTAATCTTTTTAAATAAGCATTATCCAATGCTGCACATAATTTTTTTATCTGACCCGCATGCTGCAATCCTTTTGCAAGATGAATAACATCTCTTGGGTTAATTTTTTTTGATGGAATTCTGCTGACCAATCTTTCAACATCACCGCATTGTTTTATCAGCTGCTGCAATTGCAAACGCAAATCTGTTTGCAGAATAAAATGTTCAACAGCATCAAGCCTTTCATTTATTTTATGAATATCTTTTAACGGAAGCAACAACCATCTTTTTAATAACCTCGCTCCCATCGGGCTAACGCTATTATCCAACACTTTTAATAAACTGCTTTGCTGATCACTACCTGTATTCAACAGTTCAAGATTGCGAATCGTGAATTTATCCATCCACAAATAATCTTCGCGCTCAAGTCTTTGAATGGTTGTGATGTGCTGTAAGTTTGGATGCTCTGTTTCTTTTAAATAATGCAGCACCGCACCTGCTGCAATAATTCCGCAATGCAGGTTTTCAATTCCAAAACCTTTTAAAGAATGTGTTTGAAAATGTTTTAAAAGATTTTCCGTTGCGAACGTTTCATCAAAAATCCATTGGTCTAAAGTGTAAGTATAAAATTTCGTTCCGAAGTATTCTTTAAAATTTTTTTGATTGCTGCGCTGGTAAATTACTTCAGCAGGTTTTAAAGTTTGCAGTAATTTGTCTGCATATTCACGATTACCTTCGGCAACAAAAAATTCTCCCGTTGAAATATCAAGAAAAGCCAATCCAAAAATCTCCTCTGTAAAATGAATGCCCGCTAAAAAATTATTGCTGTTTAGTTCAAGCAATTTTTCATTCGTAGCAATGCCTGGTGTAACCATTTCTGTAACGCCGCGCTTCACAATTCCTTTGGCAAGTTTTGGATCTTCCAACTGATCGCAGATAGCAACACGATAACCAGCCTTTACCAGTTTATGCAGATAAGTATCTAATGCGTGATGCGGAAAGCCTGCCAATTCACTGCTGGATGCCGCACCATTATTCCTTTTGGTTAAAGTAATTCCCAAAACCTGTGAAGCCGTAATCGCATCACTTCCGAAAGTTTCATAAAAATCGCCCACCCGAAACAATAAAATAGCATCCGGATATTTTTGTTTAATAGCCCGGTGCTGTTGCATTAGCGGCGTATCTTCAGAAGCTTTTGCCATCGCGGCAAATATAGTTTTAGCCATGAATGTTTTTTGTATGCCAAATAAATTGGGGATAACTGCATGCGAATTAAATCTACAATAAGCGCAAAAAATTTTTGGACGGGTTTTTGATTTTCAAAATCAATTCACACTAAAATAATTTTATATGAAAAAGAGATTCCATCAAATCATCTTAACCTGCATGCTCGCAAGCCTTTCATTAAGTTCTTTCGCGGCAACTTCAGTTAATGACAAAGACATTAACGCAAAAGTTGCTACCATGACAGAAGCACAAAAAGAAGCGCGGGCCGAAGAAATAAAAACAAGAGTTGAGGAAATTAAAAGCATGGACAAATCAACTTTGTCTAAATCTGAGCGCAAAGAATTAAAAGCAGAATTGAAAAGCTATAATAAAGAAATGCGTGCGATGAAATTGCGTGGTGGAATCTATATTTCTTTTGCAGGTATTATTATTATCATTCTTCTCCTTATATTAATTCTATAATATTTTTAAGGCTGGTTTTTTAACCAGCCTTATTTTTTACAACCTGTAGCAACACAGGGTTTTTCTTTTTATTCAACCAATAAATAAGCTCTAAAATATTTTCTTTTGTTGATGCTGTGCAACCTGCAGTTCCCGAATATTCGTTTCGCCAGATATGAATAAAAATGCATGAGCCGCTGCCTGCAGTCACCGGATCGCTGTTATATTTAACCCAAACACCATATTCATACAAACTGTCTTGCCGGCGCATATATTCAAAGCTGTTGAAATTATGTTGTGCAGTGTCTTGTCGAATA
>DASZUY010000288.1:0-5767 GCA_035547495.1 Parafilimonas sp. | reverse complement strand
CGGGTTCAGATTTATAACTTATCAAACCAGGATAACGCAAACTTCTTACATCAACACCAAAACGTTTATTATAATAATTGCACCAAAATTCGCCGGCATATTTACTGATGCCATAAACGGTGATCGGTTCAATAATGGTTTGTTGCGGGCAATTCTTTTTGGGGGATGTTGGTCCGAAAACCGCAATGCTGCTGGGCCAATACACTTTTCTGATTTGTTCTTCTCTCGCTATGTCAAGCACATTCAGCAAGCCCTGCATATTTAAATTCCACGCGAGGTTCGGATTTTTTTCGCCCGTTGCAGAAAGAATAGCAGCAAGTAAATAGATCTGTGTTATGTTTTGACGAATTACCTGCACATGCAACATTTCTTTGTTCATCACATCTAAAGAAACGTAGGGACCCGTTCCGTGCAGAAGAGGGTTTTCTTCGCGTAAATCGCTGGCAACAACATTTGCATTGCCGTATAAATTTCTAAGCGCCATTGTAAGTTCAACACCAATTTGGCCGCTGGCGCCAATCACTAAAATTTTTTCTTTTGTCATAAAGATTAATCATGCAAACGTAATAAAGAATTACTGCACAGAATGATTGCAAGCGTTTCTAAAACGAATAATTCAGCGGGCGAATTGCTCACATCAATCTTAAATAATTTTTTTATTGAATAACCGTTATACAATCGCCAAAACAATAATAATTAAATCCTGAACTATATTGCAGCCATTTTAAAATGAAGATAACCGAGCATATAAGCAACGCAAAAGATACGCTGATTTCTTTTGAGATTTTGCCGCCTTTAAAAGGCAAAAGCATCAATTCAATTTATGACCATCTCGACCCATTGATGGAATTTAAACCTTCATGGATTAATGTAACCTATCATCGCAGCGAAACAGCTTTTAAGAAAAGAGCTGATGGCAGTTTTGAAAAAGTGGAAGTGCGTAAACGACCAGGGACTGTTGGCATTTGCGCAGCGATAATGAACTACTATAAAATTGATGCGGTGCCACATATTATTTGCGGCGGATTTTCAAAACGCGAAACAGAAGATGCATTGATTGATTTGAATTTTTTAGGTATTGATAACGTGCTTGTGATTCGTGGCGATGCAGATAAAAACGCTGCATCATTTGAACCCGAGCCTGATGGTAATAAATATGCTGGCGATTTACTGAAGCAAATTGTAAATCTTAATAACGGAATTTATTTGGATGAAGACATTCGCGATGGCGGCAAAACAAAATTTTGTATTGGTGTTGCGGGTTATCCTGAAAAACATTTTGAAGCGCCAAACCCGCATATTGATTTACAAAGATTGAAAGACAAAGTTTGTTGCGGTGCTGATTTTGTAATGACGCAAATGTTTTTTGATAACCAGAAATATTTTGATTTTGTAAAAACCTGCCGGGATAATGGTATTAATGTTCCAATCATTCCGGGATTAAAGCCTATTACTTCAAAAAAGCAATTAACCATTCTACCAAGAATTTTTCACGTTGATATTCCGAACGAATTATCTGAAGAAATTTCACGCTGTAAAACAGATGAAGATTCTGAAAAAGTTGGTACCGAATGGCTGATTCAGCAAAGCAAAGAATTAAAAAAATTCGGTGTGCCTGTTTTGCATTATTACACGTTAGGCAAACCAAGAACAATTGTAAACGTTGTGAAAGAGTTGGTGTAAAAATCAACCCAGCACAACACCAGCCAACGCCGGTAAGTTCAAAGTAATTTTATATGCTTTGGTTGGTTCATCCACCAATTCACATCGTATGTCGGGATTAAAAACATCACCGGTTCCCCAAAAATCTTTATTATCACTGTTGAAAATTTCCGTCCATTCGCCTTTATCGTGCACAAAAATTTCCCAATCCATTCTAACCAGCGGCGTCATATTCAAAATAACAAGTACATCGTCTTTACGATGATTACCGATGCGTTTGTAACCAATTACAGCACTACTTCCTTTTGTTAAATCGAGCCATTCAAAACCACCGCGCACAAATTGTTTTTCATATAGTGCGGGTTCGTTTCTATATAACTCATTTAATTTTTGTACGCAATATTTCATACCACCATGACTTGGAAATTGTAACAGTTCCCAATTCAATTCACTTTTATAATTCCACTCTTTTGTCTGCGCAAACTCATCGCCCATAAATAATAATTTGCCGCCGGGATGCGTGAACATGTATGTATACAACAAACGAAGGTTCGCGAATTTCTGCCATTCATCGCCGGGCATTTTATAAATCATCGGGCTTTTACCATGCACCACTTCATCGTGACTTAAAGGCAACATAAAATTTTCATCATAGAAATACATCATGCTAAACGTAAACTTGTTTTGTATGAGATGACGCAGCATGGGTTCCATTTTAAAATAATCGAGCGTGTCATGCATCCAGCCCATCATCCATTTCATTCCAAAACCTAAACCATCTTCAAATGTTGGCCTGCTTATTTTTGGCCAATCAGATGCTTCTTCAGCGATGGTTTGTATATCTGGAAAATCTCTGAACAATGTTTCATTCAAATCTTTTATAAATGCAATCGCTTCAATGTTTCCATTGCCGCCAAATTCATTTGCTTCCCATTGACCTTCTTTGCGACTGTAATCCAAACGCAACATCGAACTCACTGCATCAACACGCAAGCCATCTGCATGAAAACGGTCGCACCAAAAACGTGCATTGCTGATTAAAAAACTTTTTACTTCACCACGTTTATAATTGAACACATAAGAATTCCAATCGGGATGATAACCTTTACGCATGTCGGCATATTCATACGTATGCGTTCCATCAAACATGAACAAGCCATGTGCATCGTATGGAAAATGTGACGGTACCCAATCGAGAATAACACCGATGCCTGCATTGTGTAATGCATCAACCATTGCAGCAAAATCCTGCGGACTTCCAAAGCGTGAAGTGGGAGCGAAGTAACCTGTGCCCTGGTAACCCCAGCTTCCATCAAAAGGATGTTCCATCACGGGCATCAATTCAACATGCGTAAATCCCATTTGTTGTATGTATGGAACAAGCCGTTCTGTTATTTGCGCATACGTGTTATAACTTTCCTCATCAAATTTATCGGGGCGCATCCAACTTGCAAGATGCATTTCATAAACAGACCAAGGTTCATCTAAAGCGTTGTTTTTTTTGCGATGCTTCATCCAGTGTTTATCATCCCATTCATAAAAAGTGCCCCAGGTTATAGATGCAGTCAGCGGACGTTTTTCCCACAGATGCGCAAAAGGATCACCTTTATCTAATTCCTTTCCTTCAAAACCATGAATATGATATTTATAACTTTCACCGCTCCAAACATTCGGAATAAATCCTTCCCAAATTCCACTTTTATCCAATCGCACAAAAAGTTGATGCGCATCATTATTCCAGTCATTAAAATTTCCTATAACGCTTACCTGCGTTGCGTTTGGCGCCCACACAGCAAAATAAGTTCCCTTCGTATTTAATACTTCTAATTGCTTATTGCCAAACAATTCATACAAGCGGTAATGGGTTCCATTTTGAAAATTGGTTATGTCTTCTTCGCTGAACAAAGAATAGTTCCAAACCGGTTTGGTACTGTCAACAAAATGTATGTCTTCATATTTTTCTGTTCGATGTTTTTCTTTCGAGGCTACATATATATGATCTTTTTTCTCTGCATTTTTTTTATCATCGGTCGTTTTCATGCGCAATTATTTATTGTTAGCAAGCTTTATATAAAATTAGCAATCGTTCATTAGAATGACGGTAATATTTAAGCTAACAATTTAGGTAAACTCTTGTTTAAGTATTTTGATGATAACTTTGCATGGATTTTTTATTCTTTGAATTTATTCTGATTAGCAGCATGCATGTATTGAAAAACGTTAAGAGAACAGACGCTATACCTATTTCGGTTTCGCTCGACACAACCCCGGTAGATACACTTGAATCGCAGAAACAGATTGTTGACAAACGTGTTTTTTATTTAAGCATCCAGGCGATAATAAATGCTATTATTATAGGTGGCATTGCAAAATTTTTAGTGTTGCTTATTTATCTTATCACTAATCTTTCTTTCTATGGAAAATTTTCGTTTTCATCTGCAACTATCACGAATCACCTCGGACTATTTATAATTATTGTTCCTGTTATTGGCGGATTGATTGTTGGTGTGATGGCAAGATTTGGTTCTGCTGCCATACGCGGTCATGGCATACCGGAAGCAATGGAACAAGTACTCACAAACGAAAGCAAAATAAAACCCATCATTACTTTTTTAAAACCTATTTCTGCAGCTATATCTATTGGAACAGGTGGTCCGTTTGGTGCCGAAGGTCCGATCATCGCAACAGGCGGCGCCCTTGGTTCTGTTGCAGGACAGATAATGCACATAACTGCCAGCGAAAGAAAAGTAATGCTTACTGCCGGCGCAACAGCAGGTATGGCTGCTATATTTGGAACACCACTCGCGGGAGTTTTGTTAGCAATAGAATTATTGTTGTTTGAATTTTCGCCGCGTTCAATTATACCTGTTGCACTTGCATGTGTAACAGGGGCAGGTATGCACTATGCTTTGTTTGGAACAGAAGCGGTTTTTGCAATGCCCGATATTCCGGAGCCAAGTTCAATTGCGTTGGTAACCTACACTCTTCTCGGCGCTGCCATCGGCGTAATTGCAGCAGGTGTTTCAAAAAGTATTTATGTAATTGAAGATGCTTTTGAAAAGCTTCCCATTCACTGGATGTGGTGGCCTGTAATTGGTGCGATTGCTGTTGGTGTTGTTGGATATTTTGCACCTTATACTTTAGGTGTTGGTTATAGTAACATCAGTGCATTATTGTCGGGCAAACTGGCACTGAACCTAATATTGGGATTGTGTTTTTTGAAATTTATTTCGTGGGCAATTTCTTTAGGCAGTGGCACATCTGGTGGAACACTTGCACCATTATTAACAATAGGAGGTGCGTTTGGTATATTACTTGGAACTATTGTACAACGTATATTTCCTCAAAGCGAAATTAACCTTCCCACCTGCGCATTAATTGGTATGGCTGCAATGTTTGCAGGTGCATCAAGGGCATTGCTTACTTCTATTGTTTTTGCTTTTGAATCAACTATGCAACCACATGGATTATTACCATTGCTTGGTGCATGTATTGCCGCATATTTTGTTTCATTCTTTTTAATGAAACATGGCACTATTATGACCGAAAAAATTAATCGCCGCGGCGTGTTTACACCGAACGCTTATGAAGCAGATATTTTGCAAAGATTAAGTGTTGAAGAAGTGATGCAGAATGACCCACCAGTATTAAGTGGCGATAATACCATTGCTGAAGTGAGACAATGGGTTCGCGAAACACCGAGAGAAGATCTACCAAAATGTCTTTCTGTTGTAGACGATAATGAAAACCTGATGGGCATTGTAATACTAAGAAATATCATCGAGGCAAAAATTCATGATGCAACGCATGTAAAAGAATTAATTACTGATAAAAATATTTATGTGTATAACAACAGCCAGTTAAGTTTTGCTGTTGATGTAATGCATCGCTTTAAAGTAAATTTTTTACCTGTTGTTGATAGGAACAATAAGAAAAAAGTAATTGGTGTATTAACACCGCAGGATGTGTTTGCAGCTTACGGCAAACGCAAACATGAAGAAGATATTTATAAGCGTGAAATTTCTCTGCGCCGGCGCGGATATAAATTAATTGTAAAAGGAAAGCAATTGCTGAAAAGCTAACCAGTAATCATTCGATTCTTCCG
>DASZUY010000287.1:0-12677 GCA_035547495.1 Parafilimonas sp. | reverse complement strand
TGGTTCATCAAGTTTAAAAGTGTTTTCACCAATCGTAACCTGTTTTTCCTGCATTGCTTCAAGCAAGGCGCTTTGCACTTTTGCAGGCGCACGATTTATTTCATCCGCCAAAATAAAATTTGCGAAGATCGGTCCCTTACGAACAATGAATTCACTGCGCTGCTGGTTGTAGATCATGGTGCCAACCACATCAGCCGGCAATAAGTCGGGCGTAAATTGTATGCGGCTAAATTTTGCATGTACTGCCTGTGCAAGCGATTTTATAGTGAGTGTTTTTGCAAGACCAGGAACACCTTCTAATAAGATGTGCCCGTTGCTTAACAAAGCAATCAATAAGCGGTCAATCATTTCAAACTGACCAACGATTACTTTATTTAACTCGTTGCGCAATTTTTCAGTAAAGCCTGATGCCTGCTGAATTTTTTCATTAAGTATTCTTATGTCTTCTCCTGTTTGCATGAAATGTGTTTGCAGATAAATTACAAAATAAGCAGCGTTAAACGACTAAAAAAAATATGGTAAATATTTGCGAAAACATTAACCAACAATTATGCCGTGACTGTATGCGGCTAACGTTTTACTTTTAACGGATTACCTTCGCTGTATGGCAATGTATGCACACGATGAAATAGTGCCCGATAAACAGAGTGCGCTAAATAAAAAAAGCCAGGTTGCAAAAATGTTCGATGATATTTCGGGCAGTTATGATTTTTTGAACCGGTTTTTAAGTGCGGGAATTGATAAAGGATGGAGAAGAAAAGCAATAAAAGAATTAAAGAATGTTCATCCGAAATTTATTTTAGATGTAGCAACCGGAACAGGTGATGTTGCTATTCTTACTTATAAAATTTTGAAGCCTGAAAAAATAACGGGCATTGATATTTCTGATGGTATGCTTGAGCTGGGAAGAAAAAAAATAGATAAATTAAATCTTTCTTCTAAGATTGAATTAATGCATGGTGATAGCGAAACATTAAATTTCAATGCAAATTATTTTGATGCAATCACTGTTGCTTTTGGTGTGCGCAATTTTGAACATCTTGAAAAAGGTCTTTTGGAAATGTTGAAAGTTTTAAAACCGGGAGGAAAAGTTGCGATACTTGAGTTTTCAAAACCAAAAACTTTTTTGTTCAAAGGTTTTTATAATTTGTATATGAAAATTGTTGCGCCGGGTTTTGGTAAGATGATCGCGAAAAATAAACAGGCATACGAATATTTAAATAACTCTGTGCAGGCTTTTCCAGATCGTAACGCGTTTCTTTCTATTATGCAGCAGGTCGGTTTCAAACAAACTTATTTTAAACAATTAACTTTTGGAATTTGTTGTATTTACTGCGGATATAAATGATTGAACTAACTTAATTAAGGCAAATGAAAATTTTAGTGATAGAAGACGAAAAGGAACTTTCAAAAAGCATTTGCCAATATCTTTCCAATGAACAATTCATTACAGAAACTGCGTATGATTTTAATTCTGCATTTGAAAAAGTTTCGTTGTATGATTATGCCTGCATCATTCTTGATATAACACTTCCCCACGGCAGCGGGTTAGATATTTTAAAAGAATTAAAAAAAAATAATAAGGCGGACGGTGTAATCATCATCTCTGCAAAAAATTCTTTGGATGATAAAATCATTGGTTTGAATGCAGGTGCGGATGATTATCTCACCAAGCCTTTTCATTTGCCCGAGTTGGGCGCGAGAGTTGCTGCCATCATCCGCAGAAAATCTTTTGACGGAAAAAATGTAATTGAGTTTGATGAATTGCATATAGATCTCAATAAAAAACAAGCAACGGTTAAAGATGTTGAACTCGACCTCACCAAAAAAGAATATGAACTGCTCATCTATTTTATCAGCAATAAAAATAAAGTGATCAGTAAATCTGCAATTGCAGAACATTTGTGGGGAGATGATATGGATGTTGCAACGAGCTACGATTTTATTTACACGCACATAAAAAATCTCAGGAAAAAATTATTGCAGCAAGGCGCACCAGATTATATAAGATCTGTTTACGGAATGGGTTATAAATTTAGTTTGCCTAAATGAGATTGTTTGCAAAATATAACCGTGTAAATGTAATATCAACCGTTATTATTTTTTTGATAGGATGTGCTGCGTTTTCTGTTTTACTGCGCTATGTAATCATCAGCCAAATTGATGAAGATTTGAAGATCGAAAAAAATGAGATAGAAACCTATGTGCATCATTTCAATCATTTACCGAACATTATAGAGGTGCATGATCAATATACAACTTATAAACCTGTTAATGCACCCGGCAAAAACGATAATAAAATTTTTACACATAAAGTTTATGTTTCAACAGGAAATCATTCAGAATTACAGCGAACAATAGCGTTTGATATTAATACGGGCAGCACATGGTATTTTGTAACAGTGAGTAAATCACTTGCTGGTACTGATGCGTTAATTAAAACAATTCTTGCTATAACTATTTCATTAATCTTACTCATTCTTGTTGTTTCTTTTTTAATCAACAGAATTGTGTTGAAAAAATTATGGCGACCTTTTTACAGTTCATTACAAACCGTACAAAAATTTGAATTGAGTAGTAAGCAGGCCATCAATTTTAATAAGACAAACATTGATGAGTTTACAGATCTGAATTCAATTTTAAGCGATTCCTTAAATAAAGCGCAACAAGATTATCAGTCATTAAAAGAGTTTACAGAAAATGCTTCACATGAATTGCAAACACCTTTGGCCGTTATTCAATCCAAGCTTGATATTTTAATTCAGAATGAAAAATTATCTGAAGCAGAAAGCCAATCCATACAAAGTGCATATCATGCATTGCAAAATTTAAGTAAGCTCAATCAATCGTTATTGCTGCTGGCAAAAATTGAAAACAAACAGTTTTCAGAACAAACAACTGTTGATATTAAACAACTGCTCGAAAACAAAATCAACCAGTTTAGCGACTTATGGAAAAGCCGGAATATAAAATTGCAGCAAGATATTCATGACAGGAAAATAACCGGTAACTTTTATCTTACTGAAATTTTAATAAATAATCTTTTAAGCAATGCAACAAAGCATAATATTAATAACGGTTGCATAAAGCTGTTGTTGAATAATGAACTTGTAATAAGCAATACAGGAGCTGCACATTCGCTCGACCAAAAGCAATTGTTTAAAAGATTTTATACACAGAATAATTCATCTGTAAGCCACGGGCTTGGCTTATCTATTGTTGAGCAAATATGTAATGTATCGGGTTTCACCTGCACGTATAATTTTGAAACTCCTAATATCCATACTTTTAAAATTGGCTGGTAGCGATTTATATTAGTGCAAATTGAAATCTTTATTACCATGAAAATAGCTTTAGCATCTCCAACATTTTCAAGTTCTATTGATGAATGTTTATTGCAATTAGAAAGATTAGTAAAAGATGCTGCGCAACAACAGGCAGAAATAATTTGTTTCCCTGAAACTTATATTCCCGGTTATCCAACAACAGAATTTCAAACTGAAAAATCAACGCCGGATAATATGCGATATGCTTTGCAAAAAGCTCGTGTAATTGCAAAAGAAAATTCAATTGCAATTATATTACCGATGGATTGGTTTGTTAGTGAAGGCATGCTAAATGTTGCTTTTGTGATTGATAAAAATGGTGAAGTGTTGGGTTGTCAATCAAAAAATCAACTTGACCCAACTGAAGATAATATTTGGATTGCAGGCACTGAAAGAAAAATATTTGAAGTGAATGGTTTGAAGTTTGGCATTACAATTTGCCATGAAGGTTTTCGCTATCCTGAATCTGTAAGATGGGCAGCAAGAAATGGTGCTGTGATTGTTTTTCATCCGCATTTTACAGGCAGCAATGTTAATGGTGTTCAACTTTCAGAATGGGGAAATAAAACCAATCCTTATTATGAAAAAGCAATGTTGATGCGGGCTATGGAGAACACGATCTATTTTGCAAGTGTAAATTATACCACCAAATTCCAGGAATCTGCAACTTCTTTAATTGCACCGGACGGACAATGTATCGCACATCAAAACTATGGCGAGGCAGGAATTACTGTTGCCGATATTGATCCTTCAATTGCTACAGGCTTTCTTGCAAAGAGATTTAAGCCAGAATTGTATTCAAAATAATTTTCCTGATTAATTTATTCAGCTAATTCGAATGTATGAAGCTGGGTGTTTCTTGTTTCAGGTAAAATAAATTTCAGTGTAATCTTACTGAAACAGAAAAGGGTGCTAAAAAATTTCATTAAAACTTAAACAAACAGAAAGAACTTCAAAATATCTACAAAATCAGTTTTGAAATTGGTCTCTCTATATTTTCAGGAAGGATAACTATTGCTAATGTTTCAAACATTGCTCCACAATAAAACAAAACTCTGCTGGGTTTTTTTATTGACAGGTTTTCACGCACAAGCGCAATACTTTGACAGTTCTTATAAGCCGCCAAAACCAAAGTATGATAATGAATATTTTCATTTAAGAGAATTGTACCTTCCGGCAAGTTTTATAGCATTTGCTTCTTACTCCAACAATGAAGAAAGTTTTTTAAGTAATGCAAAAATAAAAGCAGAACGCAATGAAGACTTTCCTCATTTCAAAGTGTCTATAGATAATTATATGCAGTTTGCACCAATACTCGCAGGCTATGGTTGTCTTGCAATGGGATCTAAACAGAATGCGTGGCTATATACAAAGGAAGTTTTGTTGAATGAAGTTATTTTAAACATCAGCGTTTATTCTGTAAAGCATTTAAGTAAGGTACCAAGTATTGTAAATGGTTCGTACAACGCGTTTCCCAGCGGACATACTGCACAGGCTTTTTCTGCTGCTACTTTATTCAGCGATAATTTTGCAAAAGGAAAGCCATGGCTTCAGTGTCTTTCTTATGGCAGTGCTTCGGCGGTTGGTGTTTTACGTGTTTTAAATGAAAGACATTGGGCGACGGATGTTGTTGCAGGTGTTGGTTTTGGAATTCTTTCTGCGAAAATTTCTGAGTGGACTTTTGTTCCGCATTTTAATAAAAAGCATCATCAAACAAATCTTTAAATCATGAAAAAGAAAATTTTACTTATCGCACTGTTGTGCATTTCCGCAAAATTATTTGCGCAAAATTCAATGCATGTTGCAGATACATTTCACATAAAAAGTACTGATTGGTGGGATTATATTTTTGTTGATACAGCTTCAAACAAATTATTTGTATCGCATGGCACGCAGGTAAATGTGCTCGATAAAAATACCGGTGACTCGCTCGGTGTAATTCCCGGAACAATTGGCGTACATGGAATAGCACTTGTGCATAGTTTAAACAAAGGTTTTACAAGCAATGGAAGATTGAATAATGTTTTTGTATTTGACTTAAATACATTTCAAATTACAGACAGTATTGCAACCGGTAAAAATCCCGATGCTATTTTTTATGATGATTATTCAAAGAAAATCATCACTTGCAACGGTGGAAGTAAAGATATAAGCGTGATCGATCCTTCAACAGATAAAGTTGTTGCAACGATAGATGTAAAAGGTAAACCGGAAACAGCGGTAAGTGATGGCAAAGGTCACATCTATATAAACAATGAAGACAAAAGTGAAATTGAAGTGGTTGATATAAACACAATGAAACTGATTAACAGTTGGTCAATTGCGCCGGGTGAATCTCCATCAGGTTTATGTATCGATAGAAAAACAATGCGCCTTTTTCCCGGCTGTGATAATAAATTGCTGATGGTAATTGATGCAACAAACGGAAAAATTATTGATAAACTTCCGATTGGTGATGGTTGCGACGGAACTGCATTTGATCCTTCAACAAAAACTGTTTATTCATCAAATGGAGATGGAACATTAACCGTAATAAAAGAAGTTTCAAAAGATAAATTTGTTGTTGATGCCAATGTGCCTACAAAACGTGGCGCAAGAACACTAACGGTTGATGCAACAACACACACCGTTTATTCGCCGACTGCAGATTTTGGAACATCCGTTGCGGGACAAAGAAGACCGCCCATGTTACCAGGAAGTTTTGAAGTGTTGGTGATAAAGTAATTTACCTGCGAAAAGTATAAACTAATCCGGGCTCAAAATTATACCCGTTATAATTTAAGTTGAATGACAGGGTTCCGCTTTTAGATGGCGCTTTTAATTTAGCATAGCGGTGATAATTATTTACAACTTGCCCGCCACATAAATAACCCAAAGTTGCACCAACAATAACATCTGTTGCCCAGTGTTTGTTTTCTGTTATTCGACTTAACCCAACAAGTGAAGCAGCGCTGTATGCTACAACAGGAACCCATGGTGTGTTTTTATATTCTTTTGCAAAAACGGTTGCGGCTGCAAAGATTACTGTTGTATGTCCTGATGGAAATGATGTGCTTATTTTATGATTATAAATATTATGACCTAAACTATACCCAGGCCCACGAAAAGTTGGTTCAGCTTCCGGTTGATTTGGATCATTATAAGAAGGTCTTTGCCTGCCTGTAATGTATTTCGCAATGCTTTCTATTAAGCCGCTGGTTAAGTAAGCTTGTGTTGCCAGTAGCGTTGTAGTTTGCATTTTTTTATTGTTGAAGATAAATCCATACCCGCCTAATGCTGCCAATGAATATAATTCATATTTGCCGCCAAATTTTGTTACATAGCTGCTTACACTTGCTACAGTTTTATTGTTATCGTGAATTTTAGTTGCCGAACGCTGTATAGGTTCGTCAGCCAAAACAGAAAAAGCTGCAACAGAAGCGCCGTAAATTCCAATGTGCGCCCATTCTTTCGATGTTTGATGAAATGGCGCCGTAAAGTCTTGCTTTATATCATTTCCTAATAAAACAAAATAAGCAGGAAAACTTATTCTCGTAGTTTCTGTATATGCTTTTGGGTTAATGATGTTTGTTTGCCCGCCAGTAGTATCCGTTTTTTTATTCAGGCTGTCGAGCTTATTAACTAAAGTATCTTTTTGTTGAGAAAAAATACAAGTTGAAAAAATTAATAACAACGCGCAAAGAGAAAGAGACTTCATAGCTATATTAAGAATTGCGTAAAGAGAAAATAAAAATCTGAAGAAATACTGGAGCAACGTGCAATTATCAACAAAAATTTATTGTGCAGCAGCTTGTTAAGCAATTATAAAATCGCCAAAGCTTGTTACAATTATTTTGTATGATAAACGTTTAGATTGAGAAGTTTGAATTTAATACGATTTTGTACCCTGTTTTAGTGCACATTTTTTTATAATGAGTAATTCTAAACATCTGGTTGATTTTTTCAAAAAGCGAATTGCATTCTTATTTTTTTTTCTTTGTATGATGTATTATGCGAAGGCACAGAAAGAGCAAAATCGCCCAGACCATGATAACCTTCCATATTATTTTGGTTTAACGTTTGGCTATTCAAATATGAATTTGCAGACATCGAAAGACGTGCGGTTTTTGCAGTATGACAGCGTACTTTCTGTTGAGCCCGGTGCAAGTGGTGGTTTTGCTGCCGGCTTGCTTGCAACGGCACATCTTAATAACCGGTTTGAATTTCGGATAGCACCTCAGCTTATTGTAGGCGGTGCAAAATATTTTACTTATTCACTAAAATATCCGAACGCAAACGAAACGGCAATAGAAAAGAAAACTTTGCCTTCCACCATTTTTACGTTGCCGCTTGAAATAAAATTTAATTCTGACAGGATTGATAATTTTCGCGTGTATATGCTGGGCGGATTAACGTATGATATTGATCTTGCCAGCAATTCAAATGAGCGTAATGCAGAAGATCTTATCAAGCTTAAAAAAAATGATTACGCAATTGAAGGAGGCGTTGGTTTTAATTTCTTTTTAAGATTTGTAACCCTTTCTCCTGAAATAAAAATTCATAATGGTTTAACCAATATTCATGATCGTGATCCAAACTTAAAATTTTCTAATGTGCTTGATAAATTAAAGTCACGCATGATTATTTTCTCCATTAATATAGAGCCCTAAGCTTAAGGGGTTTTGGAACGTGTTTTTGCAGCAGGTGTTTTTCTCGCTGATTTTTTAAAACCTAAAAACGGTTGCATATAAACAGGCATAATCTGCCGCTTCTTGCCGGGTCGTTGTAATACGGGTTGCTCATATTCCACATAATAAATTTTCAACAGAATAATAAAGTAAGATATAAGCAGTGGTCCGAAAATCAAACCTAAAAAACCAAAATATTTTAAGCCGAGAATTACGCCAAGCACTGTAATGATCGGGTGCACATCAGCCATTTTTTTTGCAAGAATAAATCGAATAATGTTATCGAGCGTGCCCATTATGAGCGCACCAAAAAGTATTGTAAAAACTGCCTGCCATGTATGGCCTATAATAAATAAATAAACCACAGCTGGTATCCAAACCAAACCTGTTCCCACAACAGGTATTAATGCTGCAAAACCTGTAACTACACCCCAGAAACCTGCCTGGTTTATACCTGCAATCCAATAACATAAAAAACCCGCTAAACCCTGTGCCACTGAAATAGCAGGAATGCCAATGGAATTGCTGAATGTTTGTTGCACCAATTCATCACCAAACAATTTTATTTTATCTTTTTTAAAAGGCAGGTAAAAAACAATTCCGGCTTCCATACGGTTCATATTCTGATGCATGTAATAAAGAAAGAAATACATCATTAATATGGTTGTAACAAAATTTAAGCTTTGCTTTAATACGGCAGATAATATTGTTGATGCATAGGATTGAATAGAATGAATGGTATCATCTGAAATTAATTTATAATGAAAGTGTTGTTGTATAACGGCATCTACCTGTTTTACAGAATCTGTTATTATTGTTGGATTAGCCAACACGGCACTAATCTTGTTATACAAAAGGCTAACAAGACCTGCAATCGGCAAGAGGATAACAAAGAATGAAATAATGATGATGAGTATAGAGCTCATGCTTTTGCTCCATCCTTTTTTTAAAAGCCAGCAGGCGAAAGGCTTGCTTAATACGTACAGTGTAAGGGCGCCAAGAAATGCAGAAACAAATTGAATTAAACTTGAAAAAAGAAAAATGGCAAAAAGTATTATGATAGATAAAAAAACATACTTATTAATTTTTAAATCTTTTGCATTTTCCATAAGCGAAAATAAAGTGATAATTTTCTAAATTTATAATATTATTTCATCCATCAAATTCTACACATTATGAATACGAGTCAGAAATTTTTAGCAGGAATTATAGTAGGCGTTACAGTAGGCGCAGCAATTTTATTGTTAACGAAAACAGATAAAGGCAGAGAATGGTTATCCGATATGTCTGATGCTGCTGATGACATAAAGGACAATGTTAAGGACAAAGCAGGTTCACTTGAAAAACAATTTAAGGACCTTATTAAAAAGGGAAAAGATTTTATAAGTGATCTTGAAGACAAAGCAAAAGATATTACCAGCGCAATTACTGATTAAACCAAAAGCACATATGCCCGAAGAGCAAAACTTTTTTAAGGATACAAAGCAAAAATTAGAGCAATATATACAGCAGCGTATTTTACTGTTGCGATTACAGGCAACTGAAAAAATTTCTAAAATTGCCTCTGCAATAATTACAAGCATACTATTAGTAATAGTACTGTTGTTTGTATTATTTTTTGCAAGCATTACGGCAGGCTTCTGGCTTTCAGATCTTACAAATAGTTTAATTGCCGGTTTTGGAATAGTAGCCTTGTTTTATTTACTTGTATTCTTGTTTATAATAATTTTTTTAAGAAAGATATTGCAGAGCATGTTTATTAATAAACTTATTCGTCTGTTTCATAAAAAGGATTAAGATGAGCGAAAAAATTGCAATGGCAAATGGCGTTTACGATCTGTCGCATATAAATAATGCAAAACAGTTGCATGAAGAGATTGCTTTGCTAAGAGTATCTCTGAAAAAAGAGGAACAGGCGCTTGCGGAGCATTTTAAAAAAATGCCGCAGGAAGCTGTTAAAGCTGCGGCGGATGCGTTTCTTCCTTCCTTTATAAATAATATGATTGCAAATAAGAGCTGGAAAATTTTAACCAGCAGCGCAGGATTACTGATGAATCCCTTCTCAAAAAAATTTCGTTTTGGAAAGCAAGTTTTAGGAGGAGCAAAGAGATTAGGAATGCTGGCTTTGGTAAAAACTGCTTATAACATGTGGCGAACTAAAACAAAGAATGAACCATCAAAAGCGGTGAGTTTAAAAACTGATAAACGGATTATCCAACCGAAGCCTTTTAAGCAGTAGGAGCTTCTTCAATATCTAATCTTTGTACTTCATGAATGCCATTAAGATGTTTTAATCGGTCAACCAGTTCGTCCAGTTCTTCTTTATCGTGCACGAAAACTTTTATTGTTCCTTCAAAAATACCTTCGCCGGATTCAATGGTTAAGGCTGCAATATTTATTTTTAATTCACCACTTATAACGTTTGTTATTTTATTAATAACACCCACATCATCCATCCCAATTATTTTTAATCCGGTTAAGAAAGATATCTCTTTATTCTTTGCCCATTTTGTTTTTACAATACGCGGCGCATAGTTTGCCATAAGTCTTGCTGCATTAGGGCAATTAGTTCGATGAATGATCAAACCTTTGCCGGTACTAACAAAACCAAACACATCATCACCGGGAATTGGATTGCAACATTTAGCAAGTGAATATTTTATTTTGTCGCTACTCTCACCAAAGATAATTAACTCAGAATCTTTTTTGGATAAAGGTTTATGTTCTTCGGGCTTTATTTCTGTAATTATTTTTACAGGCTTAATGTGTTCAAGTTTGTCGCCAATAACTTTAAATTCTTTTAATTCTTTAAGTTCAGTTTGCTTAACTGCGATGTTGTAAAACAAATCAAGCTGTGACGGTACTTTATAAAAACTTACAAGTTCATCAATATTATGTTGATTAAAAGCAGCGCCCATTGCTTCTAACTTTTTCTGTAATGTTACTTTTCCATCTTCAGCAATTTTGCGCTTTTCTTCTTTAAGCGAATCTTTTATTTTGCTTTTTGCTTTTGCGGTTACAACAAACTTTAACCAGTCATCAGTTGGTTTTTGTTTACTGCTTGTAATAATTTCAACCTGGTCGCCACTTCTTAATTTATGACTGATTGGAACTAATTTATGATTCACTTTTGCGCCGATGCAACGGCTGCCTACTGCAGAGTGAATAGCAAATGCAAAGTCGAGGGCAGTACTGTTTACCGGCAACATTTTTACATCACCTTTCGGTGTGTACACATAAATTTCTTCGGCAAGAAAACTTGTTTTAAAATCCTGTAAAAAATCAACACTATCCGTATCCTGGCTGCTAATTACTTCGCGTATTTGTGCAAACCATTTATCAAAGCGATCTTCTTCATTGCTTCCTTCTTTGTATTTATAATGTGCAGCCAAACCTTTTTCCGCAATTTCATTCATACGGTTTGTACGAATTTGCACTTCCACCCATTTCCCCTGAGGCCCCATTACTGTTGTATGTAACGCTTCGTAACCATTACTCTTTGGATTGCTTAACCAATCGCGCAAACGTTCAGGCGATGGCATATATTCATCTGTGATTAAAGAATACACTTTCCAGCAATCTTCTTTTTCTTTTTCCGGCGGAGCGTAAACAATAATTCGAATAGCAAAAAGGTCATACACTTCATCAAAATCAACACCCTTCTTTTTCATTTTATTCCAGATGGAATGAATGCTTTTTGGGCGACCATAAATATCAAATTGAAAACCTGCTTTTTTAAGTTTCTCTTTTATGGGTTTGATGAATTCGTTTATATAGCGGCTGCGTTCTCTTTTTGTTTCAGAAAGTCTGCGTGCAATATCTTTATAAGCCTGCGGCTCCAGATATTTCATCGCAAGATCTTCCATCTCTGTTTTAATATTATACAATCCCATGCGATGTGCTAATGGAGCATACACCCAAACTGTTTCACTTGAAATCTTCAGCTGCTTTTCGGGTTTCATATAATCCAGTGTACGCATGTTATGCAAACGGTCTGCAAGCTTTATCAGAATCACCCGCGGATCATCTGTAAGTGTAAGTAATATTTTTTTAAAGTTCTCTGCCTGCTGGCTGCTATTGGTGTCAATTACATTTGAAATTTTTGTTAAGCCATCAACAATTCTTGCTATTTCAGTTCCGAATTCGTTTTCTATATCTTCAATTGTAACATCAGTGTCTTCAACTGTGTCGTGTAACAAAGAACAAATAGTTGAACGAACACCCAAGCCAATTTCTTCAACGCAAATCATTGCAACGGCAATCGGATGTAAAATATATGGCTCGCCACTTTTGCGGCGCATGGTTTTATGTGCATCTGCTGCAATTTCAAAAGCGCGGCGAATTAATTCTTCGCCATTTCTTTTAGATTCTAATGCCTCTTTTTTAAGCTTTGGACGTAAGAGTTTTAAAAGGGCACGATATTGCCGGAGAATTAATTTTTTTTCCTGTTCTTCTGTAAGATTATATTTTGGCAATACAATTTCCTGTGTTGCTACGTGCTCAGTCATACTCTACGAATTTACTAAATTTGTTTGGTAACTTTTTATACATAGACATTCAATTTCACCGGAATGTTTCGTTAAAAGCAAAAATTTAATCTTACTACCTTTGTAAGTTTTTATGAGTGATGCTGAGCAAAAAAAGTATTTTGATATCTCTGTTCTAAAGCGTGTTTTTCTTTTTG
>DASZUY010000286.1:0-6552 GCA_035547495.1 Parafilimonas sp. | reverse complement strand
ATAATCCATCATTTCCATTAAATTTCTTCTGCCTAAATCATAAATTATTTACTTGTTTTTCATTGGAATGCTTTTTGGAAGATTAAGATTATCTGAGAATAATTTCAGCTAATCAATCAATTCAAAAAATTATTTCATGATCAACAGAGATGGCGCAACAGTAAGTTTATGGCAAAGCAGTTCAGAAACTTATGTAAGCAAAAATCAACCTGAAAGAATTACATACGACGTTGCAATTGCCGGCGGTGGCATAACGGGCATAACAACGGCGTTGCTGTTACAAAAAGCAGGAAAAAAATGCATTGTGTTTGAAGCATACAATTTATGTTTCGGAACAACCGGCGGAACAACGGCGCACTTAAATACATTACTCGACAATCCTTATACCACGATCATTAAAAATTTTGGAAAAGAAAATGCGCAGCTTGTTGCAGACGGATGCAAAGAAGCAATCGAATTAATTAAATCGCACATAGAAGAATATAAAATTAATTGCGGATTTAAAGACGCTTCTGCTTATTTATTTGCACAAACTGATAAACAGGTTGATGAATTAAAAGATATTCATGATGCATGCAGGGAAGTAAATGTAAAAGCAATTTATGCGAAAGAACTTCCCATCAATATAAAATATAAAAAAGCGATGGTTGTTGGCGGACAAGCAAAATTTCACCCTGTAAAATATGTGCATGCATTAGCCAAAGCGTTTGAAGATGCAGGCGGCGTTATTGTACAACAATGCCGCGTTGAAAATATTGACAACAATGAAGCTGTATATATAAAAACCTCAAAGGGAAATTTTCAGTCGCAATATTTTATTTATGCAACGCACATTCCGCCCGGCGTAAATCTTTTGCATTTGCGTTGTGCGCCATGGCGCAGTTATGCAATGGCTGTAAGTTTAAAAAATAAAAATTATCCTGAAGATTTGTTTTACGATATGTATGATCCGTATCACTACATCCGATCACAAAAAATAAATAATACAAACTATTTAATTGTTGGCGCTGAAGATCATAAAACTGGTCATATCGAAAATACAAATGAATGTTTTTTGAAGTTGGAAGCGTATATAAGGGAACATTTCGATATCGATGAAGTTCACAATAAATGGTCATCGCAATATTTTGAACCTGCTGATGCATTGCCATATATTGGTTATTTGCCGGGAAGTTCTGGCAATAATATTTTGGTAGCTACAGGTTATGGCGGAAACGGCATGACGTACAGCCATATTGCAGCCATCACCTTAAAAAGTATAATACTGAATGAAGAAAACCCTTACATCAAATTATATGATCCGAATCGCATAAAACCTGTTGCAGGCTTTACTTCTTTTATTTCACATAACGCAGATGTAGTAAAAGAATTTGTTGGCAAATGGTTTGGGCATGAGAAGTTGAACGAGTTCGCAGCACTTGCAAATGAGGAAGGAAAAGTTGTAAAATACGAAGGGCATACAATGGCTGTTTATAAAGATGATAACGATGGTTTGCACGCGGTTAATCCCGTATGCAGGCATATGAAATGTTCTGTTGCGTGGAATGCCGCTGAACAAACGTGGGACTGTCCTTGTCATGGTGCGCGATATGATACAAATGGGAATGTTGTCACTGGTCCTGCCAACTCCAATTTGGAAAAAATCGAGCTGCAAAAAATTAGTGAGTAAATATTAAATGGGAAATATTTTTTCGAATGATAGAATAACTATCATAACCGGAATTGTTGCTGGTATTTTAACTGCCGTGTCAATGATGCCGCAGGTATTTAAAACTATTAAAACAAAGAAAGCTGAACATGTTTCGCCTTTAATGCTGATCATTTTAATTGCCGGTGTTTCGTTGTGGGTTGTGTATGGAATTCTAAAAAAAGATTTACCAATTATTTTCACGAATAGTTTTTCGGTGATCGTGAATGTGTGTATGCTTTACCTGCGCTGGCGATTTAGAGAAAATAAAGATTGAAACTTATTTCCGTTTACAAAATTTCTATATAGCCATCTGTTCCATGTATACGAATGCGTTGACCATCTCTTATCAGTTCGGTAGCATTTTCTACTCCAACAACTGCTGGCAAACCATATTCACGTGCAATCACTGCGCCATGCGTCATCAATCCGCCAACTTCGGTAATCAATGCTTTTATAGAAATAAATAATGGCGTCCAACTTGGATCGGTAAAACGTGTAACAAGAATATCGCCGTCTTCAAGATTTGCATCGTGCATATCTAAAATTACACGCGCTCTTCCTTCAACAACACCCGAAGAAACAGGTAAACCTATTATTGCATTTGCAGGTAAATTTTCGCGCTTGTATGTGCCCGTAACGATTTCGCCATCTGATGTAATAACACGCGGTGGCGTAAGCTTTTCAAAGAATTTAAATTCTTCTTTTCGTTTGCTGATGAGTTGATGATCTACCTTATTTGTTTGTATTACTTCACGCAATTCTTCAAACGTGAGATAGTATACATCTTCTTTTTCATGGATGATGTTTGCGTTTAAAAGAAGTTTGGCTTCTTTAAGCAAAGCCTGCTTATAAACAAAGTGCCTGCTAATTATATCATACTTTGGATATTCACGATAACCGGCAAAATTTCGAACAAGCGCAATCATTTTTTTTGTTTCTTTTACTTTTTGTTCACCATCCGGCAACTGCTTTAATTTCTCTAATAATTGTTGTTCTTTCTTTAATACTTCCTGTAAACCTTTATCAAATTTTCGTTTGCTTTCGCCAGGCTCAAATTTTTTAATGTTGCTAAGAATCATCGGCAGCAGCGTAGTTGGTTTTTCACTCCACCGGGGTTTAGTTATGTCAATTTCTCCGGCACATCGCATTCCGTATTTTGTGAGAAAACGATTGATAGCATTATGTACTTCTGCTCCACCCGCAAACTTTGGTAATTCATCTAAAAAATTTTCATCTTTTACATGTTGCAAATAATTTATCACGTCTGAATAAGGGCGAATTTTATCTGCAACATCCAGCAAAGCCAGTCCCATTTCAGAAGTAATATTATTTGATAGAGATTGGGAAAGTTTATCTGCTACATTTTTTTCATTCAGCCACTCATTCATTTTTTCGTTGAGCCATGATGCAGCATTCATTGGAGTCATGATCACACCAAAACTTTGCGGATCAGTCCGGCTTTTTTTTGATTGCTCAATATGTTCTAAAATAAAATCAATCAACTCAAGTCCTGACTTTGTTTTGATGTTTTGTTTTAATTCTTCTATCTCTGTTTCACTACGCTTTATTAATTCAGAAACAATTGCCGGGTCAAAATCTTTTAATGTATTAAAACCCTGAAGTGGTCTGTGTGAAGTTTTTGCCTGTTCATCATCCGCCAACATTTGTATAAAATTTCCCCGCTCTATAATTGTGTTTAATGCATCTTTGATAAGCGGATCGTGTTGCTCCATCATTTTTAATAACATTGTTCTGCTGTTAGCTGAAGACAATTGATGTGCAACATCAACAAACAATCTTCCTGCGGCTTTATACATTGGCGCACCTGCTACTAACTGCCACATAGATATTCCCAGAGGTTTCATCGCATCTGTCATCATTTGCTGATGACCAACAGAAATATAAACATGATTTGTATCATCATTCACTTCAGGAATTGGAAATAAAGTTGTGATAGGTCTGCTTTGAACAACATAAAATATTTCATCAGCCAAACACCATTCAATGTCTTGTGGAACACCAAAATGTTTCTCTATCTTTCTGCCAATAATCTCAAGTTGTAAAATTTGCTCGTTGGAAAGAGCTTGTTCATTTTGTTCTGAAACGTTAATCGCCTCTTCTTTTGTGCCACCATCGTTTGCAGCACGCACTACAATTTTTTTCGTTGATATTTTTTTATTGATAATTGCACCAGTTTGCACTTTATAATTATCAGCATTCACTATTCCGGAAACAAGCGCTTCACCAAGTCCGAAGCTGGCATCGATCGATAATATTTTTCTATTACCATTAATGGGATCTGCAGTAAACACAATTCCAGATGCTTGCGGAAATATCATCTTCTGAATAACAACAGACAAATACACTTTGCGATGATCAAAGCCATTTTGTATGCGATAAATAATTGCACGCTCGGTAAACAACGATGCCCAACATTTGCTGATGTGCTTTAAGATCGAAGCTTTTCCAATAACATTCAAATAAGTGTCTTGCTGACCGGCAAAAGATGCTGTTGGTAAATCTTCTGCAGTTGCGCTCGATCGTATCGCATACGCATTTTTCTCTCCAAGCCTGGAAATATGCTGGCTGATTTCTTCAACAATATGTTCAGGAATTTTTATTGCTTCAATTGCGCTGCGAATTTCAGTACTCAATGCAAGAATCTTATCTCGCTCTTCTGCTTTTAAATTTGACAACAGGTTCAGCAATTCATTAATAGAAGATGTTTCTGCAATAATTTTTTTATACGCTTCAGTAGAAATACAAAAACCATCCGGCACATGTATTCCTTCAATCTTTGAAAGCTCGCCGAGGTTCGCACCTTTACCGCCAACAACATTAAATTTTGTTTTGTCGATCTCCTGAAAACTAAACACAAATGAATTCATATGGTTGATATTTTTCTTGTTGATTTAACTTCAGTGGCGTTCAAAAATATCCATGATGCGCAAGCGAAAAATAGTTTTACAACTATATTTTTTAAACACAACAATGATAGAGGTGATTGCGTTTTCCAAATAAATTGTTGATGTTTGCTGTACGTTCTTCGCTTACGTGCAGCGGTGAACAATAGGTAGAAAAAACTTTCAGCATTTACAATACAAAACAGGAAACAGTTGCCATGAAATTGAGGCAATTGTTATTTAAATTCTACGGCAGAGGATATTAAAAAAGATTTCGCAGCAGGTATTTTCTTAGCAACTGATTATATTCATGTAATTTATTATCTGCAATCATTGCTGTGTAATTGCAAGCCATCCATAAAATCGATTGCAAATTAACTGGCGTGTTTTTGCTCGCTACTCGTCGGCTGGTTCCCAAAGTTCTACCTTGTTTCCTTCTGCATCAAGAATATGAACGAACTTGCCATAGTCATAGGTTTCAACATTGTCTACAATTGTTACACCTTCTTTCTTCAATTCCTCAACAAGTGCTTCTAAATTTTCAACTCTGTAATTTATCATAAAGTCTTTGGTTGAAGGTTCAAAGTATTTTGTTTTTTCGCCGAACGGACTCCATGTTGTAGAACCTTTTTTGTTCGGGTCTTCAACATCGCGCCACTCAAAATTTGCTCCGTATTCGTTTGTGTCCAATCCTAAATGTGTTTTATACCATTCTTTCATTTTATTGGGGTCTTTGCATTTAAAAAAAATGCCGCCAATACCTGTTACTTTTTTCATTGTTTGCTTGTTAGTCTGTTTTGAAATTATTGTTTTAAATGCGAAACCAAAACAAAATGATGTCGCAATTATTAAAATTAATAAAGATATTTTTTTCATTTTGTCTGAATGTTTTGCTTTACTGTATTGAGAGTTATGCTTAGCGTTTATTAATGCAATTTGTTGATGCTTATTTAAGTTCCGCCAAAAGCATCCTCTTGGGAAAGATAAAATTTTTATTGATGAAATTTGGTTAATTAATATTTTAAATCTCTTTATAAAAGACGCAACATAACTGAGAAATATTCGGGCCCATCATAATGAAGAATATCAGTAGCACTTATCAATTGTTTATAACCAGGATTTAATATTCTAAAAGAAGATGAGATGCAACGTTTTTATTTTTCAATCTTAAAACAAAATCTTTTCAACTTTCCTTCAAAATCAAATGGGGTGGTAGCTTTCGTAATATTTTTTATGGATGATGCTTTTATATTTGCTTCATCTAAAACAAACTTTGAAAAGTTTGTACTGAAATAAATAATTCCATTTGTCGATAAAGCCTTTAATGCATTGTTGATAATTTCAACATGATCTTTTTGTACATCAAAAAAATCTTTCATGCGCTTGCTGTTACTAAATGTTGGCGGATCGATAATGATAAGATCAAAACTGTTTGGTGAAAGCGTTTTCAAATATTGCAATACATCAGCGTGAACAAAAAAATATTTCTTTTCGTCTTTAAAATTGTTGATAGAAAAATTATTTTTTGCCCAATCAAGATATGTTTTAGAAAGATCAACGGATGTTACGCTTGTTGCGCCGCCGATTGCAGCATAAACCGAAAATGAGCCGGTGTAACAAAATAAGTTCAGTACGCTTTTATTTAATGCTTCGTTGCGCACCATTTCTCTTGTTATGCGATGATCGAGAAACAAACCGGTATCTAAATAGTCTGTGAGGTTGATTAAAAACTTTAAACCATTTTCTTCAACCGTAAAAAATTCTTCCTTACTGTTTTGTTTTTCATATTGCTCGCTTGCGCGGTGGCTTTGTCTTTTTCTTTCGCGACTAAAAATATTTTCAACCGGTAAGTTCAAAACGTCGCTTATAATTTTAAATGATTGCAGCAACCAATCTTCATGTTCATCCTCACTCATATTGTGCCGCCTGCGATATTCAGCAACATAAATTTTATCATCA
>DASZUY010000285.1:0-17831 GCA_035547495.1 Parafilimonas sp. | reverse complement strand
CAACCGTGCTTTTACCGGCAATGGCTTTTGTAATTTTTTCCAAAAAACCTGTTTTGGTTTTTTGCAGACCTTCATCTAAACTTTCCTTTTCTTTTTTGCCAAAAAGCTTATTAAATAAACCCATTTCGTATTTCTGATTTAATGATTTTGAGATTTTCGATTTGAAGTAATAGCAAATGAATTAATCAAATCATGCTATTTGTGCGAAAGAATTTTATGACCCATTTTATCGCGTTTGGTGGTCAGGTATTTTTCATTGTGCCGATTGGGTTTTATTTCTATGGAAACTATTTCAACAATTTCCAAACCATAACCACTTAAGCCAGCCCGCTTTTTAGGATTGTTACTCATCAATCTTAATTTAGTAACGCCGAGGTAACGCAAAATTTGTGCACCTACACCGTAGTCGCGTTCATCCATACCAAAACCTAAATGCAAATTTGCTTCAACAGTATCCATGCCTTCTTCCTGCAACTTGTATGCACGCAGTTTATTCATTAAACCAATACCACGACCTTCCTGGTTCATGTATAAAATCAACCCTTTTCCTTCTGCTTCTACCATTTGCATGGCTTTGTGTAATTGTTCACCACAATCGCAACGAAAGCTTCCTAAAATATCACCTGTAAAACAACTTGAATGCACACGTGTTAAAACAGGTTCATCTTTTTCCCACTGGCCCTTTATTAATGCAAGATGTTCGCCGCCGGTTGTTTTTTCTTTGAATGCAACCAGCTTAAAGTTGCCATACTTTGTTGGCATTTCTACACGCGTAACTTCTTCAATCAAAGAATCTGTTTTTAAACGATATTCAATCAAATCTTTTATGGAAATAATTTTCAAATCAAACTTGTCTGCAATTTTTCTCAGCTGGGGCAAGCGCGCCATCGTTCCGTCTTCATTCATAATTTCAACCAAAACACCAACAGATTCGAAGCCTGCAAGTCTTGCCAAATCAATCGTTGCTTCCGTATGACCTGTTCTTCTCAACACGCCGCCTTTTTTTGCGCGCAATGGAAAAATATGCCCGGGTCTTCCAAGATCTTCCGGCTTCGTTTCAGGGTTAATTAATGCCTGAACTGTTTTTGCACGATCATGCGCACTAATGCCTGTTGTACATCCATCACCAATTAAATCAACACTAACGGTAAAAGGTGTTTCATGTAGCGCAGTATTGTTTGTCACCATTAAATCAAGCTTCAGTTCATCTGCGCGTTCTTCATTCATAGGTACACAAATTAAACCGCGCCCTTCTTTACTCATAAAATTTATAATCTCCGGCGTAACATTTTTAGCTGCCGTAATAAAGTCGCCTTCATTTTCGCGGTCTTCATCATCAACCACAATAACCAGCTTTCCTTGCTTTATATCTTCAATCGCACTTTCTATCGAGTTCAACATATATAAAATTTACACAAAGGTACGCGATACAATTTGTAGTTGATAGTATGCAGTTTTGCCTGCTATTTGTTATTATTTAATTTGAAGATGGCTATGTTATTAAATCATTAAGCGATTACGTTTTTTGAAGCGTACTAATTGTTTGCCTATACATTTGCGGCAAAATTTACTACCTATGCAAATACGAAAATTACTCCCTTTATTTCTATTTATTGTTCTGCCTTTTTTGATTGATGCGCAAGTTACCACCAGCAGTATTTCGGGCTTAGTAAAAACCACAGAAGGTGCAGCACTGGAAGGTGCAACGGTAACTGCTGTACATACTCCTTCGGGTACTAAATATGTGTCGGCATCGCAAAAGGGTGGCTCATTTGCCATTTCGAATATGCGTGTTGGCGGACCTTACACAGTAACGGTAACATATGTCGGATATCAAACATTAACACTGGATAGTATTTATCTTGATTTAGGTGTTGATACAAAACTCACACCTTCATTACAAAGTTCAACGCAAACATTAAATGATGTGGTGGTTACATCGGCAAGCAGAAGTGTTGGAAGAGATTTGCAGGGGCCATCAACGCAAATTACACAAGTGCAGTTGCAGCAGCTGCCCACTATTAGCCGCAGCATTTCTGATTTTACAAGATTAACACCACAAGCGGTAAGTTATTCAAGCAACAGCGATGGCAGTTCAATGGGAACTTCTTTCGGTGGTGAAAATAACAGGTACAACCAATTTTCCATTGATGGTGCAAATGCAACAGATGTTTTTGGTTTGGCGGCTTCCGGTACAAATGGCGGACAGGCAGGTATTAACCCAATACCTTTAGATGCAATCGAGCAGGTGCAGGTAGTTCTTTCACCTTATGATGTTAGACAAGGTGGCTTTACCGGTGGGGGCATAAATGCTGTTACACGCAGCGGAACAAATCAATTTCACGGTTCCGTTTATACTTATTATCAAAACCAAAACTTTGTTGGTAAAAGTGTTACTACAGGAAATAAGCTCAGCGATTTTACAGATAAAACTTTAGGGTTGCGTGTTGGCGGACCCATCATAAAAAACAAATTATTCTTTTTTGTAAATGCTGAATTATACAAGCGTTCGCAACCTTTAGGTTTTAATCCTGCTGAAAGCGGTTCAGGTTCTAAATTCAATACCAGTTCACTCGATAGTATACGTCAGTATCTAATCAATACATACAACTACGATCCGGGAAGTTATAATGATATTAATACTGAAAGAAAATCGGATGAAATATTTGCGCGCATAGACTGGAACATCGATAATAAAAATAAATTAACCATTCGCGACAGCTACGTGAAGGGAAGCAACTATACTATCAGTCGCAGCCCCACATCTATCACATTTGCGAATGGCGGATATCTGTTTCAGGACAAAAGCAATTCGGCAGTTGTTGAATTGAACTCTAACTTCTCAAGCAGAAATTCTAATATGCTGCGTTTAACTTATAATGCTGTAAGAGATAACCGTTTTAGCAGTCCTGATTTTCCAAGTATTACTATTAAAGATGCAAACGGTTTAACGTATAATTTAGGTGGCGAACAATATTCTTCGGCAAATAAATTAAACCAGGACAATTTTACTTTAACTGATAATTTTAATATTTACGCCGGAAAGCATACAATTACTGTAGGTACGGACAATGAATTTTTTAATACATCGGATGTTTTTCTACGTGCATTTTATGGGGCTTATCAATATAACAGCATTGAAGATCTTTTGAATGATGCTGCACCAAGTCAATACCATGTTAGTTATTCTACAAAAGGTGGTGGAGACCTTGCACCGGGCAAAGTTCATTTTGGGCAATTTGGTGTATATGGACAAGATGCATGGAATATTTCAAACAACTTTCATTTAACTTATGGCTTGCGTTTAGATTTACCTGTTTATTTTAATAAGCCATCAGACAACACAACTTTTAATTCGTCTGACATTGCGAAAAACAACGATGTAGCAACGAATAAAATTCCGAAAAGCAATTTGCTTTTTTCACCACGCGTTGGTTTTAATTATGATGTGAATGGAAAGCATCAGACAGAATTGCGTGGCGGCGTTGGTTTATTTACAGGCCGTGTGCCTTTTGTGTGGGTTTCTAATCAATATTCTAACACCGGTGTTGAGTCAATCAAATATGATGTGTATTCAGATATACCGCCGCAGGCAGTGCTTTCAAGTTACGATCCAAAAGATCCGCATTTAGGTGCATATATCCCTTTAAACCCAAACAGTGCGCCTTCAGAAATTGATGTAACAAGCCCCAATTTTAAAGTGCCCAGAACATTCAGAATGAATTTAGCTGCAGATCAAAAATTGCCGTGGGGATTGACGGGAACTTTAGAAGGAATATTTACAAAAACGCTGAATGATATAAATTATGAAGATATCAATGCAGCACCTCCAACTGAAATGCTTACCATTGGAAATTCTACGCGTCCATTATATTCAGGAGCTAAGATCGATGACCGCTTCTCGAATGTAATTATGCTGACAAATACGAGCAAAGGTTATGCATATGATATAACAGCAAGATTGCAGCGCATTTTCAGAAATGGATTTTCTGTTAGTGCTGCATATACGCTTGGTCATTCTTATTCTATTAATGATGGTACTTCTTCTCAGGCTATATCCAACTGGCGCTATGTATATACTGTGAATGGCTTGAACGAGGCAAGTCTTACGCCATCGAATTATGACCCGGGTTCAAGAGTAATTGCTTATATAACTAAAGTGTTTCATTATGGCCCGCTTTATACAAGTATCGGTTTGGTTTACACAGGTCAGTCAGGTCAACGATTCAGCTATGCTTATTATGGTGATCTGAATGGTGATGATCCCGGGAATAGTAACGATATAATGTATGTTCCCGCAAATCAACAGGAAGCACAATTAGCTTATCCTGACGATTGGCAAGCGCTTGAAACATATATCAACTCAGATAGTTATTTGAAAGATCACCAGGGGCAAGTATTGGAAAGAAATGGCAACCGCACGCCGTGGGAAAATCATTTTGATCTTAAAGTTGCAGAAGGATGGGATATTTATAAAACGAACAGGCTTGAATTTACTGCAGACATTTTTAACGTAGCAAACCTGTTAAATAAAAAATGGGGTCGTTCATATTATGTGGACTACCAGGAAACAGAGCCAATTGATGTTGCAAAATCAAACCTCTGGATAAATGCCACTACACCAACGTTTACATTTAATCCCGATTATGCAACAGATTCAAATACCGGCAAAGCGTGGAGTATTGCTGATTTCACTTCAAGATGGAATATGAAAATTGGCTTACGATACAGTTTTTAAATAAATTAATCTATAAAAAAAACCGCTTCATTCAAGCGGTTTTTTGTTTGCGTTTACTATCAAAGCATCTAAAAACTTAACATTAGAATTTAAGAGGCAATATTAAATTTGTGTTATCTTTAATAATACATATGGCGACAAAAAAATCTGCAACCAATTCAATTCACTCGAAGAAGGAATTAAAGAAAGAATTAGCGCATAAACTTGAAGTTTCCTTGCCTGAAATAAAAGCAGGTCTTGGTAAAAAGAAATTCAACAAACGTGTAAAGAAAGCAACCAAATTAATTACGGCGGGTTTACATCTTAATGGTGCAGAAAAAAAAGAAAAAAAGAATATTGATAAAAAAACTGCTCCAGCTAAAAAAACCGAAACACCAAAGAAAGTAACCGCTGAAGAAAATCAAAATCTGGCTTAGAATTTAGCAACAATTATCAATTACAAAAGACAGTATTAATTGCTTTGGTCATTGTCTTTGTAATAATCCCACATCATTTTAAAAATTTTATCTTTCAATTGTTGAGCGGTACAACCTGCACTTTCAACAGCCGGCAAAAAATGCATTTCTAATTTATGCGGCAGCATAAAAAGCAATTTGCTTACGGGTAAAACTTTCTTTGTATTAAAAACCAGTGTTGGTATAATTGGTTTTTTTGTATCAACTGCAAGGCGGAATGCACCATCATAAAACTTCTTCAGTGGTTCATAACTTCGGTTGCGTGTGCCTTCCGGATAAATTACCATATCTAATCCTTCACTCAACACTTTCTTCATGTCTTCAAAACTTTTGCGACGACTTGCATCACTGTTTCTGTCAATCAAAACACTTCCAAAACTGTATATCCATCCAAAGATTGGAAAATAAGAAAAGCTTTTTTTGGCGATTGTTTTATTAGCGCGTGGCATAAACGGCGTTGTTACCGGCACATCCATTAAACTATTGTGATTACAAACAATTATGCAATTAGGAACGCCTTTAAAATTTTCTGCACCTTTTACTTTTAATGGACAGCCTATTGCATGTAAATAAATAAACATCCACACTCTTGAAACAGAACGATGCCAGTTTGCTTTTTTCGGTTCTTGCAAAAAATGACATGGAATATAAAAGAAGTAAGCAATAAACATCGTGCACACAAAAAGCAATAAACCCCACAAAGCCCAGATGCGCGCAAAAATTTCTTTGAAAAGATTCAAGTAAAAATTAAGAATTAAAAATTAAAAAATTTTGTTCACTTATATAAAAATCATTTTTCGAAAAACACTAAACTGCCTCCAACCCATTCCCGGTCTTTATTATAACGCACACCAATCATTTTGCCTTTGCTGATGCGCGCTAAATTTTGCGTAGCAACAGGTCGCGCTTCTCCATCTTTCCAGAAATAAAAAATTCTTATCTCTGCTTTCGCGCCGCCATCAGGTGTTTTAATTACTTCTGCATATTTTACTTTACGTTGAAGAATCCAGTTGTGCGGATCTTTTACATTGTCTATGTCTTCCGTTTTTACATCAATAACAACACCTTGCCCTGCGAAAGAAAACAACGGCTTTAAAACATAATTCTCAAGATCAGTCGGAATTGTTTTTACATCATTTAAAAATTTTGTTTCCGGAACATAAGGATTTGAAATAAATGGCAACGTGTATTTACTAATTCGATAAAACCAGTTTGGATGCGGCGCCCATTCAACATCTAAATCTTCAAATAAAATTTTCCCTTTCTCCTGCACTTGCAAAGATTGTTGTTGAAGATCATCAAAAATTACGCGATTATAGATTCGCTTTACTTCCGTCTTCTTTCCATCCTGCACATAAAATAATTTTCTTCCTTCTTTTATTAACTCTGTTATGCAAACAATTGGGATTTTTAAATAGTCGTGTGTAAAATAAAAATCAATTCTTGTTTTTTGTTGATGCGGAAAAATTTCTAAGAGTATCACATTTTCAGTATCATGTTTCGCCACAATAATATCTTTTAATAATTGCAGGTAGCTTTCTTTGTTAAAGCCGTTTAAATAAGAATCATAGTTTGAAGGAATATCAAAATGCGCTCTTGTAATTTCATCATCCCAAACCTGGTAAGCAAACAATGTAGGAAAGCCCTGCATCTCTATTAGCTGCGGTTCAAGTTCACCTTTTTCATTCTCACAAATACCAAAATCAAAAGCAATAAAATGAGAATGCTCATTTTCATTCGGCACATTTAAATTTTTAGGAACAGCGTTCGCTGTAAGCTTTTTAAAACCCGGTTTAGTAATTACATCTACAATGCTTTCGCAGGCTGATAAAATTTTTTCTTTAAAGACTTTATCAATAAATATGGGCGTTTCTGCAACCCTGAATTCTATATCGCCGGGATGTGCTGAATTAAGATCCTGCAAATATTCTTCGTATTGTTTTTGTGTGAACGAGGCGTTGAATTTTTCACGCAAGGCAGGTACCATAAAATTGTTTTATAAGAAATGCAAAATACGAAAACGAAGTAAGATGTAATTGGTATTTACAATTTACGATTTATCATTAAAAATCTTTCGGAACGTAAAACTTATTCCGCTCTTTCAGTTTATCATTTTCATATAACTCAAAATAAAACCAACCCGAATGCATAAAATCAGTTTTATCCAATAAGAGTTGTGGCTGCGTTACATGCTGAATGGTGAAAAGGGGTTTACGGTTTTCGTCTAAAAATTTTATGCGATAATTATTTTGCAAAGCATCGTTTAAAAATATTTGAACATATCCATCTGTATTTGTGTACACATGCGGAGAAGGCATCCACTGAACATTGTTGTCGTAATATCTTATCAAAACATCGGCATCTGTAAGCGAGTATAAAGTGTCTTTTGTATAATTGATGATCGAATCTTTAAAATGTTTATACCCTGCATAATTCAGTTGCGCAATCACTGAATCATCATCATGAATCGTTACAAGAAAACTGGTATCGTTTGCTTCTTTCTGCGATATTTCATCAGTAAAATCTAAACCACTGGTAACCTTTTTTGCTTTGGTAAAAAAGAAACTTCCATTTCCCAAAACATAAAATGCGCGATAATACATGCTTGTGTTACCGGGCACATCATCAACATAACCATTTTGCGGAAGTTCTGGTGAAAGCGGAACAAAGACAGTTCTAAAATTTTTAACGCTGTCCCATGAACGCTGAATATTTAATTGCACAACACTATCGCCATAGGGATTTATCCACTCAACTTTTACTTTGTTATTTGCTGCTGAAACATTTACAACAAATTTTTGTTGTGCATTTATTCGTGTAAAAAAAATCGTTACCAGTACGAATAAAAATAATTTCTTCATGATTATTTTACGGCGGCAAATATAACGTTGATGATTTTTAAAATTTGGTAAAGTTTCCACATGCTTCAAAACACATTTTTAAATGTGGCACATAAAACCCAAATAAATTAAAATATATAAATCAAATTCGTAAAACCCCATTCTTATATTAAAGAATTTAAAACAATTAAAGGTTACTGATATTTTTAGATTGATTATTATTTGGATTTTGATATTTGTTTTTTGAATTTTTGCAAAAAAGGTATGGAGAAAATTATATTTATCACCGGCGCAACATCAGGCTTTGGAAAAGCAATTGCAGAAAAATTTGCATCAGAAAAATGGAATTGCATTATTACTGGAAGAAGAAAAGACAGGCTTGAAGAACTAGCGCAGCACCTATCATCAAACTATAAAACAAATATTTTACCCCTTGAGTTTGATGTGCGAAAAAAAGAAGAGGTTTTTTCTGCAATTAATAATTTAAAAGATGAATGGCAGAATATAAATGTGCTGGTAAATAATGCAGGTCTTGCAGCCGGAAGAGATTTGATTGATGAAGCATCGCTTGATGATTTTGATGCAATGATCGACACGAACATTAAAGGCTTGCTGTATGTTTCAAAAGGAATTATTCCGTTAATGATAAAAAATAAAAAAGGGCACATCATAAACATTGGTTCAACAGCGGCGAAAGAAGTTTATAAAGAAGGTAATGTTTATTGCGCAACCAAACATGCTGTAAATGCCATCAGCGAAGCGCAGCGAATAGATCTGCTTCAACATAAAATAAAGGTTACAGCAATACACCCGGGTGCCGCAGAAACAGAATTTTCACTGGTGCGTTTTAAAGGTGATGAAGAAAAAGCAAAAGCTGTTTATGAAGGCTTTGAACCTTTGCATGCTGAAGATATTGCAAACACAGTTTTCTATTGTGCGAATCAACCGGAACATGTTTGTATAAACGATCTTGTGATTACATGCACGGCACAGGCTAACTCATTTTATACATACAAAGGCTGATAAAATATCAGACATTTTACTGAGAAAAAAACTTGTTTATTTCGTTATATTCGTGTACAAGAAAATCAAACGATATGTGCTTATTGAAAAAAATTACACTTCTGTTTGTTGTTTGTTTTTTATGCTTCAGTTATAGCAGCCAGGCACAGTTTCTCAAAAAATTAAAAGATAAGGTAAACAATGCTGTAAATGGCACAAGCAATTCAAATCAAACCACGCAAAACAATACTAACAATTCTAATGGTACGCCTTCCAATACAAGAGGCGGCGGTTTAACCAACACTACTCCGCCTGATGTAAACCAGCAAATTGCCGACGCAGAAAAAAGCCAGGCTGCAGGGCAGTACAGCGATGCACGCTACTCGCTTCAGCAAGCTTTAATGAGTATTGAATTGCAGATTGGAAAAGAAGTGCTGCAGTCTTTGCCGGCGACTGTAAGTGGTTTGGAAAAAGATACAACGCAAAACAAAGTAATGAGTACACAATGGGGCTGGAATAATCTTACCATTCAGAGTGTTTACAAAAAGGCTGATCAGCAAATGACTGTTACGATTGGTAACAATACTGTTTATTCCGGTTTTGTTGATCTGTATTTTAATAATGGTGGTTATATGCAAACAACCAGCAATGGCAATAATCAAAACGTAAAACAAACAAAAGTAAAAAGCTATCGCGCTGTAATAACTTATGATGAAAGCAAGGGCTATACTTTGTTGGTTCAGCTTGGACAGTCATCGCTTATCGTTTGGGAGTGCGTGAACTTTGCAACCGAACAAGATGTTATGAATGCAGCCAATGCTTTCGATATTGATGGAATAAAGAAAATGCTTGGAGAACAATAATCATCAGCCAAAAAAAATTACAATGAAATACTTAATAATACTTGGATGCATTTTATTTACAACAAAAACTTTCTCACAAAATTTTAGTTCAGATATTGCTTCCGCAAAAACTGCTTATGCTGCAGGTAATTTAGAAGACGCGCATTTTTCTTTACAACAGGCATTGCAGGAAATTGATATTATAATTGGTAAGGAAGTGATCGGCTTGTTGCCTTCAACAATGAATAACTTATCTGCAAACACAAAAGATGATAACGTTATGAGCAATGTTGGATTTATGGGCAGCACCATTCATCGTACATGGGGAATGAATGACAGCGTTGATCTTTCAATCATAGGCAACTCACCATTGATTACAACACTGAATGCGTTTTTAAATACACCTATTTTAGGCGGCATGATGAGTAATGGCAATAATAAAATAATTAAAGTAGAAGGTTATAAAGGCCAGCTGACAAAAGACGATAATGGTAATGGTCAAACAAATTATACTATACAAATTCCGTTGGGAAGTTCACTGGTAACATTCACTGCAAAAAATACTACCGACACACAAATAATGGCGATGGCAAATACATTGCCGCTGCAACAGATTGCGAAGTTGATTCAGTAAGTTTTTATTATTCGTAACGTAACGCAGCTATAGGGTTTAGCTTTGATGCTTTTACTGCGGGCCAAATGCCTGCAAGCAATCCCACACCAGAGCATATAATTATGCCGGCAATAACCCATGCCCAAGGCACAGTAAAACCTGCATTCAAAAACATGGCAAAAATATTTCCGATGAGAACGCCTAGTATAATTCCAAACAAAGCACCTAATAAACTTATAATAACAGATTCAAACAAAAACTGCTGACGAATATTTTTTCTTTTACCACCAAGCGCTTTAATTAAGCCCACTTCGCGTGTACGCTCATTTACGGCAACAAGCATAATATTCATTAAGCCGATTGCTGCACCAATTAATGTAATTAAACCAATAGCACCTGCAGCGCCTTGTATGCTGCCCAATAAAGTAATGAATGTTGTAGCCAGCTTATCACTTTTTTCAATCACAAAATTATCTGCATCAGTTGGCAACAGCTTGCGTATGTTTCTAAATACAGCCGTTGCTTCATTTATGGCACCATCAATTTGAGAAACATCGCTTGCAAGTATGCCGATAAGAAATGTGTTGCTGCTATAAGGTGTTCTGCGCACAGCATTATAAGATGTGATGATAACATTATCGGCGCGTAATAATGCACTCGAGCCTTTTGGTTTCAGCACAGCCAATACGCGATAAGGTTTACCGCCAACGAAAATAAATTTATCTACAGCGTTATCTTTAAATTGTCCAAAAAGTTTTGCAGCAACATCGCTGCCAATCAAACAAACATTGCGGCCACTCTGCACATCAAGCGGCGTTAAATTTCTTCCGGCTTCAATATTAAATCCATTCACCGTAAGATAATTTTCATCACCACCCACCATGCGCACATTCGGGTTTGTTTTTTTGTTTTGATAATGCACTTCGTAATTACTAAAGCCATTCAGCCATATACTTACAAGTGCGCTCGGGTAATGAAATTTTTCTTTAAACATTTCCGCTTCGTAAGGCTGAATATATTTATCAAGATTTGACTTCTTTACTTTTTTTGTTTTATCAACTTTCTGATTGTTGTCATCATCATTAAAACGAAAACGTTCTTTATACGAAATGGTAAAGCCATTTGCGCCCATCGTATTAAAGCTGTCCTTCAGTCCTTCATTCATTGCCTGTATTGCGGTGATGATTCCAATTAAAGCCATTATACCAAAAGCAATAATGGCAACCGTAATTCCTGTGCGAAGCCTGTTACTTCGAACTGTGCGATAAGCAAGACTGAAAGAATCTTTGAGTGTCATAGTCGTGAAACGTAAATCGTCAAACGTGAAGGTAAGATGTTGCCGAGTATTTGATGTTGAATTTTATGTGAAAGGTAATTTCACGCAAAGGCGCAAAATAAGCAATCAAGAAAAGAATCGCTGCGCTTTTGCAGCTTTGCACCTGGCACAAAAATTAGAAATATAACCAGTTAAAAAGATATTGCGGTAACACGCCGATTAAAATAATTATTGCAGCCAATGCAATCAACCCAAATTTAAAACTGCCGGTTATTGTTTCTGTTTGCGGCTCCCCGGTTTTAAAATACATGGCTTGTATCACGCGGAAATAATAATAAACACTTACAGCGGCAAACAACACGCCTATAACAACAAGCCAGATGTAATTTCCTGTTTCAATTACAGCCGCAAGCATATAATATTTTGCAAGAAAACCTGCCGTTAAAGGAATACCTGCAAGCGAGAATAAAAATATTGCATTGGTTGCAGCAAGCACAGGCTGTGTTTTGGCAAGACCATTATAACCTTCAAATGTTACATCTTTCATTTTTACCAAAACAGCAAACAAACCAATTGTTGCAAGGCAATATGCTGCTGAATACATCAGCAATCCTTTGCTGGCAAAATCATTCAAACTAAATAATGCAAACAACATAAAACCTGCCTGCGCAATACTTGAATAAGCCAGCATGCGTTTTACACTTTGCTGAAAAACTGCGGTAATATTTCCGAATAATAATGTTGAAATAATAATAACTGCAAAAAGCAATTGCCAATCGATAGCAGTTGAAGTTGCAGCCATTCTAACATAACACAATTTTAAAAATGCAATAAAGCCGGCAACCTTTACAATGGTTGCCATGAATGATGTAAATACACTTGGTGCTCCGTCATAAACATCCGGCGTCCAAAAATGAAAAGGTGCTGCTGAAACTTTGAAAGACATTGAAACCATCAGGAATAATAAGCCAATAATTTCCAGGAAAGAAACGCCTTTATACAAACCCGTTTCAGTTCTTATAACGTCTAACGAAAATGTTGCCGTTCCGCCATACATTAATGCAATACCCATTAGCATTAAGCCGGTAGAAAATGCGCCCATCAAAAAATATTTTAAAGATGCTTCGTTGCTTTTTAGATTGCGTTTATCGCTGCCAGTTAAAATGTATAATGGAATGGAGAGAATTTCTATTCCTAAAAACAGCATTAATAAATTATTGTAGGAAGAAAGAATAGTAACGCCGCACAACACAAAAAATATCAGTATAAAATATTCTGCAACATAATTGCCGAGACGTTCAATGTCTTTCCCTGTAAGTAAAACATAAATTAATGTTGAAGCGATAGCGATAGAGTTGAAGAACAAACCAAATCTTGTATAAGCAAGCATTCCATGTACGTTGATATTAAAAATGGCATGCCCGTTTGTATCCATAATATTTACAACAAGCAATAACAACAAACCAACAACAGCAATATGCCGAAAGCTTGATTTATTGCTAATGAGAAAACTGCAAAACATCATTACGATTCCCCAACCTGCAGAAAATATAATTGCGTTCATATTGTTTTGTTTGATGAAGATTGAGATGAATATTTAATACTTACATCTCAATTTTTACATCTTACCTAAAATTTATTGCACTGATGAAAAGCTTTCCACCTTCCTGTGTAAGGTTTATCATTGGTTGCGGATAAACGCCAAACACAAGCACAACAATCACCAGTATCACCAATGCTGCATTAACGTTGAAGCTGCTGTCATGCGCAGATTCAGTTAATGCAACCGTATTACCATAAAATATTTTTTGAATCATGTTGAGCGTGTACACTGCTGCGAGTATAATACTTATGCCCGCAACACCAGCCATTATCGGATTATAACGGAACAACCCATTAAACATTAAGAACTCGCCCACAAAAGCATTGGTTAATGGCAATGCAACATTTGCGAGACACATCATCACAAATAATATTGCCAGCTTCGGCGCTTTTTGTGCAAGACCGCCTAGCTCGCTAAACTTTCTTGTGCCCAATTGTTTTTCTATTGCATCTGCAACAATCCATAACCCGATTATGTTTATACCATGATTAAACATTTGAATTAACACGCCCTGCAATCCCACTTTTTGTTGCGCAAACAATGCAGCACACATTAAACCAATATGCGCAATAGATGAATAAGCAATCAATCGCTTCATATCATCTTGCCTTATTGCAATCAACGAAGCGTACAACATTCCGATAACTGAAAGTGTTATAATAATTGAACTGTTGCTTTGTGATGCTGCAGGAAAAACAGGTAACAACCAACGTATCACTGCAAACACACCCATCTTCACCATTACGCCACTCAATAACATTGTAACAGCAGTGGGCGCTTGTTCATATGTATCGGGTTGCCATGTATGAAAAGGAAAGATGGGCATTTTAATAGCGAGTGCAATAAAGAATAACCAGAACATCCATTGTGCCTGCGATGCAGAAAGATCTGCATGATAAAACGATTGTATGGCGAATGAATGATCGGCTGTTTTAAAATAAATAAATAAAATAGAAACCAGCATCAGCAACGAGCCAACAAATGTGTATACAAAAAATTTAAATGTAACCTGGATGCGTTTTTCGCCTCCCCAAATTGAACACAGAAAATAAGCTGGTATTAAAGCAAGTTCCCAAAAGAAATAAAATAACAATGCATCCATTGATAAAAACACACCAAGCATTCCGGCCTGGCATAAGAACATCAATCCATAAAATTTTCCTGCACCGGCATAAGTATTTTTATAAGTTGCCGTAATAATTATTGGTAATGATATTGCAGTAAGCAGTACAAGTATTTTGCTTAATCCATCCAACCCTAAAGTAAAACGGCTATTTAAATCTGGTATCCACGATGTATCGTAATGCAATTGACTTGAAGTATTAGAATAAACACCTGCCAAAGCAATAATTAATGTGATGATTGAAACAAGCAGTGCAAAAGGTTTTGCTGCAGTTTCATTTTTAATGAACAATGCAATTAAACCACCGATAACAGGAACAAGTATGAGTAATAAAGCAATCATGCTTATTAAAATAATTTTTTAAAGAAGTCAACAATATAAGTTTGGTTCCAGAACACGCACCATAAAACCAGCAAAGAAAAAACCATCATTAAAATATATGAACCCACTTTCCCATTTTGCACAAGCCTTAATCTTCTTGATGAATATTGAATGAAAGTACCAACGCCGTTAACAAATCCATCGATGCCTGATTTATCAACTACATTTTTAAAGAACGCACCCAATGCTGCAAGCGGATTTACAATAAGTGCATTATAAATTTCATCAACATACCATTTGTTAGCCAGCACTTTTCCCAAACCTTTCGGCTCCCCAAGCTCAGGCTTCTTAATATATTTTGCTAAAGCGATCAATATTGCAATTACAGCCACTGCAACAGATACGACCATCAGCATATAATCTTTACTGCTTGTAAGCTCAAATGTATTTTCTGTTGTGAGAACAGGTTTTAAAAAATTATGCAATGCTGATTTTCCGCCAAAAACTTCAGGCACATTTACAAAGCCACCAATTACTGCAAGCACGGCAAGAATAAAAAGCGGTGTTGTGATTGCCAACGGGCTTTCATGCAGATGATTCTTTTGTTCTTCTGTTCCGCGAAACTCGCCGAGAAAAGTTGTTGCATACAAACGAAACATATAGAACGCGGTCATTCCCGCACCAATTACACCAAGCACCCAATACACAGGATTCTTTGCATAAGCAGCCGCAAGAATTTCATCTTTTGAAAAGAAACCACTAAACGGCGGAATGCCTGAAATTGCCAAACAACCAATTAAAAAAGTTATGTGTGTTACCGGAAGATATTTTCTTAATCCGCCCATATAACGAATGTCTTGCTGGTTATGTATTGCATGAATGACAGAGCCTGCACCAAGAAACAACAACGCTTTAAAAAATGCATGCGTCATTACATGAAACACAGCGCCGGTGTAAGCACCAACACCTAATCCCAAAAACATATAACCAAGCTGGCTAACCGTTGAGTACGCCAACACTTTTTTAATATCATTTTGTTTGATGGCAATTGTTGCAGCGAACAACGCTGTTGCAATACCAACGATCGCTACTAAGTTTTCTGCAACTGCACTTAATGAATACAAAGCATTGCTGCGTGCCACCATATAAATACCCGCTGTAACCATTGTTGCAGCATGAATCAATGCGGAAACAGGTGTTGGACCAGCCATTGCATCGGGCAGCCATGTGTACAAAGGAATTTGCGCGCTCTTGCCCATTGCACCAATAAATAATAAAACAGTAATGCCGGTTATATCAGTTGAAGAAAGTTGCGCAGTGTGTGCAAATACATCATTATAATTTGCTGTTCCTAATTTTGAAAGCAACCAAAAAATGCCGAGTAAAAAACCAAGGTCACCAATACGGTTCATTACAAATGCTTTCTTAGCAGCATAGTTGTAACTATCATTTTTAAACCAGTAACCGATCAATAAATAAGAACACAAGCCAACGCCTTCCCACCCGATAAACATGATCACGTAGTTTGCTCCAAGTACCAATAAAAGCATAGAGAAAACGAAGAGATTTAAATAAGCGAAGTAGCGCGCAAAATGTTCATCCTTTTCATCGTGCATGTAAGAAGTTGAATACACATGAATGAGAAAACCGACGCCGGTTATGATCAATAAAAATAAAGATGAAAGCTGATCAACCTGGAAAGCAAAATCAATTTTAAAAGACGCAATATTTATAAATGGAAATAAAGACTGAACCGGTAAAGCGCCGCCTGATCTTACATCAAAAAATAAAATACAGCTTATAACAAATGATGCGAGAATCGATCCACAACCAATTATGCTAACAAGGCTTTTTGATAAATTTCTGAACAAGCCATTCAGCAAAAAACCAAGTAAAGGAAAAAGCGGAACTAAGTAAACCATAAATACCCCCAACCCCTAAAGGGGAGTTTTTTAAGCCTCAGATTTCTTTCGTGAAACCTAAGAATTTATTTATTGTTTTAAGCTTACCAGCTCCCTTTAGGGCTGGGGCTTTAATTTTTCAACCTGTTTAAAAAATTCACATCTGTTGAATGCACGTTGCGATACATCATTACAATAATTGCCAAACCCACGCTTACCTCCGCTGCCGCAACCACCATGATGAAAAACACAAAGATCTGTGCATCTGTACCTGTATTCACCGGCATGTTTTTATTACCGGCACTGCTTATTGCATAATGCATTTTTGAAAATGCAACCAGCATAAGATTAACCGAATTCAACATTAGCTCGATGCACATAAAAACAATAATGGCATTGCGGCGAATTAATACACCCGCCACGCCAATGCAAAAAAGTGCTGAAGCTAAAACTATATAATACTGAATCGGCATAAATCAATTTGACAATTATTTAATTTGACAATTCGACAATTTCATTAACTAATTTGCTAATTGTCGAATTGCCGAATTACTCTTTCTTTCCAATCACTACTGCACCAACCATTGCACTCAAAAACAAAACACTGCTTATTTCAAACGGCACAGCATATTTTGTGAACAAAACTTTTCCAAGATTTTCTATCAACCCAATATCGCCTTCGTTCATTGCTGCCTGGCTGTTCGTTAATTCGTTGGCATTAATTACAGCTTCCATCATCACAAATAAAAGCAAGCCACCTGCAATAACACCCGCTAATTTTATTAATGAATTTTTTTGTGGTTCTACACTCGCATTTAAATTCATCAGCATGATCACAAATAAAAATAAAACCATAATTGCGCCTGCATAAACAATGAGGTTAACGATGGCAAGAAACTGTGCGTTTAATAAAATATAATGTCCGCTGATGGCAAAGAAAACAATGATGAGCCACAGTACGCTGTGTACAGGATTTTTACTAACCAAAACCATTAACGCGCTAAATAAAGCAAGTGCACTTAAAATCCAGAATAGTATTTCTGTCGCAGTCATTAGAAAGGTTCTTTTTTTGCTTTTTGATTTTCTCTTAAACCCTGTGCCTGTGCAAATTCTTCCG
>DASZUY010000284.1:0-2657 GCA_035547495.1 Parafilimonas sp. | reverse complement strand
TACGCATGTATTTCAGCAAAACACGCATCAACTCTTATTCAAACAAATGAATGATGCAGTAAATGCTTTTGTAACTGATATGAAAAATAATAATCGTTTTGATGATGTGCTGCTGTTTACATTCAGTGAATTTGGAAGACGTGTTGAACAAAATGCAAGTGGCGGCACAGATCACGGTACCGCTAACTCAATGTTCCTGATTAGTGGAGGCTTAAAACAAAAAGGTTTAATAAATGCTTTGCCCGATTTATCTGATTTAGATGAAGGTGATTTAAAATATAGAATTGATTTTAAACAAGTGTATGCAACGATGCTTAATAAATGGTTAGACGCAGATGATAAATCAGTTTTGGAAAAACAATACAATTATCTTTCATTTATCTAAAGCCAAAACCTCGATGAAAATTTTATTTGCGAAAGTTTATTATTTCGTTTAACTGCTCTATCCATTCTTTAATTTCATTCACTATAAACTTTTCAATAACGCCTCCTCTTATAGCTATTGACAAGCCATTATTCACCAATCCCAAACTTTTGTATTGGCTAACAGAAATAATTTCGTCTAATAAAATATCTAATTGATGATTTTGAATATTGAATTTATGCGATTTAAAAGTTATCCTTTTATTGGTAAGATATAATTTTCCACCCACTGCCTCCATGCCTTTAAAATGACTAGCCGGTGTTTCCAAAACAATAGTTTCATCCGGGGCTATTTCAATTTTAGTTGTTGATTTTACAAATCTTGAATTACTAAATAATGCGATGATCCAGGTAAAAATCATACCTGTAATAGCGCCTTCAAATAAGCCGGAAGCTACATACTTCAATATTTGCAAAGGAGAAGAATGGTTATTGTTTATGATTTTATCGGCAATGGAAAAAACTGCGAAAAATATTCCGAAGCTTACGGCAAGTTTAAGGCGCTGTTTTTTAGTGGTATTCAAGTTTGATAGTTTAGGTTGTTGATACAAATATAATTGCTTTGCAACATAAAATGTCAACAAACCAAACCTTAGTTTTCAATCAGCGAAGCCGTAATCTCATTTAACTTTTTTACACGCTCTTTAAATCCGGTCTTAATTTTATTTCTTATTGTGTGAAGATTTGATAAGGCTGTTTCAATTTCGTCAGGCAACACTTCATTAAAAAATTCCTTTAATCTTTTCGCCAGCGTTGGAGATTTTCCATTTGTTGAAATAGCAATTTTTATATCGCCTTTTGTAACAACAGAACCAAGATAAAAATCGCAAAGCGAAGGTTTATCTGCAGCATTAATTAGTTTGCCTTTTTGTTTTGCATCGTTTTTTATTTGTTCTGCCAGTTCAACATCATTTACCGCAGCAATCACAAGATCACATTGCTCTAAAAAAACAGCTTTATAATCTGCAAAAATTAATTGAATGTTTGGAAATTGAAACGAAAGCTCTTGTACTTCAGGCTTAAAATAATTTGCAACAATTCTTATTCTTGTGTTAGGAGAATTTGTAAGCACCGCACATAGTTTTTCATAACCAATTTCGCCAGCACCGATAATTAACAGACGCAGTTCTTCGAGCTTAAAGAAAACAGGGAAGAGATTATTTTTATTTTGACTCATAAAGATTTTTAAGCGTCTGGCACCTTGATGGTGCCTGACGCATCTTTAAACAATTTGTTTTCTTATAACATAATCACCAAAAGGTTCACTTACATTTCTGTTGTTTGAAAAATCACACAGCAATTTATCAAGCGTGTTTAATATTTCTGCCTCTTCCAAATTCTGTTTATAAATTTTATTCAATCTTTTACCTGCAACATCAGCGCCTAAATGCAAATTGTATTTTCCATAAGCTGTTCCCACAAAACCAATTTCAGAAATATATGGACGACCACAACCATTCGGGCAACCAGTCATGCGCACACTTAAATCTTCATTATTTAAATTATGCTTGTTTAAAAGAATCTCAATTTTATCAATGAGCGAAGGCAGGTAACGTTGCGCTTCTGCCAATGCTAAAGGGCAAGTATTGAACGCAACACAAGCAATCGCATTTCTGCGCACAAGCGATGCCAATTCAGTTGCCGCAATTACGCCATGCCATTGCAAAATATTTTCAATTTCAATTTTATGTTCAGGAAGTATATCGCTGATAATTACATTTTGATTACAGGTAAATCTGAATTGCGCTTTGCCTGTTTTTGCAATTTCATAAAACGCTCTCTTCATTTGCGTTTTATCAGAATCGTGAACGCGACCTGTTTCAACAAAAGCAGTGTAGTAATATAATCCTTCATGATTTTGATGCCAGCCATATTCATCATGACGGATTGTTAACTCATATTTTTTTCCAGGTTGAAAATTGATGCCGCTTCTTTGTTCAACTTCAGTTTTAAAAAAATCAAGACCAAGTTTATCAATCGTATATTTTAATCGCGCAAGTTTTCTATCGTTGCGATTTCCAAAATCTCTTTGTGTTGTTGCAATGGCATAAACTGTTTTAAATACATCATTCTTATTTACAAAGCCAAGCATTGAAGCAAGCCTTGGATAAGTCTCCGCATTGCCATGCGTCATTCCCATTCCGCCACCAGCAGCAACATTAAAACCAATCAGTTTGTTTTTTTCAATGATGGCAATAAGTGCAACATCATTTGTAAAAACATCAACATCATTA
>DASZUY010000283.1:0-10676 GCA_035547495.1 Parafilimonas sp. | reverse complement strand
TAATGTTTTGCAGTTGCAATAAAATCTTTCTCAGCGATTCTTTCTCCTGCAATGCACGCAAGCCTGGTGTGTTGGGTGAACTTACATTCACTGCAAAATACTCAACGCAATCAAACAATTCCCTAAAACAAATTTCATAATCTTTATAAGCTTCTTCGTTTACAGTTATCTTATTTTTTCCAATGTTGCCGCCAACGATTAAGTTTTCAGTTTTCAGTTTTGAGTTTACCGTTTTCCAATGTTCAAGACGCTTTCTAATTATATCAACACCATCATTATTAAAACCCATCCTATTGATTAACGCTTTATCTTTTGGCAAACGAAATAAACGCGGTTTATCATTTCCCGGTTGCGGTTTTGGCGTAACCGTTCCTATCTCAACAAAACCAAAACCCAATGTTTCCAGCTCATTTAAATACAAAGCATTTTTATCAAAGCCTGCACCTAAGCCCACCGGGTTTTTAAATTGTAAACCGAAAATATTTTTTTGTAATGAAGGATGATCGTACTGAAAAGTTTTTTCAATTATTTTTTTTGTGATGGAAATGCTAGTTGCTGCTTTCAAGCTGTTCATGGAAAAATAATGTATGCCTTCAGTTGGAAAAAGAAAGAGCAGCTTACGAAGCGCAGGATAGAACATGCTGCGAAGATAATAACGGGGTAGGTGAAGCGTAGAGATTCGTTTTAAATATTAATACAAAAAATAATGAATTATATTTAATTTTTGGTGTAGTTCTCATCATTCTTTAGATAGAATTTTTTTTATCAGCTAAATTCAGTTATGAAAAAATTTGTTTTACTAACTGCTACAATTCTTTTTTTAGGTTCATGTTATGCGCAAAATAATTCTCCACTGTCCAATTTTTTGAATAAAGATCTTACGCAGATCATGCAAAGCCGCATAGATTCTTTATCGCACCAACTTTACATTGCGAACCAGGATCTTGACGAAAAAAAAGAGCAGCTTGGAGATATGAATATGATGGCGCCTGAAATCATATATTTTCTATTGTTGCTGCATAAACTTGAAAATAATCTTCCATTAAACAAGCAGGACTCGATGATGGTAACACGCAGTGTATCTGCATCCGGCACTGAACTGCTTACTATAAATATTGACGTAAATACCCTGGGGTTCATCAACCAAAATGATTCTACATACATGAACAGTTTTCCGCGACTGCAGCAGATGATTGCCGAACAGAAACTGACTTTCTTACCTTACGCTCTTGGCAGAGAATCTGCACCTGCTATTGAACTGCCACCAATGCCATCTGCAACCGGAAACAATAAACAAAGAATAGCAAACGCATGGATGCAATACATTTATGATTTGAGTTCAAGATGCAATGTTGCCAGGGATCAGGTAAATAATTATTTCACAATAGAAAAAACAAAAGTGCCAAACGGAAATTTGGATAAGATCATTGAACTGCGGCAAAAGTTCTCTTTATTTATCCAGGAAAATTATTGTAACAAATGAAAAAAATTTTAGTTGCCATTGCGTTATTGTGCACCTTTTATTCGCAGGGGCAAGACACTGCAAAACATAAAAGCGTAGATGATTTTTTTAGCATGGCAGACACTATGCATGTTCCTGATTCGGTTAAAACGCAATTCATTTTATCATCAGCAGATTCAGCTGCATTAAAAATGCGGCAGGATGTTTATGAATACACATTCAAACAAAATAAAAAAGTGTTTCAATGGCAATACATCAGTTCAATTATTATTTTCTTTATTGTTGTTTTGATTGTACTGATGGGATTGTACATGGCTTATCTGCAATTTAGATTGTCAGAAAAAATGTTTTTAAAACAATCTGATGATAAAGCTAAAGATGATGCAAACGCTGTAGAAATTATCAAGGCAGATCTTGAAGTTGGAAAAGACGGGTTAAAAATTAATACAGCCGTTATTGGATTAATTATACTTTCTCTTTCACTGGCATTTTTGTTTTTATACCTGAAGTATGTTTATCCAATCAGCATTGTGAAAATTAGTTAGTGATATCAAAGCCGCTATAGTTTATAATATTATATGTACGCTTTGTTCTCGTTAGCGTTTAGATAATAGCAAGCCTTATCTTTTGCATCTGCATCATACATGGTTTTTCAACTTATTAATTTTAAATAGTGCTACTGCAGTTATTTAAATTGAAAATGATTATGCATGCCACAGGCAATGCATGAGATGTTTTATGCTACACTTATTTCAGGGGCATACTTCTTGTGTCCTATTACTGTTACATTATATTAACACGCTGTACTCTCTCTGTGATTACACACGTGCTGAACTTTAAAATCATTTTAATTTATGCCCGAAGCTGCAAAAATTCAACAACCTGTTATATCATTTACAAAAAAAGTGTGGATAGTTGCAGGCATTGCATTACTAACAGTGGTAATTTTTCTTTTAGTTAAAACTTTATTTAACCTGTTATTGCTCATACTTGCCGGAATATTAATGGCCGTTTTTTTTCACGGATGTGCGGGTATTATACAAAGAAAGCTTCATCTTTCTTACAGGCTAAGTCTTGTGCTTTCAGTATCAATTAATATAATTTTACTAACAGCGTTTTTCTGGTTTGTTGGTGCACGTCTTTCCCAGCAGGTTTCAGAACTTTCCGATACTTTACCTGCAACCATTCAAAGCGCAAAAGCCAATTTGCAGCAAAGCAAACTCGGCAGTAAGATTGTAGATTATTTAAACGCTTCAGGCAATTCCCAAAAAACAATAACAGCCATAAAGCATTTTTTTTCTTCCAGCTTTGGTATACTAAGCGATTTGTACATTATTATACTGATGGGATTTTTTTTCATGGCAAGCCCTTCACTCTACAAAAAAGGTTTTGTACACCTGCTTCCACCACATGCAAAAGAAAAGGGTGATAGGTTATTGAACGAGATAAATACCATTCTTAGAAAATGGCTCAAAGGGCAGATTTTTGGCTTCCTGTTTATTGCAATATTTACCGGCATTGGATTATGGATATTGGGAATGCCATTGGTGCTTACATTAGCGCTGATAGCAGGTGTGCTAAACTTTATCCCGAATTTTGGTCCTATCATAGCATTAGTTCCGGCAACATTGCTTGCATTAACAATGGGCACCTCAACGGTTATTATTGTAATATGCATGTATACAGGAATCCAGATTATTCAGAGTGCTATAACACAGCCACTCATCCAGCAAAAAATGATCAACGTACCACCGGCACTTGTGATAATAGGACAGGTAGGTATGGGCACGCTTGGCGGTTTCTGGGGTGTGCTGCTGGCAATGCCTGTTGTAGCTATTTTGATGAAAATAATAAATGAATTATACGTAAAGCCACAATCGCATCATAAATATAAAATAGAATCTTCGTCACATTAAGCATGTTGTGCTTTCTGTTTGTTAAAAATAGTTACAGTAGTTACCTATTTGCTTTTATGATGTCTTAGAATAAATTAATGGAACAAAAACCGGATGCAGTAAAAATTGAATGCTGCAGTTCAATTCACAAATATCTTTTATTAAAAAAATTAAAACATGAGAAATAAAAGTTCACTCATAATGTTGTTTGTTCTTTCTGCATCAGTTGCAATGGCGCAGAATGATAGCATGCATAAATTGACGGATACACAAAAAATACAAGCCGCAAAAGCGGATGTGTATATCATCAATTCTAAAAAGAAAATTAAAGACAGCATTACAACAACAGTTAAAGACACCGCTGTAGCTGAAAAAAAATTAAAGAAACGATCTTGTGTAAAACGCAATAAAAAAAGCTCCTGATGAGGAGCTTTTTCGTTAATGAGAATCAATATGCTTTAAGGTACGAATTTCTGTTTAGTGATAGCACCTTTAAATGCATCTCTAAATGTTTTTGTTTGCAGCCTGTTGTTAATTGATGGCAAGCTGGTTGCCGCTGCCGCACCGGATATATTTACATTACCATTTTGAGCAAACCCAAACACACCTGTATTGATGTAAGTAAGAATTGACTTTAAACAATTCTCATTCACATCTCCCCAATTTTTGTCAACACCGTCTGCTGTTGGATGATCGATGGGAAAGCCATTAAAATAATTTCCGTTGCCATCTTTATTCACCATTCTAAATGAAATAGGGAATGTGTACCAATCGCCCACAGGTATCGGGAAAAAGCCTACAGGTTTTCCATAAGTATTGTACGCCGGACCTACCAAAGTTTCACTTACAAAAGGTTTCAAAGCATTTATCACTAATTCACTTGCAGAAGCCGTATTATCAGACACAATAAAAAATATTTTATCAAGGTTTAAGCCGCCAAGTTTACTATAATTGGTTGTAGCGTTGTAATCAGTGTAATTAGCATTAAAAGTCTGGCTGTACATTACCTGGTTATTGCCGGCAGTTGGAACAAGATAGTTAGCGAGCTTCTCCGCCATGCTTACATAGCCTCCGCCGTTATAACGCAGATCAATGATAGCTTCGGTTACGTTTTGCGACTGAAACTTACTGAAAATACTACTGAACTCGTTATAGATCTCTGTTGTATCGCCCAAAAAAGAATTAAGCGCTAAATAGCCAATGTTCTTTCCATTTTCTGTGTACACTGAATCAGCAAAAATGGGATGCGTTTGATAAGTTGAAGCAGTTAAAGAAATATCCACGGTGCTGCCATCGGGCTTTTTAAAAGTAAAGCTGCTGTTTGAACTATAAAACACTGCGTTCACAATTCTGTCAATGGTTGCAGAACTTGTATCTATCTGTGCATCGCCGTTTATTTTTGTTATTTGCCAGCCTCTCTGGATACCTGCTAACCCTGATGGTGATGCAGTTTCTGCATATTTTACACGAAGGTCGGTGGGTGTGTTAAAAAAAACACTCATACCAAAATCCTCCTGAACGCCGTTGCTTACATTGTCCCAGTCTGTTTGTTTTATTGCAAAACTAAAACGGTCTACAGGATCGGTAAAACCTTGTTCGTGGCTGTATTGACGAATACCTTCCATCTCTTCAACAGGAGATGCATAAGACCTTGCATCGAAGGTGGATGGAATTTGGGTGTTCCATAAATATACATCCTGGGAAATCAGCAACACCGTGTCTTTTACCAAATCATCTGCGGAAGGCGTGCTGGTAGAATCAGGTGGCGGGTTTGTGTTACTGTTATCAACACTTTTTTTGCAGGAAGCAAAAAATAATACAGCAGCAACACACAAAGCAGCACTAATCTTTAATCGCATGAGAGTGAAATTTTTTTTGTAGAACGCAAAATACAATTATATATTTTCTTTAAAAAATAGGGATTTGATTTAATTGCATACATACCACCTGGGCTCTTTCCAGGCTTCTTGTTCCTTGCGTGTACGTGGTCTTGTTTTATTGTTTTAATAAATACTATATTTAGAGCAAACTTTAAATTATGTCAGCCAAAAGAAAGACTGCTAAAAAATCCGCTTCAAAAAAAACATTGATAGAAAAGGTAAGTGATACAGCCTTACACATTAAAGATGAAATTATTACCGGTAAAGATCACGTGGTAGAATTTGCAGGTGAAGCTTTTGATTCTATAAAAGAAGGTGTAAAACATCTTGTTCAAAAAAAGAAACCCAAAAAAGCAGTAAAGAAAAAACCGGTAAAGAAAGCCGCCGTAAAAAAGACAGTAAAGAAATCAGCTCAAAAGAAATCAGCTCAAAAGAAATCGGCTCCAAAAAAATCGGCTCCAAAAAAATCAGCGCAGAAAAAAGTGGTAAAAAAATCAGCAAAGAAATCCGTGCGCAGAAAATAATTAATTGTTATGTGCGCGTTCGGTTTGCATTGTTGAACCGGCAGTTGAATGCATTAATAAAACTGCTCGCTATGTATCATCATTGTCAACTGTCCACTTTGAATTGTCAATTATTTTAAGATCTCTTCAATAGCACTCAACTCATCCGCAGAAAAATGTATATTATTTAATGCAGCAAGATTATTGCTTAACTGATCTACCGAACTTGCGCCAATTAAAACAGAAGTAACTCTTTTATCTTTCAGCAACCATGCCAATGCCATCTGCGCCAACGATTGATTACGATGTTGTGCAAGCTGGTTGAGCTTTTTAATTTTCGAGATCTTTTCTTCTGTTATCTCGCTTGTTTGTAAAAAACCCGAAGGCTTTGCTGCGCGTGAATCTTCAGGAATGCCTTTTAAATATCTATCTGTAAGTAAGCCTTGCGCCAGCGGTGAAAATGCGATGCAGCCAACGCCATTTTCTTCCAACACATCAAGTAAATTTTGTTTGCCTGGCTCGGCTTCCTCCACCCAACGCACAAACATGGAATATTTTGGCTGATGAATTAAGCAAGGCGTGCCCAAACTTTTTAAAATCGCTATTGCCTGTTTTGATTGTGCTGCATCATAATTTGAAATACCCGCATACAATGCTTTACCACTGCGCACAATAGTATCCAATGCCATCATCGTTTCTTCAAAAGGTGTATCCGGATCAGGGCGATGCGAATAAAATATATCAACATAATCTAAACCCATGCGCTTTAAACTTTGATCGCAACTGGCAATTAAATATTTTCTTGAACCCCATTCACCATACGGACCTTCCCACATATGATAACCGGCTTTTGATGAGATGATCAGTTCATCACGCAAACTCCCTGTAAAATCTTTGCTTAATATTTTTCCGAAATTTTCTTCCGCACTGCCGGGCACCGGGCCATAATTATTGGCAAGATCAAAATGTGTGATACCATTATCGAATGCATGACGAATAATGCTTCTGCCGTTTTCAAATTTATCAATCGAACCGAAGTTGTGCCATAACCCAAGTGAGATAGCTGGTAATTGCAAACCGCTTTTTCCGCAACGGTTATATTGCATTTTATTGTAGCGATCTGGCGATGGTGTGTAACTCATAGCTTATGTTTTATTGATTCATTCAAAATTATGCAGTAGCGGGGTTATCCATCAGAAATTTTCTTGAACATCCGTGGCTAATTGCCGCCGGTTATCTGTAATCAGCTAACCGTAGACTTATGCGATATCCAAATATTATTTATTTTATCTTGAATTAGAATCATACTAAACCTAATCAGATAAGCTTATGCATCTTCTTAAAATTATATCACGCATTTTTTACGGAGCAGGTATTGCAGGTATTGGTGTATTACATTTTTTTTACGAAGGATTCAGGCCGGTAATTCTGCCGGTTCCTCCTGAAGCAACAGCACAACTTACTTTACTGGTGTATTTAACAGGCGCATTTCTTTTTATAGCAGGGTTGCTGATTGCTATCGGTAAATATGTAAGAACAATTGCTTTGCTGTTGGCGCTTGTATTATTTTTATTTTTTGCATTCGGTCATTTACCCAACAGGCTAACCCACATGATAAATGTAATGGGTGCATGGACAGATGCTTTGAAGCTGTTGGCACTTTGCGGCGGCGCATTAATTGTTGCAAAAACATTTGCAGGCAATACAAATTCCGGTTTTGTGAAAGCCTTGTACAAGACATGTTTTTTAGGAAGATATTTTTTTGGATTAATGCTTTTACTCTTCGGCATAGATCATTTTCTTTATACTGATTTTGTAAAATCACTTGTACCGGCTTGGATCCCCGGTGCGTTATTCTGGACATATGTTGGCGGTATTGCATTAATGGGCGCAGGCCTTTCTTTCATTACCAATATAAAAAGAAAACCAGTTGCATTTTTAACAGGCGTAATGTTATTTTTATGGTTGATCATATTGCACATACCAAGAGCCGTAACAATGGACACATCAAAAGACCCAAATGAAATTGTAAGCGTATTTGAATGTCTTGCTTTTAGCGGTATGGCATTCCTGTTGTATTTTGAATGATGAACTTCTAAGTGAAGAGAAGCTTTTATTATAAAAATTTTCCGATAAATAATAGTTGCAAATAAGAAAAAGGTTTTGCACTTATGGTGTGTATGCTACAAAAGTGAATGCTATTTATTTCCAGTTCAGGTTTTGCTTTTAGTCAACTGCGTCACCAAATAAATCAAACAAAAAACAACAATAAAAACTCCTTCATACAAAAACTCTTTAGCCGTTAAATGCGCCAGCAACCATATAATTACACAAACCGAAAGCAGCGGAATTAAAATGCCGCCAGGAATGCGAAACGTTTTTTCTCCACCGGTTGTATTTATTTTCCTGAGCCTGATGGTTGCAAGCACAACACCTAAATAAATAAGCAGGATAGATGCGCTGGAAATAACAATGAGCTGTTGCAACTCTCCTGATACCGAAATGATAAGATCTAAAAAAGCATAAACAAGAATAGCATAATGAGGTGTTAGAAATTTTGGATGTATGGTTGAAAATAGTTTCGGCATCTGCCTGTTTCTTGCGCCTGCATATAAGATGCGCGGAATAGATAAAATTTCTCCGCCCAAATAACCGAGCATTGAAATAACAGTGGCGATTAAAATAATGGTTGCACCAGCAGGTCCAAATACAACGCCCGCTGCCGCAGCAAGTGGTGCTGTCTTATGCTGAAGGATTGCATCGCCTAAAATGCCCTGCGTTATTGCCTGGATGGCGATATACAAAATAAGAACAAGCGTAATACCTAAAAACACAGCACGTGGAATGGTGCGTTGCGGATTTTTTATTTCACCGCCGTTTGTCAACGGCGTCTCCATTCCGATGAATGCAAAAAATAAAAGCAATGAAGCAGAACCAACACTTGTTAATGAAGGCATTGATGTGAATGCTAAATTTTTTGCTGATACAAACCCTGCACCCATTACTATAAATAATATTAAAGGAATTAATTTGCCAAAAGCAGCCAACTCTATAAAGCGCACACCATTTTTTAAGCTTCTGATATTAATAAAAGCAAAAGCACTAAACAAAACAGCAAAAAAAACTATCCTGGTAATTTCATTATCAATGGAAGGAAAAACAAGTTTTAGTGTATCGAATAATCCGTTTGCGACTGCAGCGTCTGAAAAAACCGCGGAGCCAAACCAAAACATGTAATTTGCTAAAAATCCTGCAAACGGACCGAACGCTGTTTCAATATAAACATATGCACCGCCGGTTACTGTAACCTTGCTACCAACTTCTGCAAAACATAATGCGATCAATGAAATTAAAACACCGCATACGATGTATGCAATAATAGATGCGGCACCCAATGTTTCAGCAATCAATGCCGGCAGCACAAAAATGCCGGTACCAACAATGATATTTAAAATAGCAAGCGTAAGTGCACGAACACCAATTTCACGCCGTAAGTTTTCTGTTTGTGAATTGATAGGAGGTTGTTCCGGTTCGTGGCTTGTTGCAGTTATCATGGCGAAATGAAGATAGAGGTATTTTACAACTTGGCTTTACAAGTTTATTAATTGTCTGAACCGGGATTTATAAGATTTTCCTGATTACACTGATCAATCTTAAGACTTCAATAAGCCAACCTTAAATAATCAAAGCCACACAGAGGGAGGCGTTGGCAAGACAAAATGCGCGGAGCGATCATGTTTGTCTTGAACTTTTTTTGGTTACTTTTTTTCTTTCAAGAGAAAAAAAGTGACAAACACAAATTAAGTAAGAAACATAAATTAAATGCGAAGCTCTTCGCAAAGGATTAGTGAAATCAAATTTCCTACCTTTATCTCCGCTTCAACGTGTTTGCCTCATGATGTTTGTTCGTTATAAAAAACTCATTCTTCTTTCTGCAATAATTGTAATAGCCGGAATAATATTTTATCTCAGCACCAACCATCAAGAAATAGATTACAACACAGAAGTAAAACCCATCCTCAACAAAAAATGCATTACCTGTCATGGCGGTGTGCGGCAACAAGGCAACTTAAGTTTTCTGTTTAGAGATCTCGCATTGAAGAAATGTAAAGATGGTAAATACGCCATCATTCCCGGCGATGTTGAACACAGTGAAATGATTCGCCGCATTACCTCTAATGATCCTGAAGATCGAATGCCCTATCATCATGAACCTTTATCAAAAGAAGAAATTACAACATTAAAAGACTGGGTGAAACAAGGCGCTAAATGGGGCACGCATTGGGCGTATGTGCCGGTGCAAAAAGTGGAAGTGCCAAAACCAAAAGCATCTTTCTTTGGTTTGATTCCCGCAAAGAAAAATGACTGGGTAAAAAATGATATTGATTATTTCATCTACGATAAACTGCAACAAAATAATTTAACACCTGCCCCCGAAGCAGATAAAGCCACTTTATTAAGACGTGTTTCACTTGATATCATCGGCATGCCTGCACCCGATTCCATCGCACAAAAATATTTGCATGATAACAGCTCTACAGCTTATGAAAATTTAGTGGACGCATTGCTTGCATCAAAACATTACGGCGAAAAATGGACAGCCATGTGGCTTGATCTTGCACGTTATGCAGATACCAAAGGTTATGAACGCGATGACAACCGCAACATCTGGAAATACCGCGACTGGCTGATTGATGCGTTCAACCAGGACATGCCGTATGATAAATTTTTAACGCTGCAACTTGCCGGTGATTTAATGCCCAACGCAACAGATGATGATTACATCGCCACCGCATTTCACCGCAATACCATGACCAACGATGAGGGCGGAACAGATAATGAAGAATTCAGGACCGCTGCAGTAATTGACCGTGTGAATACCACGTGGCAGGTGCTGATGGGAACTACTTTCGGATGCGTGCAATGTCACAGCCAT
>DASZUY010000282.1:0-2591 GCA_035547495.1 Parafilimonas sp. | reverse complement strand
CACCACAGAAATTGTACCATCGCTTTCTTCAACTTGTACATAATCGTCCGGCGCAGTTGCAATGGAGTGTCCAACATAATCTGGTTTGATGGGAAATTGTTTGTGCATGCGTTCAACCAAAACAAGCATCTGAATTCGTTTCGGTTGAAATTGAATAAATGGTTTCAGCGCATACATTAAAGTTTTACCTGTGTTGCTTACATCATCAACCAGCAAAACATTTTTGTTATCAAAATTTACCTCTTCATTTAAAGTAATTACTGCAGGCTTATGTTTATCCAAATGCAGTGAGATTATTTTTATAGGAGAAGAAATATAATTTTTTAAATGATTAGCCACCTTGGTTGCAATAAATTTTCCTGCGCCTTCTACGCCAAATTTTCCTGCACCTTCCACACCGATAATGATAAGTTCAGTATCATCTTCACTTAATTGTTCCGCAACTTCCAACGCTACGCGATGCAATTTTTCAGCAATTACTTCTCCTGAAAGAATGGTTCTGTTTTCCATGGTATAAAAATAAGATAAGCCTTATAAAAAGGCGTAAATGCAAAACTTTATCTTCGCAACTTATACAATTTTATGCAGATTGTTTTGCAGATAGTTTTTATCATTCTAACGATTGCCGCAGTTTTTTTATTCTCAAAAAAAATTAGCCTGGTTAGAAGAAATATTTTATTGGGCAGAGATGAAAACTTAACTGACAACAAAAGCCAACGCTGGAAAAATGTTTTGCTGATTGCGTTCGGGCAAAAGAAAATGTTTCGCAATCCGTTGGTTGCTGTAATGCATTTTATAATTTATGCAGGCTTTATTATTATAAATATTGAAGTGCTTGAAATAGCTATTGACGGTTTGTTCGGCACACACAGAATTTTTGCGAAACCCTTAGGCAACTTTTATCCCTGGCTGATCGATGCCTTTGAGTTTCTGGCGGTGGGTGTACTTGTTGCCTGCGTTATTTTTTTATTAAGAAGAAACGCGCTGCATGTAAAACGTTTGTGGATGAAAGAACTGAACGGTTGGCCAAAAAGCGATGCGAACTATATTTTAATAACGGAGATTTTACTTATGAGTTTTTTCTTAACTATGAACTCAGCAGACACAATATTGCAGCAACGGAACTATGGTGAATATGGAAGGCATCTTACAGGTAATTTTTTGTTTTCTTCTTTTTTGCATCCTTTGTTCGCTAACATGAGTACCCATTCCTTAATGATACTTGAAAGAACTTGCTGGTGGCTGCATATCACCGGCATTTTTGCTTTCTTAAATTATTTGCCTTATTCAAAACATCTGCACATTTTATTTGCATTTCCTAATACATATTATGCGCGGCTTGAACCAAAAGGTAAGATTGAAAATATGCCTGAAGTGCAGAATGAAGTTTTATATGCAATGCAACCTGAACTTGCGCCAGCCAATGCTGAACCTTCGCATAAAAAATTTGGCGCAAAAGATATTTTTGATTTAAGCTGGAAAAATTTATTGGATGCATACAGTTGCACAGAATGCGGAAGATGTACTGCAGCTTGTCCGGCAAACATCACGGGAAAAGTTTTAAGTCCGCGATTAATTATGATGAAGACCCGCGACCGAACCGAAGAAGTTGGGCATAACATCAACCAAAATAAAAATTTTGTTGATGATAATAAAACGTTGCTGCATGATTATATAACGCCGGAAGAATTACGTGCATGCACTACATGCCAGGCGTGTGTGCAAGAATGCCCTGTGAGTATTAATCCGCTTGATATAATTGTACAGCTTCGCCGTTATTTAATAATGGAAGAAAGCAACGCGCCGCAGGAATGGAATGCAATGTTCAGTAACATAGAAAATAATTTTGCACCGTGGAAATTTTCGCCGGATGAAAGAGATAAATGGACAGAAAGCGTTTAACAACTTCAGGCTTTTATTTTATTATTCTTTGTAAAATTTTCACTTCATCATCAACAATACTGTCGATGATTTCAAACTCATCTGTAACTGCCTTAAATGAACTTAGCATACTGCGTGCTTGCGTTTGCACATCAGATTTTCCTTCTTCAATTTCTTTCTGACGCTGCAGCAGCAACGTTTGAATTTTATTTATAATCGGCGCATTGCGATTAGAAACAGAAGTTTTCAAAAGCTCGCCATTCAACACACAATCTGCGCGCTTAAACTTGTTATTAATATTTATAACTAAAGGATTAAGATCTGAGTCTTTTAAATTATCATCATATCTTTTTATTAATGCGGAAAGCGAAGCAATATGCGCGGTAAGCATATAACTGCTCGATACGAATTGATGATAAAAAGCAACCTCGTTTGTTTTTCTTTTTTCTGAAAGCACGCGCTGAAAATTATCGCTGAGATTTGCAAGCGCAACAAACGCCTGTTTTCTTGCGGCTTTATATAAATCCTCCTGTTCAGTTGTTCGTTTTAATAAAGATGCACCCGCATTAAAATAATTTTTGTTTGCATCAACCAATGCTTTCATCAAATCTTTTATTTGCTGATGTTCCCACACAGGAAAAACAATTAAGGACACAATAAAAGAAATAGTACAGCCAATAACAGTGTCAATCAACCTGTCTTTAATAATT
>DASZUY010000281.1:0-6720 GCA_035547495.1 Parafilimonas sp. | reverse complement strand
TTATCTGCAGTTTTCTATCAGCATTTCCTGCATCAAATTCATTTAAAACTGCATTGATGTAATTATTAACTGCTGCCGTTCCTGAAAGTGCCGGAACACTCTGCGAAGGTTTTACAAAAGTGTTTATTACATAATCTACCTGCTTAAAAGATTCCTGCATTGCTTGTTGTAAAACAGATCTTTCATCGCCGGCTATAAGCCCGGCATGAATTAATTCGGCCTTTAAATACAAAACATCAGCATAGGTAATAAAACGATAAGGTGCAGCGCCGGTGCCGCTTGTGCCCGATACCACCTGCGCATCTCCCTCATCATATCTGCCACCGGCAGGATAAATTCCCAGCACCGTCATACTATTTTGTTGATTGTTATCTTTATTGGGGCCAACAGAACCAAAGTAAATTGAAACGAAAGCGCTATCCCTGTAATCGGTAGCGTTCTGTGCCGGGTCTGTTTTGCCTATTTGATTATAGAAATAATAAGCAATACGCGGATCGGTAATACCTGTATTTACTGTTTGATTATATCCTCTTAAAATCTCATAAAACCATGGAGAAATATATTCGTTGCGTTGCGTAGCATAATAATCTGAGAAGGCAGGGTTTCTATCATCTGTTGCGCCGTTCGTTCCATACGGAAGCAAAAAACTTTCATTCGTTGCGCTAATAATATTGCCTGAATTTATAAGCTGCGATACATCATTTTTTACATCGGTTATTAATCTCTCCTGTGTATAAAGTTTTAATTTAATCGTGTTTGCCGCTTTTATCCATAATGACGGATCACCACCGTAAATAAGATCATCTGTTGATGGAACTTTAGCGTTTGTTGCGGAAGTGTTGCTTAGATCTTTTATCGCATCATCAAGCAAAGCAAACAACTGCGGATAAATATCGGCGTCCTTATCAAACTTCGGATATGTTATTCCCGAATCCAGTTTGGAAGCTTCTGAAAAAGGTATATCGCCAAAAACATCCACAAACTGGCTATAAGCATAAGCCTTCAAAACTTTTGCAATACCCGCATAAATGGCATCGCCATTAGCATCAGCTTTATTGATAATTACTTCAAGATTATTTGTAGTTCCCTGATATAAGCTTAACCAGGCTGCCTGAATGTCGAAAGAAGTACCAACAATTCCGTATTGATCTAACTCAGAACGCTGAATAGTTTGATGCATAAACACAGAACATATATCAGATAAGCCACCTATAGATATTCCACCTGGCACGCCCGCTCCAATACCGATAGTTGTAACGGCACCGTTATCGATGGTAAGTGCATCACCTAAACTTTTTTCGGCTGTTGGCAATAATTGCTTTTCTGATATGATTGAAGGATTGGGATTATTAGGATCTGTATTTATGTTCAAACTTTTTTTGCATGCAACAAGCATTACTGCAGGCAAAATATATTTCCATTTAAAAAATTTCATACAGTATTTTTATTTAAAAGGTTACATTAAGATTTACACCAAACCTGCGCGTTGTCGGCGCCGCAGAAAGTTCGATGCCTTGTGTTGTTGTTGCACCAAAGCTGTTTACTTCAGGATCGAAGTGTGTGTACTTCGGCAGATTTGGTGCGATGAACCATAGATTTCTTCCGGACAAGCTCAACGTTAATCCGCCTATTGGAAGATTTTTAAATAATGATTTTGGAAAATCGTATCCCAGGGTTACTTCGCGCAAACGGTAAACAGTAGCATCGAATATTTCAAATTCACTGGCGGTATTAAAACCGAAAGTGGCACCGGTTGTTGAGTTTGGCGAGAAGTATAAATCGTTTGATGTAATAGCAGTATGATTGGGAATTTCTTTACCGTTACCCAGCAAAGGCGTACCGGTATTTGGATCTGCATAAACACCAGGAATAATAAAAGTCGTCAACCTGTCTTTTGTATCATTTGTAACACCACGACCAAGTAAAGTGCTTACGGTTTCCGAATAGATATCACCACCTTTGGTCATATCAAACAACACACTTAATTCAAATCCTTTATAGGTAAATGTGTTTGTGATACCGAGTTTGAAATCAGGATTTGGATTACCAATATAAGCTTCGTCGGTACCTATAATCATTCCGCCGGTTGCTGGATTTATAAGCAGATTACCTAAAGAATCTCTCAACACTTTTGTGCCTCTTAAATAACCAAATGGCAATCCGGGTTCGAGATAAGGATTAATTGTATTTGCAAGAACGCCATTTAACGCTAACCTATCAACACCTTTTGTAAGAGCTTCAACAGTGTTTATATTTTTTGTAAATGCACCATGTATTGACCATGTAAAATCTCTTAACCTAACAGGCACTATATTCAGATCTATTTCAACACCTTTATTACTGATCTTTCCATAATTAGTGTAATAACTTGCATAGCCGGATGATGGCGGCGTTGAAATGGGCGCGAGTAAGTTGGTTGAAATTTTATGGTACCAAGTAAAATCTAAATTTATCCTTTCTTTAAAAAAGTCTAATTGAGTACCTAATTCAACTTCTCTTGAAAACTCCGGCTTTAAGTCGGGATTATTTTTCTGAGATGAAACTGCCGCCGTTGGCTGTCCAAGAAAATTAGAGCCTAAAATAAATACATCTTCAAGCGAATAAGGATCTGCATCTCTGCCCACTTTAGCCCAACCCGCTCTTATTTTACCAAGCGTTAAAACGGAGCTATTCATTTTTAAAGCATCTGAAAAAACAAATGAACCGGAAACAGAAGGATAGAAATAACTTCTGTTATCAATCGGCAATGTAGAAGACCAATCGTTGCGGCCTGTAACATCAAGAAACGCATAATTTTTATAACTCAGCGAGGCATCACCATAAATACCCATTAATCTTCTTCTCTGAAATAAATCAAGATTAAAAATCTGTTGTGCGGTATTGCTTAAGGTATGAAGTCCTCGCACAATGTATTGGTTGCCCGTAACCTGTTTTCTTGTTTCCGTTTGTTGATTCCAGTTATGACCAACAACACCTCTGAAAGAAAAATCATCAGATATTTTCGGTGTAAATGTGAGTGTAAGATTTGATTCAATTTCTTCAATGCGATAATCATCTGTTACAAGACTGCCCAAACCTTGCGCAGCTCTTGAACTTATTTCAGTTACTTCTCTCCTGTTTACAGTATTTACATTATTCCCAAGATTATAATCAACACGAATCCAATGATTCAAATTAAAGTCTGCATGAAAACCACCAACAATTCTTTCATCATCTGTTGTTGCAGTATTGTATTGGGCTGACCAACGTGGGTTATCATATTGTCCTCCTCCATTTGGAATAAGATTATTACCATCTTTATCCTGGTACGGCAGATTAAGATCCCAGTTTCTTGCAAGGAAAAAACTTCTCGCAAATTCTGATGCAGCACCCGTAACCTGGTTCTCACCAAAGAAGCCACCCAATTGTTTTGAATGTTCATAGCTTATATTTCCCCGAACATTTAATCCAAAGTTTAATTTAGTTGATCCGCCCAATCCAATATTTGTTCTGTTGTAAGATGAATTAGGCACATACCCTGTTTGATTTAATTGTGATGCAGTTAAAGCAACAGAATTTTTATCATCACCACCATTTACACTGATGGAATTTTCATACACATGACCATTGCTAAAAAGATCTTTTACATTATTTGGATAAGGAACATACGCAACGTTTTGACCAAACAATTCTGGATAAGCATTAAGATAATCCGGCCAGGTTGGGATGGAATCAACATTGCTTCCGTTTGGAGTGCCGAGACCAGCCGCATTATAATTCTGCCCGCCACCCGGCGTTGTATTAAATGCAGGTCCCCAAGATCCGTTTGCATTTTGATATCTAAAATTTGTTCCTGCGCCAAAACTGTTTTGAAAAGAAGGGAAATTAGAAATTTGCTCAATTGAATAAGAGCTCCTGAAATTTATTTCTAACCCTTTCCTGTTCCTTGCCGCATTTCCTGTTTTTGTTGTAATAATGATAACACCGTTTGATGCTCTTGAGCCATATAATGCTGCTGCAGAAGAACCTTTTAAAACATTTATTGTCGCAATATCATTCGGATCAAGATCTGATATGCCACTTCCGTAAGCAGAGCCACCTACTGTTTGATTATCGGTAGTTAACTGGTTATTGCTGAAAGGAACACCATCAACAATAATTAATGGTTGATTATCTCCAAAAAAAGATGAATTACCTCTAAGCTGAATGCGTGTTGCAGCGCCCGGTGTACCTTGTGAAGAGCGTATATCAACACCGGCTACTTTACCCTGCATGCTTTTCAACATATCGGGTTCTGATTTTTGAATAAGATTATCAGGATTTACTTTACTTATGGCATAACCTAATGCCTTTTCAGAACGCGTAATTCCCACTGCCGTAACCACCACTTCGTTAATGGTATTTTCCTGCCGGCTTAGCGTTATATTAAAATTTGTTTGATCGCCAATGCTTACTTCCTGGTCTGCATAACCAATATTTGAAATAACCAGGCTTTGATTTTTTTGCGCATTGATTGTAAAATTTCCATTTTGGTTTGTTACTGTTGCTTTTGATGTGCCTTTAATTTTTACAGTCGCGCCAACTAAAGGTGAACCATCAACTGCATCAGTTACTTTTCCTGTTATGTTTACGGTTTGTGCATTCGTTATAGCACAAAACAATAGCACAGAAATAACTGTACAGAATAATTTCATATTCTCATGTTTTGATGATAAATAAACGTTAATGACACCGCCATCAAAACATTTGCTGTGTGTAAGCGATTGCTAAAAAACCAAAGCAGGAAAATGAATGTCTGAAATCGGAATTACGGGCGCTTAACAAAAATTACTTCATAGCTTTTTTAAGAGTTTAAGCAAAACGGATCTGCAAAAGATGTATGGTAATAGGTCAGGTAGCATCACAAATCTGTTGGTACCGAAACGCTTTTATAAAGGCAATTATGTCTTCTGTTATCAATAATAAGAGAGTGCTTAACGCAAGGTGGAATCTCGTGTGCTAAACTTATAATGAAACTATTGAAGAGCTAGACACCTTGTACTCTTATTGTGCTCTTCTTGTAGTCTCCCTCTGGGATGCGTCGTCATCTTACGTTCATCCTTCGTTCATGCAACGTCTTACAATAAGAAAACGGGAAGGAATAATTATAATAATGCAGTATTAAAAAAGCATACCAAGTTAAATAAAATCGCTTAAATAATTACTAGTCTGCCACATAAATAAAAAAATTGCGAATACAATTAATTAATAGCTTTTTTAAGATTTAACCGGAGTGATACAAGCACTTTATCTGATGCGATCATCAATTTTAAGTCATGGCTTTGCGGATAAATAAGCTGCAACCTTTTCGAAATATTATGTAGTATTACATTACGGCCGTTTGTTAGTGAAGACGTATCTATTGGTTTACTCCAGCTTAATTCAATGTATAAAACATCCTGTTGCAAACGAACATTAAGATCTATTAGTGCGTTGGGTAGTGAATAACTCAATACCTGTTTAAAAGCATTTTCTACCAATGGCAATATAATGAACGGTGCAATTGTTTCATTATAAGAAATAACATTAATAGAAGTATTTACCTGTATCTTATTGCCTGCAACAAGCTTCTCGAGATAAATATATTCTTCTAATAAAGACAATTCTTTTTGCAATGAGATTTGCGGCGAAGCATTTTCATACAATATATATAATAACAGGTGGCGTATTTTTTTTAATGATTCAGCAGCTATTACCGGGTTTTCGTTCGCTACATTTTCCATGCGGCTCAGGAGATCTTGCAAAAAAGCCGGTTGAATTAATCCTTGTTCCTGGTGCGGAATTACTTTTTCTTTTTCATTCTTCAGCAAATCAACCTCCTGCTGTTTAATATACCAGAGCTTGCCTAATTTTATAGACGTAGCCGTACAACCCTCCATATTTATCTGGCTAAACAATTGAAAAAAGATCCACACATAATTTGTTGACTGTGGCATAACCGGCAATCCGAACGCAGCCTGTATATGAGGTGCAATGAAGTTCGAATTCAATTCAAATAATATTATAAAAATAATGCTGGCAACCAACCACAAAAGCATCATAGTTAAATACCGTCCCTTAAAAAAAAATCGTGGCAATAAATAGTACAGAATAAAATAGCAAAAGCACATGTCAAGCGGTGTTGATTCTGCCACTTCAGAAAAAGATTCGAAAAAGCTTTTCGCAAACCCGTAGTGATTATACATTAATAAAGTGGATGTGATAGCATAATACAATATCCACACAAACCAAAAAGTCGCATGCCTCGCTAAACGATAGTTTCGGTTATTAGAAAAAATAAATGGGTGTATGCTCATTTTGATTCAATTTCCTATTTTTGACATCTCCGCCAAAATAATCATTCAACCTTTTTAGTGTTAATAAAAAGGACAGGTGGTAGAAACCACCCGCCGGTTGTCAAAATGAGAAAAATTTTAATGCTCAAACATATTTTTCAAACCTTAAACTATTTTCTTAAATATCACTCAAAGCGGAAATTTTAAAGCCCAAGCCCGATTTCAATCACTTTAATTGTCTTATTAAAAGAGCAGGCTTTTTAATCTTTGTTCCACTCATAATTATTAACTTTTTTATTTCTAACGATTTTACAAAAATTGTTGTCGTGAGTAAGATGAGATGTGTTGTTAATGTGAGCTAAGTGCAAATTTTATTGCTAACTACATGTGATATTCAAACGCAAAAACTACGAATGAAACCCGCTGC
>DASZUY010000280.1:0-2002 GCA_035547495.1 Parafilimonas sp. | reverse complement strand
CTCCACGGCTTGCCAAAACTTAAACGTATGTAATTTGAATAACCGGAACTTGCAGAAAAAATTTTGCCCGGTACAATTGAAATTCCATGTTTCATTGCTTCTGTTCGCAATTTAAATGCGTTTATTTTTTTATTCAATTCCAACCATAAAATAAAACCACCTTTCGGGCGCGAAACTTTTGTGTCCTCAGGAAAATATTTAATGATTGCCTGCACATAGCGCAGGCTTTGTGTGTGCAAAGCTTTGCGTAAATTTTTTAAATGATATTCATAACGACCATGCATTAAAAAATGCGCAATTGCTGCCTGTGTAAGCGTTGGGCAGCTTATGTTTTGCATTCTTTTTATTTGCTTCACCTGGTCTAAAAATTTTCCCGGAATTGCCCAGCCAATTCTGTAACCCGGCGCGAGTGATTTGGAAAGCGATGAGCAATGAATCACCAAACCCTTCCTGTCAAAAGACTTACAAGTTTTAGGTCTTGTTTTACCAAAATAAAGTTCACCGTAAATATCATCTTCAATCAATGGAATATTATGCCTGGTGATTATTTCAACCAATTGCTTTTTGTTTTCATCGGGCATACAACTTCCAAACGGATTACTGAAATTGGGAACAACCACGCATGCTTTTACAGAAGATTTCTTCAAAACTTTTTGCAGGCAATCAAGATCAATACCTGTTACAGGATCTGATGCAATTTCCACTGCTTTTAATCCCAGGTTTTCAATTGCCTGGTAAATGCCAAAATAGGTTGGAGATTCTACGGCAACGGTATCTCCATAATTGGTAACTGCTTTCAAACAAATTGTAATCGCTTCAAGACAACCTGTTGTAACAACAACTTCATCCGGTTTTATTTTACCACCCCAGTTGAATGCTAATTTGGCTATTTGTTTTCTTAGTTCAATATTTCCCTGCGCATGTTCATAACTTATGCAATGCTCTTTATAATTTCTTAAAGCAAATACAACCGATTTGTTGAGTTTGGCTGAGGGTAACAGCGATGCATCGGGAACTGCTAATGCAAAATTAATAACGTTGGTTGAAGCAATATCACTGTAAATGGAAGTGATCATTTCTTTAACGCTTACTTCATGCGAAAGAACATTGGGTTGTGTATGCGCAGGCAAAGCAGGAAAGCGGCTGTTATTGAAACGAACATAATAACCAGACTTCGGTCTTGATTCAATCAATCCTTTTCCTTCCAAATGATAATAAGCCTGGAATGCAGTGCCGGCGCTAATTCCGTACTCTTCACTCAATACACGAACAGAAGGTAATTTATCGCCGATGTGTAATACATCTTCTGTGATCATCTTTTCTAAACCACTTGCTACCTGCAGGTAAATGTGATTATCTGAATTAAATTTATTTTTTGCCATACAAAATCTGATATAGTTAAAATTAAAAAAACTGAATCTGTTTTAAATTATGAAAATATAGAAACTTTGTATTCGATGAAAAATAAATGGTATGAATAACATAATTATTGTTGAGTACAATGCTTCACATCAGCCTTACTTTGAAAGGTTGAACAGGGCATGGATAGAAAAAGATTTTACAATGGAACCATTAGATGAATTTGTTCTTACAAATCCTGAAGAAGCTATTCTAAAACCAGGCGGCGCAATTTTAATGGCTGAATATGGAGGACAAATTGCAGGTACTGTTGCGCTCAGAAGAATTGATGCAACAACTTTTGAATTTACGAAGATGGCTGTTGATGAAAAATTCAGGCGCAAAGGAATCGCTGAACGTTTGTGCTATGCAAGTTTTGATAAAGCAAAAGAAATAGGTGCTGCAAAAATTATCCTGTATTCAAATAAAAAAAATGCAGCTGCAATTAAATTGTACGAGAAAATTGGATTTAAACATTTAAAAGTTGAACAAGGTGTTTATAAACGCGCTGATGTAAAAATGATTATTGATATAAATGATGCAACGCAACCTGCAACAATTAATCCTTTATTGATTGCGCATGAAAATAATTTTTAAACGCACC
>DASZUY010000279.1:0-3783 GCA_035547495.1 Parafilimonas sp. | reverse complement strand
GGCGTGCTTTCTGCAATACACGAACAGTCTTCTGATATTAACCAGGGTGTTGACCGAAAACAAAAAGAAGAGCAAGGCGCAGGCGACCAGGGAATGATGTTTGGTTATGCTACAAATGAAACCGAAGATTATATGCCTTTGGCATTAAGTCTTGCACATAAACTTTTAATTGAATTGGCTGCACTGCGCAGGGAAAATAAGGAAATAACTTATTTACGTCCTGATGCAAAAAGCCAGGTGACTTTGGAATATGATGATAACAATAAACCTGTACGTATAGATGCAATTGTTGTTTCAACGCAGCATGATGATTTTGCTGATGACAACACCATGCAAAAGCAGATAGAAAGGGACGTAAAGGAAATACTAATTCCGCGTGTAAAAAAACAATATCCCAACTACGCTCATCTTTTTAATGATCAAATCAAATATCATATTAATCCTACCGGCAAATTTGTAATTGGCGGGCCGCATGGCGATACAGGCTTAACCGGAAGAAAAATTATTGTTGATACGTATGGTGGTAAAGGTGCACATGGTGGCGGTGCTTTTAGCGGCAAAGACCCAAGCAAGGTTGACCGTTCTGCAGCTTATGCAACACGGCACATTGCAAAAAACTTAGTTGCTTCCGGTGTTTGTGATGAAGTATTGGTGCAGGTTTCTTATGCTATCGGCGTTGCAAAACCAACAAGTATTAATGTTAATACATTTCGTACTGCAAACGTGAAGATGACGGATGGCGAAATCAGCAAAAAGATTGAAGAGATCTTTGATATGCGTCCTTACTTTATTGAACAGCGTTTAAAATTGCGCAATCCTATTTACAGCGAGACTGCTGCGTATGGACATATGGGCAGAAAAAATGAAACTGTTGAAAAAGTATTTCGTTCCCCCGAAGGAAAAGAAGTAAAAAAATCTGTTGAGCTTTTTACATGGGAAAAATTGGATTATGTTGATAAAATAAAAAGCGCATTTGATCTTAAATAAAATGTTCAAACAAAAATAAAAGCCTGGCATTGCCAGGCTTTTATTTTTTCATATAAAACAAGTTTATACTCTTGCTGCTATTGCTGTATCAGGCAAGCCTTGCCCTTCATTAATTAATTTTCTTAAGCTTTCCCCTACATAAAAATTCCAGCCTTTTTCACAGTTCGTGTAACATTCAATCTGTGGTATTAAACCTTCGTGCATCATTGTAATTTTAGTTGAATTATTTTTTTTGGCGATCAACCAATGCACTTTTGTATTATTCCATTCTTTCTTATTGTTTAGCCAATGAAGATTGCAGCCTGTTACCTTCCAAACAATTTTTCTTTCAGGAATGATTTCCGTTATTTCAAATGTTACAAATGTTTCACCAAAGCGAACAGTGAATACATCATTTACATTTTCGGTGTTGCCTTCAATGTTTTTCGTCCACCAGCCGGCGACATTATTTATATTTTTAAATGCAGCTTTTGCAGAAGCATTTGTATTGAAGCTGATGGAATAATTTTCATTTTTCATTTTATTTAAAATTTATCGAGTGATGATTTGCTGAATATCTTCAAGCGGCTGAATATTTTCATACAGCGGCTTATTTTCAATCAGCATATAATATTCACCTTTAAGATCATTCGCGCTAAAATTTTCTGCGTTTAATTTTTGTATAGAATAAAAAGAAGTTACACGTTCTCCCTCTGTTGCCTTTACATCCACCAAAACATATTCACCGTTGAGTTGCGGCAAGCTTTCCGTTTTCAGATACAACAACCCATCATATCTTTTTTTATCATTCGAAATATGTGTAAAAATGCCGGCGCCCGGCAGACCTTTATTTTCTGTAATTAATTTTTTCAAGCTTTCGCCAACATAAAAGCTCCAGCCTTTATTACAATCAACATAACATGCGCACGCCGGTGTGAGGCCAACATGCGTCATGATAATTTTGTATGAATTATCAGAAGGTAAAATTTCAAAGATTATTTGAGTATTTAACCATTCAGTTTCATTTTTAAACAGTGGTAAATAGGATGCTGTAACAAGCCATTTTATTTTTGTTGAAGTAAGTTCTGTTATTTTAAAAACGCTATACGTTTTTCCGAAACCAACTGTAAATACATCACCCAAATTTTTTGTGCTGCCTTTTACATCGGCAGCCCACCAGTTTTGCACGTTGCAAATGCATTCAATAATTTGCTGCGGCATTGCGTCAACGCTAAATGTGCAGCTGTAATTTTCATTTTTCAAGAGCGTGATTTTTTATCCAATAACATTTGTAATTTTTTAAGTTTGGAATCCCAGAAAGAATCGAAATAATCTATCCATTCCTGCAGCTCATTAAAACCATCCTGCTTTAATAAACAATGTCTTTCCCTTCCGATTCCCTGCACAGAAATAAAACCGCCGTTCTCCAATATTTTTAAATGCTTTGAAACTGCCGGGCGGCTCATATCAAAATTTTCGGCAAGCGCATTTATCGTTAAACTTTTTTTAGAAAGCAGTTTCAGCATTTGCCTGCGACTTGGATCTGCAATTACCTGGAATGCATCAAGCGTTGGTTGTGCCATATTTCGTTTTATTTATAAGTTCATAAATCTTTTGCATGTTTTCTAACCAGCCCTGGTACATCGCATTAAATATGGGCAGCTTTTCAAAGCCTTTCACACCGCTATGTTCAAGACTTAATACAGTGCCGTTATTTTTTTCTTCCAGCGTCCAAACAACAGTGGAATCCATTGTCATTACACCATTGCCGGGTCCGCCTTTCCATGAATACACTAATTTTTTGTGGGTAATAATCTCAAGCACTTTGCAATACACTATGCCATCAAAATCAAATTTGGGTATGGGGTTGGTTCTGAATTGGAATTCATGACCAACGATGGGTTTAAAATCATTTTTCATTAACCATAATTCCATCAGCGCTGCATTGGTTAAATATTCCCAAACAACTTCAGGTTTATTTGGAAAAAAAATGGTGTGATTAATACTGTTTGACATAATAGGTAACTTTTAAGTTACGCAAATATATGAGTAACTTTTGAGTTACATAATTTTTTTCAAATTATTTTTTCAAATGTTTTAAAAGATTTTTCTTGAGAAAAATATTTATAGTAGCTGCTGCAAAAAGGTCGATAACATTAAAGATTATAGTTGATGGAAAAAAAGGCATGATGTTATGGTAAACATGTAGCCATACACCTTATTTAATGCTGATGATTATTGCGAACACAGAATTGTAACAGAAATTTCTTCAACAGGTTTGAAGCATTTACATTTATGTTCGGTTGATTTAACAATCACCACTAAAATATTTTTATTTCTGGCATTAGATTGGTTTTAATACCCATATGAAAAAATTAATTCTGTTGCCGTTTTTATTTATCTTTTTTATTTCCTGCGATACAAAAAAGCAAGGTATTATAGATAGTCAAAAGCTCATCAACAAACAATTGACCGGGCTTCAGGATTCACTTCGGCATGTAGGTGATTCGGAAAGTTATAATCGTATAAAATCGGAAATTCGTGTTGATCAATTACGTTTTGATAGTTTAAGCAACGAATTAAACAAACTCAGCCAGTAAAAATTTGTTGTTGTATTTCATCATTACTGATTTTTAGCAAGCGAAATTTATTTGCTGAATAATAAACGCACGCCTACAATTAACAACGCAACGGCGAGCGCTTTTACAATGCCTTTTGGTTTTACTTTATTGGAAAAATATGCACCCACTTGTGCGCCTGTAACAACACCAATCCCAAGATATAAAGCTGTTTTTATTCCATGTTGCAAAGTGCCGT